>CAZGBL010000260.1:0-2507 GCA_964523955.1 uncultured Oscillospiraceae bacterium | reverse complement strand
CTTTCAACATCATCGTATTATAATAGCGCTGTAGAGATATGTAAAATATATATTAGTTATAATTATCATATAAAATTTATATGTCAATAAAAAAGGAAATGTTCCTCTGCATGCTCAAAGGGTCTACTGCTTTAAAATGAAAGAAAATAAAGGAGAACATCATGTCGGTCAACTACGATTATTACAGAATCTTCTATTACGTAGCAAAGTACAGAAATTTTACCCGCGCTGCGGAAATCCTTATGAGCAGCCAGCCGAATATCACACGTACCATGAACAATCTGGAGAGCGAGCTGGGCTGTAAGCTTTTTCTGCGAACAAACCGCGGCGTCACTCTGACTCCGGAAGGAGAAAAACTGTTCTCTCACGTTAAAATTGCTCACGAACAGCTTCAGACCGGAGAGTTAGAGCTGGCAAATGACCGAAACCTTGAAACGGGAAGTATTTCGATAGGCGTCAGCGAAATCGCCCTTCATGCTGTTCTTTTGCCAGTACTTCGGCGCTTCCGAAAGCTCTATCCCGGCGTCCGTTTCCGCATCACGAATCACTCTACCGCTCAAGCGATCGCATCGCTAAAATCAGGTCTGGTAGAGCTCGCGCTGGTTTCTTCTCCCACCGGCGCGGTAAAGCCCTTGAAAGAATTTCCTCTGCAGGAATTCCGCGACATCCCCATCGCCGGTCCCCATTTTAAGGCGTTAGCCGAAAAACCCATAAGCCTGTCTGATCTCGCCGGCTATCCGCTCATCAGCCTGGGACCTGAAACAAAGACACACACACTATTTACCGACTTTTTCGCATCCCACGGCTTCACTCTCATCCCTGACATCGAAGCCGCTACCACGGATCAGATCCTGCCCATGGTGAAGCACGACCTCGGTATCGGTTTTCTGCCGGAAAGCTTCATCCGGGACGCGTTGGCAAAAAAAGAAGTCTTTGCCCTGGACCTCATCGAACAGCTTCCTGCCCGCCACATCTGTCTCATCCGCGATATGAGCCGACCTGCCAGTATCGCCGCACAGGAGCTGGAGAAAATGTGCAGGCTTTATCACCGTCCCTGACCAATCGTCAGATGGAAAATGTAGAAAAACGGCGGGTTTGCCCGGTAATCCCGCCGTTTTAAAGACCTGAGATCGATTTTTCTCATTTTATCCGCTACACAGTCTCCGCCTTCGCTCGCTGATAACCTTCCAATCCGCGATTCCAAGACGCGCGGTCATCAGGATCCCTGTCGGACGCGCTTTTTTCCAAAAAAATCATAATGCGCCTCTATATATGTCCCCAGATAATCCGTAACCTTTTCCGCGCCGCGAAGATTCAGATGATCCCCTTGATCGTAACTGTCCTGCTGCCAATCCAGCGACAGTTCACCGGCAGCTGCATTCCGATTCAGATCGAGGAAAGGAATCCCATTCTCCTGTGCATACCGTGCCACGCCCTCGTGTTTTGCATGATTCCAGTTTTTAGGAGAAGGAACACTCACCAAAAGAAGCTGACTGCCGTGATCGTCACAGAGTTCTTTAATAAGGCCGAGATAAAAACCGATGGTCGGAGAAACCGACTGGATCAATCCGTTTTCCTCTGGTTCCGCACAGGTAAACAATTCGTTCGTCTCCAAAATGACCAACTTCGGACTTTGAGACTCATAAGCACGTTTCAGCATATTATACGCTTCGATGACATGCTGACCTGTCTGCCCGCACACGTAAGACGTAATTCTTTGCTTTTCCCAAAGACGATACGGCGAAATCGAAGTAAAGCTCTCGCTGTCGCCCACAACGAGGACGTCGATCGAATCCTCGGGTTCATTCATAAGACTGAACGCGTTTCGGTTTCTCCCATCTACCCAGTCTGTCACAGTAATCCGCTCCGGCACAAACAGCCAGGAAAGCATCGAAATCAAAAATGTAAGAAAAAAGAAAAATATCGCTGGATATACCACCCTTTTGAATAATCCCATAAAAACTTGACCACCTTTTCCCAAAATACAAATCTCTGTCCAGGCTCACCGCATCCCATTTGCAGAAACCCTCCAGTATACGCTCTATTTCACTGTACTTTACAATTTTAGTATTTCACGTTTTTACTCAGGAATCAATTTAAAAATTCTTAAAATTGCTGAAGATTGACTCATCATAGGAAAAGTTCAAAATCTCTCGATTATTTAGATATGAATTCAATAAAGAAGAAAATACAGAATACCGTCACTATTTGAGAATCATGCTTCCTGTATAATAAAAGATCTTCCTGCATAAAGTAAAAGATCCGAACTCGACGAAATCGAATTCAGATCTTAATCATCTGGTGCGGTCGATGGGACTTGAACCCATACGTCGGTTGACACACGCCCCTCAAACGTGCCTGTCTGCCTATTCCAGCACGACCGCGAACAACAATAACTATAATAGCCCATGTTTCGCACCTTGTCAATAGATTCTTTCAGATTTTTACATGAGCGTGAAGTGAAAATTTAAATTCCATTTCTTAGGGGAGCAACTGGAAGTTAGTCT
>CAZGBL010000259.1:0-2510 GCA_964523955.1 uncultured Oscillospiraceae bacterium | reverse complement strand
AACTACCTTATGACTGCAGTATAACAAACACATCTTCCCCTGTCATTTGCCATGGCAACTTCAGACAAAATTTTTAAAAAAAATCAATATTCAAAATCCGACATTTGCTGAAGAACCTTCACCCGCCGCTTTGCCGTTTCGATCACCTTATCTTCCCTCATCCTCGTCATCTCCCGGCTAAAGGCCGAACGATTCGCGTTCAGATATTGAGCCAGTTCTTTCTGGCTGAACGGTACCGTTTTAAAACCGTCGGCATCCTCAGGCAGAGTACACAAATACATCAGAATCCTCTTGCGCAGCCGCGGCTCTGCCAATAGCTGATTCTTGAGATTGAGAATTTCCAGCTTATTTGACATTTCCCGAACCAGATTCGTCTTCATTTGATTAAAATTTCTGTCATCCAAATCTGTCAGAAAGCGGCTGACCGGAAGAAACAAAATTTTCGTAGGCTTAATCGCCCGAATCTCCACCCAGCTGCCCTTCGATCCCAGCGCTACCGCCGCACCAAAGCAGTCGCCGCTTCGAAACTGCTCGATAATCTGAATCTCCTTCTCGAAAATTTTCTCAGCCTGAATCCTGCCTTTCAGAATGATTCCAATACAGTTCTTTTCATCCGCCTGCCGCCAGACGATTTCATCGGTGCTGTATTCTGACTCATATCCACCCATCTTGTGGATAATATCCTCGAAGCTGCTTTCCGCTATACCCTGAAATAAATCCATTTCCCTCAGAATTTCGCTGCGGCTCAGCGTCCTTTCGACATCTTCTTCCTCACTTTGCTCTTCCTGTACAGTCTTTCCTTGCAGCTCTTCCAGTCGGATAACCTTAGCTCCCAGAAGATCTGCATCATCCACACCGTGGGTCGCCACCAGAAGAATCCTATGACCGCGCATCTTCAGGATATAGTCGATAACATTCATTTTTGTCTCGCGATCCAGTCCCGTAAACGGTTCATCCAGAATGATCAGTCTCGAAGGAAAATTCATCGCTCTCGCCAGAGCCACTCTTCGTTTCATCCCTCCTGAAAGTTCCGATATGGGCTGATACAGACAATCCTTCGGAAGAATGCACTCTAGATTTTCGGCAATCTGTCGTTTTGCCTTCTTATCTTTCATTTTTTTACACACTACCGCCACATTGTCTACTGCTGACAGCCAGTGAAACAGACGATCCTCCTGGAACATCGCAGATATATCGTCCTCCCCCAGACCTTGAATTTCGCCTGCGTCCGGCGTTTCCAAATCCATCAGGATACGGAGCAGCGTCGTCTTTCCCATGCCGGAAGGTCCCATCAGACAATAAATACCGTCGTCCTCCAAAGTGTAATCAACACCGTTTAATACCTTCTTAGAGCCAAAGCTCTTTTGAATATTTTTAATCGTAACAGACATTCTGTGCATCCTTTCTATCGATATTCAGATGAAAACTTCCGTCCCTATTGCTTTACCACGTTTGTACCGCCCTGATTCGGGGTGTCCAGCTTTTTGAGGATAACCAGGAAGATCTTCTCAAAGATATAGCTTAAGATCACCACAACGATCGTCCACGCAAACAGATTCGCCGTCTGCAGATATGTCTTCGCTGCGTACATCTCACGGCCGATGGACGGATTCGGCGTACCTATAACTTCCGCCATAATACCTGATTTCCAGCTCATTCCCAGCGCCACACGACAACTGCTTATCAGAAACGGCATAAGAGCCGGCCGATAAACGTAAAGAAACCGATTCCAATAGGACATCTGATATTCTTTGGAAATTTCTATGAGATGATAGTCTACTGCGTTCAGTCCCGCAAGTGTGCTGGTATAAATCAGAGGCAAAACGATCAGAAAAGACAGATAAATCGTCAGCGCCTGATTTCCTACCCAGATCAAAAGCATAATAACGAAGGAAATCATAGGAACGATTTTCAAAGTCACCATAATGGGCGATATGATATCCCGCAGCAATGCAGACCGGTAGCAGAGCACCGCCAACAAGAGCCCTGCAGCGAAGGAAAGCAGAAATCCTGCTGTAATCCTCAGAAAGGAAGCTGCGCAGATAATCCAGAAATCCGTCTTCTGCAGCTGCTCTATAAACGCAAGTATAATGTGCAGCGGTCCCGACAGAATAACGCGGTTATTGATCATCCTATCGGCGATCTCCCACACCGCCAGCCACGCTAAAACAATAACACCCATTTTTAAATAATATTTACACGTTTTCTCATTCATTTGCCGAAGCCCTCCACACCTGTTTCTTTATTCATCTTTCTATTCTGCGTTTTCCCCTCACTGTTCGGAGCCGAAACGCTCTGTGTCCGCATCCGAATACCGCCCTCTTTTACTATGCCTATCTTCACTTCGTCTCTTCAATTAGCAACAACTAACTACTGCGCAAAAAAACATGTGAACGGCGGAATCGGAAATTCCTGTTCACACATACTGCGTCAGCTGCAAAGAAACTATTTTTTATGATCTTTGCAAAACCTATGCATCGATAAAAACAATGTAATATAAAATTAGGTAA
>CAZGBL010000258.1:0-2557 GCA_964523955.1 uncultured Oscillospiraceae bacterium | reverse complement strand
AAGCGCCGTAGAACGATTAGATTGTAACGATTGATTAGAGGTAGCGTTTTTCGCTACTTGCTGTGCAGACTGTGCTGCCTTTAACACATCATCAAATAATGATTTTGCCATTTATGTAAAATCCTTTCCGGATGGCGTTTCATATTAAGATACATGCTAAAGGCTGCCATTCAAATAAATTAGAGCATAACTATTTCGCCTGACTCATCAAAGTTGTAATATAGCTTAATATCTGCGCATTATTCATTCCCTGACCGGTCAGCGTTGCGTACAACTGTATCGCGTCCAGAATAATAGACTGCATCTGATTATCCAGCTCCTGCTGCGTCTGTGCGCTTGTAATTTTATCCTGTGAAATCTGATACACATAATTGAAGATTGTCTGAATTGTGGACAAACGAGATTCCGACGTATTCATATCGTTGTCATACTGCTGCTGCGCGTAATCGTGAGAGTCGTTGAGAAGATTCCGTGCTAAATCATAGATCGCCGACTGTTTATCCAGTTCGGAAGCTGACGCCGCCTGCTGTTTTAACGCCTCCGTCGGAAGCTGACCGTAAAAGCCTGTTTCCAATGCTTTCTGATTAAGCTCGTCCAGTGTATCATTCAGCGACTTTTCATAAGAAGAGGAGAGTTGTTCCTGTGCCTGTGCAAGAGCCTGCTCCCACGTCAGCTGCTCGTAGTCTGAAAACTGAGGAACCTGATTCCATCCCTGCGCCATCATTCCATTAATCAATGCGTCGTAGATATCATCCCCCGTCCATTGCTGAACTGCCGCTACGCCTAAAGCGTCCGTGATCTCTTCTCCTTCTGATGAAAAATATTTATCTTCTCCCTCGCTCGTCGTGAGCTTGATTGCGTAATTGGCAATGTCGATACCATACGCCGACGCCAACTCGCCGATGGTCTGTCCCGTTCGGCTGTCATAAGCGTGCCCATCCTCGCCGAAAACCAGATTCGCGCCTGACAGCTTAGACCCATTCTCCCCTGTCAGCGTCACTTCCGGGAGCGTGCCGTCTCCTTCTCTGCTGACGATTGCGACCTTGCCGCTTACCGCTCTGACGTAGCGTAATTTACCGCTGACGGCATCCTCGGATACGATATACTGAGTGTTTCCCCCGCCTTCCTCCATGACGGTAATCGTTCCGCGCACGGAAGCGGTCGAACCGTCAGCATTGTAAACACCGGTAATATTTCCGTTTTCATCTTTAAAAACAGCAAGCGGATTATTATTAACGTCTGTTGCATTCGTATTCAGACTACCTGAACCGTCTGAACCCAGCGCCGCGATATAATCTTTTCCATTACGACTTACAACAATGGTTCCGTCCGCCTTTCTCGTCCACACCGCGCCGTTTGTATCGGTAAAAGTCTCTCCTTCTTTCAGGTTATTGTACTTCTCTATTCCGGTCGGCGTATTAATCGTATATTTTCCCAGAGAACCCACTACGCCGGTTTGCGTTCTGCCGTCAGAACGTCTTACCGAAAGTTTTCCGTCACTGCCCATTGTCCAGACAGAACCGTCCGACGCAGTGAAAGAGTCCCCCGCTTTCATGCTGCTAGCCTGCTTCACCCCGTCATAGGAGTTGATGTAATAATTGTTAGAGTTCGCTGTTGTGCCGCCTGACACGTTTCCCGCCACAGTTGTTGCCGTCTGATTTTTGTTCGAGCTTGCACTACCCGACACTAAACTGCTGGTGCTGCTGCTCGCTCCGCTGCCTGTGTTTTTATTACCTGAACCGCTTGAACCGCTTGAACCGATAGTACTCGTACTGATCCCATCGTTGCCGCCGCTATAGCCAGATTGGTTTCTGATCTTTTCCGCAGCAGCATGAGCGGCATCCATTCCCGCCTGATCCCCCTTCGCCTTTGCAGTGTTCCAATCGTTGGTAGCCTTTTGAATCGCTGCCTGTTGAGAAGCTGAAAGGGTTTTATCCTGATCTGATAACGCCATATCTTTCCTCCTTCGCCGGAATTCACAAGAAAGCCGGATGGCTTAGTCGTATCCGGCTTTCTTGTGATCGTTCTGTAAAAATTCCATTAGGAATTTATAATTTTGCTGCCCTATGCAGCATCACCGCCGCTTCTTCCCGTGTGATAAACGACTTGTATCTCTTCGCGCCGTCAGCATCGCCCTGGATGATTCCGACAGACTCTGCCCACTGTCGATCATCCGCCGACCAGCTGCCCGGCTCCTGTTTCGCTCTCTCTGCCAGATAAGCTTCCATCATCGTGTTAAACTGTTCCTGCGTCATTTCCTCTTCCTCCTGTTGATCTTCCGTTTCTTCTGTCGCTAAATAGCTTTCGTATTTTGTTCCGAATCCAAAGCTCGATACGCTCTGCGTTTTCGATTTTTTATATTCTTTAAACAGTGTCGCCGTACTTCTGACGTCCACATGGCAAAAAAGTGAGATCGGGTAAAATCCGCAGGCGTACTTTCCCACTTTTCTGATTTTCTGCTCCATCCACGCTGCAATCGCAAACGGCGGAACGCCGGATATTACGATATCCGCCGCCGTGCCTTTCGTATGCTGTGAATTGGATACTCCGCCGATTT
>CAZGBL010000257.1:0-2595 GCA_964523955.1 uncultured Oscillospiraceae bacterium | reverse complement strand
CGAGTTAGAGGCGCAGGCGTCTTCAGAAGAAATTTCTGCAGCCTGGGACGAAGTGACTTTAGATGCGGAAGAGATCCCGCAGGAGGAAACGGAGACGGAAGAGTCAGAGGATTCGGTAAAGCTCTACGAGGTGGTTTCAGATCTGGCTGCAGGAAATCCTCTGGCTGCAGCGGCGCTGGGGATCATAGCGGTGATGCTGATCGTCTTTGCCGGTGTGAGAAGGTATCGAAAGACGAAAATCGAGTGATATACGATGAAATTATTTCTGCCAGTGGAGCGACTATCGGAGGCGGCGACCAGTGGAGAATCCTCATGTTTTATGCATACACGATACATACGTATCCTGCCGACTAATTGATTGCTAACATTAGTGGGGAATGATATAATAAGCATACACATGGTTTGCGCCTGAATTTTAAGTCGTTTCAATAGAATCGGCTGAATCGGCCGGATCTGCGTGAACCTGCCGGAGCTTTCCGGATAATACGAAAAAACATTTTGAACAGGAAAGTGCTGCAGTGTATTTTCCGTCGATGTTTTCAAAATAATAATAAAAAACAGGAGGTACGAAATATGCAGGCTTATCCCAGCGAAAAGATCAGGAATGTGGCGCTCATCGGGCACGGTGGTTGCGGGAAGACTTCTCTTATGGAGCTCGCCCTGTTTGAAACGGGCGTGACGAAGAGAGTCGGCACCATCGAGGATGGGAATACGGTTTCTGATTATGACAAGATGGAAATTGAAAAAGGGCATTCGATCAACATGTCGATCATTCCTATCGAGTACAAGGATGTAAAGATCAATTTTATCGACACGCCGGGTCTTTTGGATTTTTCGCATGAGATGTACAGCGCGATTCAGGCGGCAGCTGCGGCGCTCCTGATCGTCGACGCAGGTTCCGGTATTCAGGTGGGTACGGAAAAGGCGTGGAATTTCTGTAAAGAGCTGAAGAAGCCTGTATTTATCATGATAAAGCGCAAGGACAAGGACACGTATGACTTTGATGAGCTGGTTCAGTCTATCAGAGATAAGTTCGGCGCAGTCTGCGTTCCTGCCAGTTATCCGATCAAGCCGGAAATGCTGGACGCGTTAAACGAGCTGATCGCGGAAACGGATGAAGAACTGATGAACAAGTACTTCGATGAAGGCGTATTCGAGGACTGGGAGTTCAATAAGGGATTGAGAAACGGCGTTGCATCTGCGGAAATCGTTCCGGTGTTCGCCTTTGACCCTGAAAACGGTCAGGGCGTGACGGCGATGCTCGACATCATCCGTAAGTTTTCTCCATCTCCTCTCAGACATGCCCCATATAAATATGTCGACGCCAGCGGCGGCGAGGATTTTGCAGAGCCTGTAGCTGACGGTCCTGTTACGACGCTGACATTTAAGACACTGTCCGATCCGTTTGTAGGCAAGATTTCTATCATGAAGGTTATCACGGGACAGCTGAAAGCCGGCATGGAACTGGTGAATACGAGAACGGGAAAAGCAGAAAAGCTCAATAAGCTGGTATTTATGAGAGGAAAGACGCAGATCGATACAGACGTTGCAAATATGGGTGATATCGTAGCTGTTCCGAAGCTCGTATACACGGAAACGGGCGATACGCTGTGCGATAAGTCGAAGTCGAGAACGTACGTAAGTGTGGATTCTCCTGCGCCGACGCTCTTTACCGCTGTAGCTCCGGCGAAAAAGGGCGAAGAAGAAAAGATGGGCTCAGGTCTCGCGAGACTCAGAGAAGAAGATCCATCCTTCGTCATCCGTCAGGATACGGAGACGAAGCAGACGCTTCTGGGAACCCAGGGCGAGATGCAGTTAAATATTATCATCTCCAAGCTCAAGGAGAGATTTAATGTAGATGTGGTGACGAGTCCGAGAAAGATCGCTTACAGAGAAACGATCAAGGGACATTCTGACGTTCAGGGCAAGCATAAGAAACAGTCCGGCGGCGCGGGCCAGTACGGCGACGTTCATATCAGATTTTCACCGTCTCCTGATAAGGTACTGGATTTCTCCGAACAGTTATTCGGCGGATCGATTCCTAAGAACTATGTGCCTGCGGTAGAAAAGGGCATCATCGAATGTATGGAAAAGGGACCTCTCGCAGGTTATCCTGTCGTAAACATCAAGGCTGTTTTATATGACGGCTCTTACCACGATGTGGACTCCAATGAAATGGCGTTCAAAATCGCAGCGTCACTGGCGTTTAAGAAGGGCATCACGGAGGCGAATCCTGTTCTGCTGGAGCCGATTATGAGACTGGAAATCAGCATTCCGGATGAGTATATGGGCGACGTCATGGGCGATATGAACAGAAGAAGAGCGAGAATCCTCGGCATGGAGCCGGTAGGACACGGAGTTCAGAAGCTGATGGCGGAAGCGCCGATGGCAGAACTCTTAGATTATCCGATCGCGCTCAGAGCCATGACTCAGGCGAAGGGCTCTTTCTCGCAGGAGTTCCTCAGATACGACGAAGTGCCGCACCACTTAGCATCTAAGATCATCGCAGAGGCGAATGCGGAGAAGTAAAAATAAGAGGATAAACCAGATTTAAAAATGAGAAAGGGGGCTGCAGAAAATCGCGTCTGTTCCCCC
>CAZGBL010000256.1:0-2618 GCA_964523955.1 uncultured Oscillospiraceae bacterium | reverse complement strand
TAGCCTCATTATCCGCTTGTCAGAATTGTGGCAATAAACTAAAATATGATAATGACGGTGGAAGCGAAAATCAGACCGCTTTTTCTGCCTCGTATCCAACGATACAGAAAAAGCAGGTATTCTCCCCGAAGACACAGGGAAATATATTCTGGAAAAATTACTGGAGATAAAAATGATAGTTATTTCAGCAAATCAACTGACAAAATTATACGGCGCCGAGGAGATTCTGACAGATGTCTCCTTTCATATCAACGCAGGAGACCGTGTCGGTATCGTCGGCGCAAACGGAGCGGGCAAAAGCACCCTGCTCAATATTCTTTCCGGCGAACTGCCGTGGGATTCTGGAAATTATTACATCTCGTCTGATCTGAAGATTGGATATTTCAGACAGAATGACCTGTTCACCTCTGAAAAGACGGTATACGAGGAAATGCTGTCGATCTTCTCGCATCTGATTCAGATGGAGAACGATATGACGCATATTTCGGAAAAAATCGCAGATCTGTCCAGCCGGTCTGACAGCGACGCACATCAAGACGAAATCAAAAAACTTCTTTCAGAATACGACAGAATTTCCGAAGCCTTTCGCCTGCAAAACGGCTACGGTTACAAAAGCGAAATTTCAGGCGTATTGAACAGTATGGCTTTTCCGCCTTCTTTCTTCGATAAAAAGACGAATTCCCTATCCGGCGGCGAACGAACGCGCCTTGCTCTGGCGGCGCTCCTTCTGAAAAAGCCGGATATTCTTCTGTTGGACGAACCGACAAACCATCTGGATATCGGTACGCTCAAATGGCTGGAGCAATATCTGCGCTCCTATCAGGGGACCATCGTCATCATCTCTCATGACCGCTATTTTCTCGATCATACGGTAAACCGCATCTTCGAGATCGAAAACAAGCGGCTGAGCGTGTATGAAGGAAATTACACGTTTTATGCTCAGGAAAAAAAAGTTCGCCTCATCAGCGAACTGCGCGCCTACGAACGTCAGCAGAGCGAAATCAAGCGCCAGGAAGAAATGATTCGCAGATTCAAGGAGCGCGGTACAGAAAAACTGGCAAAGCGGGCAAAATCCCGGAAAAAAATGCTGGAGCGCATGGACGCGCCTGAAAAACCTGTCGTCTCCAATGCGCAGATGAAAATACAGTTCAAGGAAAGTACCAAGAGCGGAAACGACACGCTGCAGGCATTCGACATCGGAAAATCTTACGGCACAGGCGACCAGAAAAGAACTCTCTTTTCCGGCGTTTCTTTCGATATAAAGCGCGGCGAGCGCATATGTATTATCGGACCTAACGGGACGGGCAAAACGACACTCCTCAAAATGATCCTGTCGGAAATTCCTCCTTCGGAAGGACACCTCAAAGTGGGACATAATATCGTCTTCGGATATTACGATCAGGAACAGACCATGCTCAACGAAACGTCCACCGTAATCGAAGAGATGCGAGACGCTTATTCGCTCTACAGTGACACGCAGCTGAGAGGCCTGTTAGGACGCTTCCTGTTTAGAAACGACGACGTATTCAAACCTGTCAGCGCGTTATCCGGCGGCGAACGCGCCCGGCTGGCATTGCTAAAGCTCATGCTCTCCGGCGCAAACATGCTCATCCTGGATGAACCGACAAATCACCTGGATATCGCGTCGAAGGAAGTCTTTGAAGACGCTCTCTTAGATTTTCCGGGTACCTGCATCATCGTATCTCACGACCGATATCTGCTCAACAAAGTTCCTACATCCATCTACGAGCTGACAAAAAACGGCATTACCGTATTTCCCGGCAATTACGATTACTATAATGAAAAAAAGGCCTCTGTCACATCGGCAAACGCCTATATGAGCGGACTGGGCAGAGACGCTTCTGTGAACGCCGACGCCGCTCAGACAGCGCCGGAAACAGAGAAACAGCAGCGAATCGATGAGAGAAAGAAAAATAAAGCGATGCAGGCGGAACAGCGGAGAAAAGAACGCCGTATTGAGGCTCTTGAACAGTTCATTACAGAGTTGGAGGAAGAAATCGAAGCATTTCAGCAGCAATTATATGATGAGCAATGTATGACGGACTACTCTAAACTCACCGAAATTTCAAACGTCATCGCAGAAAAAAAGGATCAACTCTCAGAAGCTTATGATGAATGGGAGACGCTGAACGAATAGCGTCTCTGTACTTTTGTTTGTTTATCAAAATATTTTTTTCAAAACAGGCAAAAAAGTATTGCAGTCCCTCTGCTCTGCCCTTATAATAAGTTTGAAAAATCGTAAAGAATGGTTCCGTAATATCAGGAGGTTAAGTTAAAATGGTATTTGATAAAGTTAAGGAAATTATTGTCGATCAGTTAGATGCAGAAGAATCCGTAATCACGCCGGAAACGAGCCTTACAAAGGATCTCGAAGCCGATTCTCTCGACGCGGTGGAGATCATCATGGCAATCGAAGACGAATACAAGATTGAAATTCCGGATGAAGACGCTGAAAAATTTTCTAATATCGGCGATATCGTATCCTTCATCGAAGAAAAGATCGCAGCAAAATAAAGAATTCTACAAACGTACATAATATTAAAATACAAAAGCCCCCAGCCTTCTATCGGAAGAGCGCGGGGGTTTTTGGCAGCGTA
>CAZGBL010000255.1:0-2639 GCA_964523955.1 uncultured Oscillospiraceae bacterium | reverse complement strand
AGCTTGTCAGAAGCTCTGTTCTGCTTTAAAAACGCTTGCTATGATTTCTGCTGTTCGCCATCTGTTGAATTTTTTAATTTATCGTGCATAGTAGATGCATGCTCTTTGATTTTATTAAAACTTTCTTCACTGATGACATGTTCAATACGGCATGCGTCTTCAACAGCGATTTTGGGATCGACTCCCAGGCTGGTGAGATATTCGCTCAATAAAATATGCCGTTCATAAATCGTTGAGGCGATGCGATAGCCTTCCGGCAGAAGTGAAATCATGCCGTCGGAATCCATTTCGATCATACCGTTTTCCCGCAGTTTTTTCATGGCCACACTGACGCTCGGTTTTGAAAAGTTGAGTTCATTTACGATGTCGATCGAGCGGACCTGTCCGAGCCGCTGCTTCAAAATCAATATCGTTTCCAGATAGTTTTCCGCTGATTCTTGTACTTTCAAATGAAATCCCTCCTTCTTTTTCCTGCCAGGCGCCTGATAGATAGGGCTGCGGTTTTCTGCGCACTGCAGTTTAGATGTAGTTTGTTGTATAACGAGCGCCGCATGTCCCCTCGCTTCTGTAAGCGGCGGGTTCCATTCCCGGGTTTCGGCGGCGGCGGGGGCAAGCGCCCTCGCCGCCGCCGAAACCCGGCTGAGCGAAAGCTCCCGGCGCTTGCTGCAAGCGTTCTCGTCGTCCTTGACGAGCAAGCTTATCAGGAGCTTTGCTCCGCTTAAAAAAGGTTCTTCTTCTGTCATCTGCTGCTGTTTTAAAGCTGACTGGCAGATTTATGACTGTGTACTGTCGAACCTTGCTTTTGAGGCGCGGTTTTTGGCGCGCTCCTGATTATTGAGAATCGACTTTCTCAGCCTGAGATTCTCCGGCGTGACCTCGAGAAGCTCGTCATCCGCCAGGAATTCCAGGCATTGTTCCAGACTCATTTTTCTTATCGGAACCAGCCGGAGCGCTTCTTCACTTCCCGCTGCTCTCATATTTGTCAGATTTTTCTTTTTGCATACATTTACGTTGATATCTCCGGCTTTCGGAGCGACTCCCACGACCATCCCTTCATAGACCGGAATGCCTGCTTCTACAAACAGAACGCCGCGATCCTGTGCGTTGAAAAGACCGTAGGCATTCGTTTCTCCGGTTTCAAAGGCTACGAGGCTTCCCGTGGATCTTCTTGCTACTTCGCCTTTAAACGGAGCATAGCGGTCGAAGACGGAGGCCATGATTCCTTCTCCGCGGGTATCTGTAAGAAATTCGTTACGATAACCGAAGAGCCCTCGAGAAGGTACGAGAAATTCGATCTTCATACGATTGCCTACGGGCGACATCTGTATCATTTCGGCTTTGCGGGTTCCCATTTTTTCGATGACAGAGCCCACAGAGCTTTCCGGAACGTCTGCTACGAGCCGTTCGATGGGTTCGCAGAGAACGCCGTCGATATATTTTGTGAGCACACGAGGCGGCGATACGGCAAATTCATAGCCCTCGCGTCTCATATTTTCCATGAGAATGGAAAGATGCATTTCTCCTCTGCCAGCCACATTAAAGGCGTCGGTGGAATCTGTCTCTGTGACGCGCAAGGAGACATCCTTGAGTGTTTCTCGAAACAGGCGATCGCGCAGATTTCGTGATGTCACATATTTTCCTTCGCGGCCTGCGAATGGAGAGTCGTTGACAACGAAGGTCATTTCCATCGTAGGGGCGGAAATCTGTACAAACGGCAGGGGTTCCGGGTTGGTAGGCGCGCAGATCGTGTCGCCGATGGTGATGTCGCCGATACCGGAAATGGCGATAATATTTCCTGCAAATGCTTTAGTGATCGCTTTTTTTCCGAGACCGTCAAATTCATAGATATTGGAAGCTTTTAGTTTTTTACTGGTCTGGTCGTCATGATAGTTGCACGCTACGATTTCCTGATTTTGCGCCAACGTGCCGCGTTCGATACGGCCGACGGCGATGCGGCCGACAAATTCGTTGTAGTCTAAGGCCGATACCAGCATTTGGAATGGCTCGTCGCAGTTTGCTTCCGGCGCCGGAATGTGTTGGAGAATCGTCTCAAACAGCGGGCGGAGGTCTGTTCCTTCCTCATTTGGATCCGTAGAAGCGATACCCCGGCGGGCAGAGCAGAAGAGAATCGGAGATTCCAACTGGTCATCGGCAGCATTGAGATCGATGAGGAGCTCGAGCACTTCATCGATGACCTCGTCGATGCGGCGATCCGGACGGTCGATTTTATTGATGACGATAATTACTTTATGACCGAGTTCAAGCGCCTTTGACAGCACGAACCTGGTCTGCGGCATCGGTCCTTCTGCGGCGTCTACTAAAAGAAGGACGCCGTTTACCATCTTGAGGATTCGCTCTACCTCTCCGCCGAAATCGGCGTGCCCGGGGGTATCCACGATATTGATTTTTACATCGTTGTAGGTAACGGCTGTATTTTTTGCGAGAATGGTGATTCCGCGCTCTCTTTCGAGGTCATTAGAGTCCATGACACGTTCTACCACTGTCTGGTTCTCACGGTAGACGCCGCTTTGTTTGAGCATTTCATCTACGAGTGTCGTCTTTCCATGATCGACATGTGCGATGATAGCAACGTTTCTAAGATTGGGATTAATCAAACAGTTTCCTCCTTCATTATATAA
>CAZGBL010000254.1:0-2640 GCA_964523955.1 uncultured Oscillospiraceae bacterium | reverse complement strand
GAGTAGGTCAGCGTGCTGCTTTTCCAGCCAAGCCTTCCCGACGGATCAACGGAAATATAATACATATCCGTTTTCTTTGCAGCGAAATCACCTTCCGGTACTGTCGGAGAAGTTTCGTCCATCTCTGGTTTCTCATAAAAGGTAAAATTGCCATCCGTTGTGATACGCCCGGACAGCCATCCCTGATGCCGGTAATACGGTTCTTTTCCGAAAGCGGTCTTGTAGAACACATCCCCGGCAGCACCGCCTTCCGGCGTATTTATGTAATTCCCCATGATCTTCCCATCCAGGGATGTCATCATGTGGCAAAAAATATAAGGTCTGTTCATTGCTGGTTCCTCCTGCTTGATCAAGGCAGTGTCAAATTTCTTTCAAATAGCTTTTATCAAAACCTTGTATTTTCAGGATCTTCACCACTTTTTTCAATAAAAAAGCAATGACCTCCCTTTTTCCTGTATAATGTTAATCGCCCTAAAAAACATTTCCAAAAAAGCATTCCTATAGAGAATGCTTGTTGACTTCTTTGTGATGGGTTGGTAAGATACTTTCGCAAGCTCGACTATGGCAAGTGCCAGATGTCCCCCGCTTCTGTAAGCGGCGGGTTCCATTTCCGACTTTCGGCGGTTGGGTAATAATCCCCCGCCGAAACCCGGCTGAGCGAAAGCTCCTGGCGCTTGCTGCAAGCGTCAGGGTGTCCGAAAACTCAATGCAAAGCGATATGCGACACCAAATATAGTATTTAAGTCTAATAAGTGTGTCAATATAATGTATGCAGAGAAGCTGAAGGACAGGTTTTCGGACACCCTCGCGTTCGCGTCGTCCTTGACAAACAAGCTTGTCAGGAGCTCCGCTCCGCTTTAAATATACAACTTAAAGTTAACTTTAAGTCAAGTGACTTTTAAAATTTTAAGGAGCTTTATTCCATGTTCTATACGATTGGGGAAATGGCAAAAAACTTAACGTAGCGCCTTCCACGCTGCGATATTATGATAAAGAGAGACTTTTTGCCCTTTGTAGAGCGTTCCGGCGGCGGTATCCGCATGTTTAAGGATTCCGATTTTGAATGGCTATCCATTATTGAATGTCTGAAAAAACAGGGATTGATATACCGGAAAAATATCATGCTGTCATAAAAAGGGCAAGGGGATTGGATATCGAATAGACTATAGAAAAACTTTATAATTGCTACAGTACAATACGGAGGTACCCATGAAAATCGCAGATTTTGGCGTGGAAATGTGGTTGAACGAAAATGAAAATGATTGCATTTACCATCTTTCTGAAACCTGTGCAGATGCACTTCAAGTCACAGAATTATTGGAGTTGTCAGGAAATAAAGAAGCATTTATCAAAGAAATTACCGATATTCGCCTCGATTACGGCGATATTACCGGATCAGACCGGCTCAAAAACGAGATCTCGAAAATGTACCGGACACTTGCGCCGGAAAACATCACGGCAGCCCACGGCGGAATCGGTGCCAATGCTCTGCTTCTTCTGACTCTCATCGAACCGGAAGATCATGTCGTAGTCTTCGTTCCCACCTATCAGCAGCTCTACTCCTTACCGGAATCGATCGGTGCAAAATTGGATCTCATCACGCTGAAAGAAGAAAACGGCTGGCAGATCGATACAGATGAACTGGAAGATATAGTGACAGATGAAACGAAAGCAATCTGTCTCAATAATCCGAATAACCCTACAGGCACTCTGATTCCTCAGCAGACTATGGAGCGAATTATAGAAATCGCACGACGTCACGACGCCTATGTCATCTGTGATGAAGCATACCGGGGACTCAGCCATTTCGGAGAATATCTCGCGCCCTCTGCAGCGGATCTCTATGAAAAAGGCATTTCCACTGGCAGTATGTCGAAAGCGTTTTCTTTGGCAGGAATCCGCTTCGGCTGGATCGCCGGACCAGCAGATCTGATCGCTGACATCAACAAACATCGCGACTACCATGTGATCAGCATCGGAAAAATCGACGATCTCCTGGCGTACATCGCTCTGGAGAACCGTGAAGCTATTTTAAAAAGAAACAGAAAAATCTGCCTGGAAAATCTCGCATCCGTCGAAAAATGGATTGAAAGCGAACCGCGCTTTTCTTTTATAAAACCCAACAGCAGCACTACATGTTTCATCAAATTCGATCTTGACATGGATTCCATCACACTCTGTACGCGGCTCCAAAAGGAGGCGGGTACGCTGCTCGTTCCCGGACGTTGCTTCGGCTATGATGATCACTTTCGTCTGGGTTTCGGAAATCATAAGAGTATGATAGAAGGAGGTCTTTTCTCCATATCTGAGTGGCTGCGAAAAAACGGGTATTGATAAGAGTATATATCTTTGAAAGACTGAACTGCTGCCAGAAATTCTGATATCTCATAACACCAAAAAGCTCCTTACCGGGAAAAGACAGGCAAAATGGCAAGCTCGTCTCTCCGGAAAGGAGCTACGTTATTTCAATTTGCTTTTTTATTCTAAACGTGTATTTGTAAACAAAAAACGTTCAGGATAGATCAGCAGGTTGCTTCTTTCGCATTTTTTGAGTCCCTTACACAGTGAAGACGATAGATTACCGCTCTGGCGATGGGCTGCGCAATCAGACATTCCACTGCGAGAGAAATCGAGAAGTTC
>CAZGBL010000253.1:0-2656 GCA_964523955.1 uncultured Oscillospiraceae bacterium | reverse complement strand
ACATCGAATAGCAAAGGCGCTATAGACAGTCAAACTGTCTGTGGCGTCTTTTCTGTTTGTCCGTCTTTTCCGCTTGTCATACAGTTTAATTCCAGGGAAAACGGAGCAGCGTCCGCGTCGAAATCGGAAAAAACGAAGAGACACAGCTGCGGCACAGGAATAGATTCCTGATTCTTGCAGTGCGCTGTATGGAGCGGAACGGCCGGTCATGCACAGCGTCGGGCAGAAATGTCTGCCGATACGACGATACAATGTATTGACGATATTGAAGGTTAAAATAAAAAGGAGAACAGTATTATGGAAAAAGTAAATGAAATTTTCGGCAGTCTGGTCTTTAATGACGCAGTGATGAGAGAAAGACTTCCTAAGGCTACATATAAAGCTTTGAAGGAGTCTATGGAAGCGGGTACAGATCTCACGGTAGATGTGGCGAACGTAATCGCAGCGGAAATGAAAAACTGGGCTCTGGAAAAGGGAGCGACTCATTTCGCTCACTGGTTCCAGCCCCTGACTGGTATGACGGCGGAAAAGCACGATGCGTTTATCAGTCCAAACGGCGACGGAACGGTAATCATGGACTTCTCCGGAAAAGAGCTCATCAAGGGGGAACCTGACGGTTCCAGCTTCCCTTCCGGCGGAATCCGCTCCACATTTGAAGCGAGAGGTTATACGAACTGGGATCCGACGTCCTATGCATTTATCAAAGAAAAGACGCTCTGCATCCCGACGGCATTCTGCTCTTATGCAGGCGAAGCGCTGGACGAAAAGACGCCGCTGCTGCGCTCCATGGACGCCATCAATAAACAGGGTCTTCGCATTACAAAGCTGTTAGGAATGGATGATGTAGAAAAAATTATCACATCGGTAGGTCCGGAGCAGGAATATTTCCTGGTGGACAGAGATATTTATGAAGCGAGACCTGATCTTGTTTACTGCGGAAGAACGCTGTTCGGTTCCAAGCCGCCGAAGAGACAGGAACTCAACGACCATTATTTCGGTGCGATCAAGCCTAGAATCAAGGAATTCATGGAAGATCTCAACAACGAGCTGTGGAAGCTGGGGATTCTTTCTAAGACCGAACATAACGAAGTGGCTCCGGCACAGCATGAAATGGCTCCGATTTATACGGAGACCAACGTAGCGCTGGATCACAATCAGCTGTCTATGGAAATTCTGAAGAAGGTTGCGGAAAAGCACGGTATGGCATGCCTGCTGCATGAAAAGCCTTTCGCAGGCGTAAACGGCTCCGGTAAGCATACAAACTGGTCTATTTCTACAAATACGGGCGTAAATCTTCTGAGTCCCGGAAAGAAGCCGGAAGAAAATACGATCTTCTTACTGACTCTCGCTGCGGTGATTCAGGCGGTCGACGATTATCAGGATCTCCTGAGACTTTCCGTAGCAAGCGCAGGAAACGATCACCGTCTCGGCGGTCACGAAGCGCCTCCGGCAATTATTTCCATGTTCTTAGGTGAAGAACTCGCCGCGGTAGTGGAATCTATCATTTCCGGTACAGAATTGAAGAAGCATGATGAATCCAGAATGGAATTCGGCGCTACGATGCTTCCGACCTTCATGAGAGATAATACGGACAGAAACAGAACGTCTCCGTTCGCGTTCACGGGAAACCGATTTGAGTTCCGTATGACAGGTTCTGAAATGTCGATCGGCGACGCATGCTATGTTCTCAATACGATTGTAGCGGAGTCCTTTGAACAGTTTGCAGATCGTCTCGAAGCTGCAGATGATTTAGCTGCAGAAATTAAAGCGCTTCTGAAGGAAGTGCTGACAAAGCATAAGAGGATCATCTTTAACGGCGATAACTATACGGATGAATGGGTTGCAGAAGCTGAGAGAAGAGGTCTTCTCAATCTGACCAGCACGGTGGAAGCCATTCCTTACATGATAGCGAAGAAGAATGTGGAACTGTTCAAGAAGCATGGAATTTTCTCTGAGGTAGAATCCCATGCGAGATACGACATCAAAATCGAGGAATTCTGCAAGCTCATCAATATCGAAGCCCTCACTATGATCGATATGGCGAGAAGGAGCATTGCTCCTGCTATCAGCGCTTACGGCAATGAGCTGGCTGGCGCAGCTTTAGCGAAACAGGAGTTGGGCGTCAATATCCGGGCGGAAAAGGACGTTCTCGCAAAGATTTCCGATCTCGCAGCAGTATTCAATGATAAGATTGAAGCTCTGGAAAGCGCAGTGATTAAAGCAGATGAATTTACATCAGCAGAGCAGGCAAAATATTTCCACGATTCTGTTATCCCTGCGATGAACGAGCTCCGTCTCGTAGGCGATGAGCTGGAAACTCTGACTGCTGAAGAATATTGGCCGTTCCCATCCTACGGCGATATGCTTTTCAGCATTAAATAATGTCTCCTATTTTATATAATTTGATCTCAATACATGGGAAAACCGGCCGCTTGCTGTTTAAGCGGCCGGTTTTCCCATATCGGCATTTTTTGTGCAGATATTAGTTTGCGTCGTCCTTGACAAGGGAGCTTGTCAGGAGCTGTGCTCCGCTTTAAATCTTCGATAGAAAGTATTTTTTGCCGCTTGTACCGGACTTCCCCGACGATAAAAAATTTTTTTAATATTTTTTATGTCGTCTATATGGTTTTTGTTATTAGAAAAAGTAGTATTTTTT
>CAZGBL010000252.1:0-2659 GCA_964523955.1 uncultured Oscillospiraceae bacterium | reverse complement strand
AATTTTAAGGCGATTCATTTTATTCCCATTTGACGGTATGGCAGAAACATAATAGAATTATATCCGGAAAATTGCGCGTTCGGAGGAGAGCGGCGGCGTGCCGTACGCCGCCGCTCTCCTCCGGCCTGCCCGGATCTGCCGTGTTGAAGAGGGCTGATACATAATGATGTATTGTGAAACGTACAGATCCTGTATTTTTAGATCAAATGTTTCCTGCGGCAGCCCTGCCGCGGGATATCGATGATTCGAGCCGAAGAAGCAGGCTCCTATAGAACAGGAGGAGGAAAATGAGACATCTATTGCGTCCGACTGATTTTACGACAGATGAGATCAGCGAATTGATCTCCGTCGCCGCAGACATCGAAGAACATCCGGAAAAATATGCGCACGTGGCCGACGGGAAAAAGCTGGCGACTTGTTTTTACGAGCCCAGTACGCGGACACGCCTGAGCTTTGAATCGGCTATGCTGGGGCTTGGGGGAAGCGTTCTCGGCTTTGCCAGCGCGGATTCTTCCTCTGCGTCGAAAGGCGAGAGCGTGGCGGATACTGTCCGTACCGTAGGATGTTATGCAGACATCATCGCCATGCGTCATCCGAAGGAGGGAGCCCCTATGGCAGCGGCGGATAAATCGCCGGTTCCCATCATCAATGCCGGAGACGGCGGCCATCAGCATCCGACTCAGACTCTTACCGATCTCCTGACGATACATTCGGAAAAAGGACGTCTCAGCGATCTGACAATCGGTCTGTGCGGCGATCTGAAGTTCGGCAGAACGGTTCATTCGCTTATCTCAGCACTGATCCGCTATGAAAATATCCGTTTTATTCTGATCTCTCCGGACGAGCTGCGTATTCCGGATTTTGTGAGAAGCGATGTACTCCAGAAAAATCATATTCCGTTTGAAGAGGTGGACGATTTGGAATCAGCCATGCCAAAGCTGGACATCCTCTATATGACGCGGGTACAGAGGGAGCGTTTTTTTAACGAAGCGGATTACATCCGTTTGAAGGATAGATATATCCTCGATAAAAACAAGATGAAGCTGGCTCCTGAGGATATGATCGTCATGCATCCTCTGCCGAGAGTCAACGAAATTTCCGTCGATGTGGACGACGATCCCCGTGCGATGTATTTCAGACAGGCACAGTATGGCGTTTACATCAGACAGGCTCTTATCATGAAGCTTTTAGGATTGGAGGCGCCGGAATGTTAAATATCAGCGGAATCGAAAACGGCTATGTCATCGATCATATCGGAGCGGGCAAGAGTCTTATCATCTACGATCTGCTCAATCTCGGTGATTACGACGGTCAGGTAGCTATCATCAAAAATGCGAAGAGCGCCAAGCAGGGGCTCAAGGATATCATAAAAATCGAAGGAATTGTAGATTTGGATCTGAATCTTCTCGGCTTTCTCGATGATCACATCACCATCAATGTCATAAGAAACGGAAATATTATCGAAAAAAGGAAGCTGACGCTGCCGAAAAAGATTACGGGCCTGGCCAAATGTAAAAATCCGCGCTGTATTACGTCCATCGAGCAGGGCTTAAAGCACGAATTTATACTCACAGATCCTGAAAATCGCGTGTACCGCTGCAGATACTGCGAGGAGAAATATGAGGAGGTAAAGAAATAATGGATTTAAAGGGGAGACATCTTCTGAAGATAAAAGATCTCACACCGGAAGAAATGATATATCTCATCGATCTGGCTGAGGATCTCAAGGCGAAGAAAAAGGCCGGTGAACCGGTAGACATGTTCAGAGGAAAAAATATCGCGCTGATTTTTGAAAAGACGAGTACTCGCACGAGATGTGCCTTCGAAGTGGCAGGTCACGATCTGGGCATGGGCATCACATATCTTGATCCTTCCGGCTCTCAGATCGGTAAAAAAGAAAGTATCGCTGATACGGCAAAAGTGTTGGGCCGTATGTTTGACGGAATCGAATACCGCGGCTTCGGCCAGGAAATCGTGGAGGAACTGGCGAAATACGCTGGCGTTCCCGTATGGAACGGTCTGACAAACGAGTCCCATCCGACGCAGATACTGGCTGATTTTCTCACGATACGCGAGCATTTCGGCCGCCTGAAGGATATTAAGTTCACTTATATGGGCGATGCGAGATACAACATGGGAAATTCTCTCATGGCAGGCTGCGCGAAGATGGGCATGCACTTCACGGCATGCACATCGAAAAAATATTTCCCTGATCCTGAGCTCGTAAAATATTGCGAAGAGTTAGCGGCGCAGACGGGAGGCAGCGTGCGTTTGACGGAAGATCCTGACGAGGGAACAAAGGGCGCGGACGTTATCTACACAGACGTTTGGGTATCCATGGGCGAGCCGGACGAGGTCTGGGAAGAGCGTATCAGAGAATTGAGCCCATATCAGGTGAATCAAAAGGCGATGGATAACGCAGGCCCTCAGTGCGTATTTATGCATTGTCTGCCGGCGTTCCACGATCTCAACACAGGTATCGGCAAAGAAATCGAAAAGAAGTTCGGTATTAGGGAGATGGAAGTGACCGATGAAGTTTTCCTGTCTCCGCAGTCTATCGTATTCGACGAGGCAGAAAACCGAATGCACACCATTAAAGCTGTCATGGCAGCGACGCTGTAAGTGTATGGCAGAAGTGTACGGCAGAAGTGTACAGGCA
>CAZGBL010000251.1:0-2668 GCA_964523955.1 uncultured Oscillospiraceae bacterium | reverse complement strand
GAGCAATATCGTGATATAATGATGTCCATCATCGTGAAATAAAAGGAGAAATTTGAGTATATGAATCATTTGCCGATCTATTACAGTGTCGGGCCATTGTTGTATTGTCCTGCCAACAGCGAGAGCCTTTTCGGCTCGCTGGTGAACAATCTCTTCGGAACCGGTTATTCTCTGGCTTTATGTCTGGAGGATACGATACAGGATAACCGGGTGCGGGAAGCAGAGACAACACTCATTCAAACCCTGACAGCGCTGCACCGTCAACAGCCGCATACCGATTTCTTTCTTCCCAGCATATTTATCCGTGTCCGCAATCCCCAGCAAATCGTTTCCCTGATGTCCGGACTCGATCAAAGCGAACAACTGGTTAAGGGATTTATTCTCCCTAAATTTTCAGAAGATAACGCTGACGAATATCTAAAACAGATCGATGAGGTCAATCGGATCTGCGGCAGAGATATTTTCTTCATGCCTATACTGGAAAGTCCTTCGATCATTCATTTGAACGACCGCCACCGCATTTTATATTCTCTTAAGCGAAAGCTGGACGACATAGAGCGACTCGTGCTTAACGTGCGCGTCGGCGGCAACGACCTCTGCCATATGTTCGGCATCCGCCGACGCGCCGACGAATGTATACATGATATCGGACCTATCTCCAGCATCTTTTCCGACATTATGACGATCTATGGTATGGATTATGTCGTATCCGGCCCGGTATGGGAATATTACAGCGGCGACAGCTGGGAATCCGGTCTCGTCAGCGAACTGAAACGGGATCGTCTGTCCGGTTTTGTAGGTAAAACGGTAATCCATCCCAAACAGATAAAAATCGTCAACGATGCCTACCGCGTTTCACGGCAGGATCTGGAAGACGCGAAATCCATATTGAACTGGGATTCCTCCTCGAAGACGCTGGTATCAGGAAACGGTGCAGGGGAGCGTATGGACGAACGAAACACTCATTCCAACTGGGCATTTCGGACTATCATGCTGGCGGAAGCCTATGGCACTGAGTGAACCCTCAGTGTATGCGGCAGCGCAGCCCGCAAAGGCAGCCCGCAAAAACCTCGCTCTATATTAAAATGCGCCTCTGACGGTTTTTTCACCGACACAAGGCGCATTTTTCACATGTTATTTCAAATTTAATACTTGGAAGGAATATCGTTTTCCTTGCAATTGATGGCCCGGATCTTCATAGACAGGGAGAACAGATTGATGAATCCTTCCGCGTCGCCCTGATTGTATACGTCATCCTCACCGAATGTAGCAAATCCTTCGTTGAAGAGGGAATACTTGGATTTGGAAGCGACAGGAATCGCATTGCCCTTGTACAGCTTCATTTTCACCACACCGGTCACTACGTCCTGCGTGGAATCCACGAACGCATCGAGAGCATCTTTTAACGGCGTAAACCAGAGACCATCATATACGAGCTGCGCGTACTTCAGAGAAACCTGATTCTTGAAATTCATCGTATCTCTGTCTAATACAAGCTTTTCCAGATCCTGGTGCGCTTTAAAGAGAATCGTACCTCCCGGCGTTTCATAAACGCCTCTGGATTTCATGCCCACGAGACGGTTTTCGATGATATCGATCGTTCCTACGCCGTTTTCGCCGCCCAGCTTGTTCAAAGTTTCGAGAAGCTCAACCGGCTCCATGTCTTTACCGTCCAGCGCTACCGGGCAGCCCTTGTCGAACGTAATCTCGATAAAAGTCGGCTTGTCCGGAGCCTGTTCTACAGGAACACTCATCACATGAATATCGTCCAAATGTTCATTCCAAGGATTTTCCAGATTTCCGCCTTCATGGCTGATGTGCCAGATATTCTGGTCACGGCTGTAAATCTTCTTAAGCGTCTGAGCGATAGGAATATTGTGAGCCTCGGCATAAGCGATGCAATCCTCGCGAGATTTCAGATCCCACTCTCTCCACGGAGCAACGATCTTCAGGGATGGATCGAGAGCGTGAATGCTGGACTCGAAACGAACCTGATCGTTTCCTTTGCCTGTACATCCGTGAGCGATAGCCACCGCGCCCTCTTCATGAGCGATTCTTACGAGTTCCTTCGCGATCAGCGGACGGGCAAAGGACGTTCCCAGCAGATAATCGTTTTCATAAATAGCGCCTGCTTTCAGCGTAGGCCAGATGTATTCCGTGATCAGAGTTTCCTCAACGTCCACGATATACGCCTTAGAAGCGCCTGTCGCATACGCCTTCTTCTCTACCGCTTCAAAATCTTCATCCTGTCCCACGTTTACGCAGACGGCGATAACGTCATAATCGTAATTTTCCTTTAAATATGTCAGAATAACCGATGTGTCCAGTCCGCCGGAATAAGCGAGAACTGCCTTTTCTTTCGCCATTTCAGATACCTCCGTTTTTATCTCTCGGCTTTTGTTCCTTTGCCGCTCTTATCTAAATACAGAAGGACGCGCTTTCCGTCCTTTTCTGCATAGAGTATACCATACCCATTTTATCAATTCAACCATGCATTTATATTTATTCATTATTATTTATATTTATTCATATCCAAATTTTTCATTCAATCGCCGCTTATCGCCGCCTGCCTCTGAAACAGATCTATCCCACAGCGATGCCTCAAACGCCCCATATATTGATATTCACTGATATTCGTTATACAATATGACAAGCGTCAGATGTCCCC
>CAZGBL010000250.1:0-2707 GCA_964523955.1 uncultured Oscillospiraceae bacterium | reverse complement strand
CGTTTCTACGACGATTTACCGTCAGAACATGTGGGCGTCCACAAATCTCGCGGCGGCGCTGGCCGGTTCCGACCCGATGAAAGCCATCGCAGATCTCGTGGCGGCTTACTGGGCGAGAGATATGCAGAAGGAGCTTATCGCTCTGTTAAATGGCATTTTCGGCACGACTCCTGCAGCGGAAGACAGTACAGCGGAAACACGCCTGGAATCCAATCTGCTGGATATTTCCGGATTGTCCGGAACGAAGGCAAACTGGTCAGGCAGCGCGTTTATCGACGCGGAACAGAGACTGGGCGACGCAAAGTCTCAGCTGACAGCGATTTGCATGCACAGCATGACAGAGGCGTATTTAAAGAAACAGAATCTGCTGGAAACGGTTCAGCCGTCTAACGATGTCGGATTCAACACTTATCAGGGGAAACGTATTATCATAGATGACGGATGCCCGGTAGAAGATGGCGTTTATACTACGTTCCTTTTCGGGAACGGCGCTATCGCTTACGGTAATGGTTCTCCTGTCGGCTTCGTACCGACAGAACTCGACCGGGATAAGCAGACCGGCGGCGGTGTGGACTATCTGATCAACCGCAGAGCCTTCATCCTGCATCCGCGCGGCGTCGCATATACCGGAGCCGTAAGGGAACACGTGGAGACTCCGACAAGAGCGGAGATGGCGAATCCGCTGAACTGGAAACCGGTTTACGAGCCGAAGCAGATCCGCATCGTTGCGTTTAAGCATAAGCTCGGATAGGAAAGGAACGCAGGCGCATGTACGAAAAAGCGATCGAACTGCTGACAGCTCTCGGGCTTACCGATGCCGACGAGGATCCTGTTCTGCCAATCATTCGCGACGCCGTGACAGAATCGCTGCAAAATAAGACGAACCAGACGAAGCTGCCGAAGGAGCTGACGATGACAGGAGCGTATCGGATCGCCGGACAGTACCTGCAGCTTCAGAAAAATTCCGGCAGACTGACGGAATTAAACGGTGCGGATCTTGAGAGCAGCGCGATCAAACAGATTCAGGAAGGCGACACAAACGTCGTATTCGGCATCGGGAGCGGCGACATGACGCCGCAGCAGAAACTGGACGTCCTGATTTCGTGGATGCTTAACTACGGCGAAAGAGAGCTGTTCCGTCACAGGAGGCTCGTATGGGAATGAATCGGGAAAAGGCGCTTCGGATGCTCTGGAAGGACCTCTCTACGGTAGTCGTCCGTGAAGAACGGATAGATCCGGAAACCAAGCTGACAGACTTTGTGGAAGTCACTCTGATCGAGGACGAACCATGTAAACTGTCATTTGAAACGATGCGCTCCACGCAGGAAGATCATACGGCTGCAGCGACACAGGAAACGAAGCTGTTTCTGCCGTCGGAACTCGTGATTCCCGCCGGTTCCAAAATTATTGTAACGCGAGCGGATCGTACCTTTGAGTTTGCCCGATCCGGCGAACCGGAAATTTATACGTATCATCAGGAAATCCCGTTGGAAAAATGGAAGAGGTGGGCGTGATGGCACGATGGGGAAGATGCGACTACCGGCAGATCCAGCGTCTGCAGCGAAGAATAGAACGCCTGCAAGGAGCTGACTTCGATGCTTTCTGCAAGAAGACAGCAGACGACCTGGCAAAGCGTCTGCTCAGAAAAGCGACCCAGAGAACTCCGGTCGACACTGGTTTTCTCAAAGACGGCTGGGATGTTGGGGTGATTCAGAAGGAGGGCAGCACGTATACTGTGGAAATACTTAATAACACGGAGTATGCTTCCTATGTGGAATACGGGCACCGTACCAAGGATCATGCCGGATGGATTCCGGGACGCTTTATGCTGACCATGTCCGAAACGGAGCTGCAGGCACAGGCTCCGGCAATCATCGAAAAGAAGCTTAAAAAATTCCTGAAGGAGGAGCTGGGATGGTAAACGAGATCATATCCGGCGTATCCATGAAATTGAATGAGACATTTGGAGACGGGTATCGAATTTATAAAAATGACGTAAGCCAGGGGTTGGTGGAACCCTGTTTTTTTATTGCCGCCCTGTCTCCGTATCATACGCCGTATTTGGGAAAGCGCAGGAAAATTACGGTACCTCTTGATGTGCATTTTTTTCCTGTAGACGGCGGAGATAATGACGAGATGATGCAGGTCGGCGATCGGCTATTTTTTGCCTTGGAATTCATCACAACATTGGAAGGCGACTGCTTTCTAGGCCGTGAAATGAGGTATGAAATTCAGGATAACGTGCTGCATTTTTTCGTCACCTATTCAACGATTCTAAACGAGATCGTCAAAGAGAATTTGATGGAGGATGTCAATGTGAAGGCGGAGACAGTGCAGCGGTAGAAAAGAAAGGAAAGGTGAAATCATATGGCGTTAGGAGGCGGCACGTGGCTTGTCCAGAATAAAGTCCTTCCGGGCAGCTATATCAATTTTGTATCGGCGTCCAATGCGTCCGCGACCCTTTCGGATCGCGGAACGGCGACGGTGCCGATGATTTTGGATTGGGGACCTGACAATGAAATCTTTACTGTCACAAGCGGGGAATTTCAAAAGGACAGCATGAAGATTTTCGGTCACAGCTACGCAGATGAATCATTAAAGCCGATTCGCGAGTTGTTTGCTCACGCTCAGACGGTTCATTTTTATAAACTGAACGGCAGCGGGGAAAAGGCGTCCAATGAATTTGCGGTGGCAAAATATACGGGAA
>CAZGBL010000249.1:0-2729 GCA_964523955.1 uncultured Oscillospiraceae bacterium | reverse complement strand
GTTATACAATATGACAAGCGTCAGATGTCCCCACTTCTGCAAACGCCAGATGTCCTACCGCTTCTGTAAACGCCAGATGTCCCCTGCTTCTGCAAGCGTCAGATGTCCTACCGCTTCTGTAAACGGCGGGTTCCATTTCCGACTTTCGGCGGTTGGGTCATAATCCCCCGCCGAAACCCGGCTGAGCGAAAGCTCCTGAAATTATGAGGCGATAGGTAGTTGACCTACAATGCAAGATGATGCGTCCAAAATAATGCAGAAAAAAGACACGCTGAACGAATTACAAAGATCACGGAGGAAACAGCAAAATGAACAGAGATTATCTTTTGGCAGGCACAGCCGTCGTCTGTTGGAGCAGCATTCCGCCTATCTCAAAGCTCTTGCTCTACGATATGACACCAGAGACCGTTTTATTCCTGACTGCGACGGTAGCCGCTCTGACGCTTCTCGCCTACAATATCGCCAGAGGAAATCTGAAAAAATTCGCTGCTTTTCATCCCGCCGATTGGATCAGGCTTGTCTGGATGGGTTTTTTAGGATATTTCGTTTACAATGCCGCATATTATCAGGGTTTGAATCGCCTCAGCGCGCAGGATGCCTGTGTCATCAACTATCTCTGGCCTCTCATGACAGTCATTTTTTCCTGTATCGTTCTGAGAGAACGCTTTACTGCGGCGAAGGGAATTGCCGCCCTGCTCTCCTTTGTGGGCGTAGCCATCGTCGCCACAAAAGGCGATTTTACAGGCTTCGCTGAGATCGATTTTATCGGCGTCTCATGCTGTTTGACCGCCGCTGTCAGTTACGGAATCTACAGCGCATTCAATAAAAAATACGATTACGATCAAGAATTTTCCATGTTTGTCTATTTCGCCATCGCAGCCGTCTTTTCCGGCATCTGGGCGCTGGACGAGCATTCCTCCGTCGCCTTGTCCGGTCTCCAGTTGGCCGGAGTGCTCTGGATCGGTATCATAGTCTGCGCCGCAGGATATCTGGTCTGGAATTTGGCGCTGAACCGCGGCGACACGGCAAAGATTTCCAATCTCGCCTATATTACGCCATTTCTCGCAATGCTGCTGTCATGTCTGATTCTGAAAGAACCTTTTGATGGACACACATTATTCGGTCTGCTGCTTATCATTCTGGGGATCGTCGTACAGATGAAAGGCGGAAAATTCCGACAAATCTGATTTTAAAAGCAGAGCGGACGAAAAGCGGCATTAGCCGGTTGCTGCGCGCTGCAGCAAAGCCGCCAGGCGGAACCGCAAGCGAGCTGTCGTGAGTTCCGCTCCGCTTTAAATTATTCCCATATCGCCATTCGGAACTTTTTATCTCTTGATCTATTCCGAAACTATTCTGTTGTGAACTACCTATTGTCGAAAGCCAATGGGATTGCGGTAGCCTTATTTCAATATCTTGTCGTTTCCTGTAAAGAATACATTATACATCTGCTGTTGTGAAATTTGAACATCTCTTCCCTTGTCTTATATATGTAAAGAGTTTTCATACTGTATAACAAGCGCCGGATGTTCCCCGCTTCTGTAAGCGGGGGACATCTGGCGCTTGTTATATGTGGGAGCTATCCTCTCAAATATCTCTTTCAGACGATTTGAGATGGCATCATTTATCACCTTATTACGATACTTTATACACATGATAAGATGATAACATGTAAAAGTCAAGAGAACGCCGTGTAATCCGCAATTCATCCCACCACTTATAGAAGTGGGGGATTTCTTGCTCACGGCGTGTTAAAACTGATCTTAGAATGGAGTAACAGAGATATCTCACACTTTCTCGGAATGAATGTGTCCACTGTTGCAACGAAAATTTTTCGCGGCAGACATATGATTTTAAAACAGCTGAAAGGAGAAACCACAGATGACAAACTCAGAATTTGATGCAATCATCACATCCGCTCTGAAGGATGCTTGTCTGGCCAGGTATGACGACGTACTAAAAAAGATGGCTGACATTCAATATTCCACACGATATCAAAATAATATAGTCTGATACTTCAAGGGAAATTGCCCCCAAATGGCAGGATTTCTCGTTCAAAACAAATTCTCATCATTCAAAAGAATTGCATGTGCCATAAGGATTTTGACGGTAATGTTCGGAGCCATTTTTGCATTGAATCCCAATGCAAGAGCTATTATAGCGGATGCCGTTTCTCATATTTTAAAATATATACCAGGAACGGAATCCTATCTTTCTGTAACTGCAGATGATGTAAATTATACGTTATCCGGTTCTGTCACAGCGGATTATGGGGACAGCTGCATTAAAATCAATTCCGCTTATACTTATGATGGAAATCTCATCATTTCATTGGAAGGCTCCGCTGACAAACAGATCGATCTTAACAGTACGCCTGGCATCAGCGTTACAGACGAAAACGGACAAACCGGAAGACAAACAGACTTCAATTATATCAGCGACATCGAAGGTAATCACTGGAGCTGTCTGGTTACCTTCCAATGCAAGGAAATCAGTAATTACTATGATCTCTTTGTAAATGATAAAAAAATTCCGTTAGTTCTTACAGAAGCAGACGGTATTCAACAGGAAAATTCAAATTTTTATGATCATCTCGACCTCGGAATACAGTTAGCCGCAATAACAGAATATGAAAATACATTGCTTAAAATCACGGTAATTCACAAGATGTCTGACTCTGATACAGACCTCACACTATCCATGACAGGAAATGTATCTTCTCACGGAAGACG
>CAZGBL010000248.1:0-2780 GCA_964523955.1 uncultured Oscillospiraceae bacterium | reverse complement strand
ACATTTTAAAATCAGCAATAGGATTTAAAAATCTTAAAGTTACCCTCATATTACCGGCAAATCTCAGAAACTAAAACGGTTTAAAGCGCCATTTGCAGAAGATGATCTGCTCCGCTGTCATGTACAGTACAAAAAATGGAGGTTTGCTATAGATTTTATTTATAGCAAGCCTCCGCCTATTCTCTTTAAAAAAGCACAGATGACGAAATTATGAAAATATCGGCTGCTGTACAAATTCGATATTTCACACGTATCAGCCTCTTATCGTCCCATAGATCAATCGAGAGACTTTCCAGCGTTTTTCGATGACAAACTCAAAATTCAGAAAACAGCATTATCTCTTGCTGCCCTTCTGATTGCGGTAAATATCGATAATCTCCTGGGTGTGCTCTTTGGAATATCGATATGCGCTGTCCGCATCATGTGCCTCGACAGCCTCCAATATTTTCGGATGATACGTTTCAAAGCTTTCCAGAACCTTTCCGAAATCCAAGCTTGTCCAGACATTGTACCATTCAGAGCAGCTCGCGATAAACATCGGAAGAGACCTGGAAATGATCTGATTTTCACAGCCTTCGATCACAGCCTTGTGAAAGTCCACATCCAGCTTTCGGAATTCCTTTGTATGAATATACTCCCCATCCCTATAACGAGATAATTTTTCCTCCATCTGCCCATGAATCTGCCTCATACGAGCGATACTTTCATCAGACGCCTTACGAGCCGCCAATCTTACAAGTTCCGGTTCGAGAAGCTGAGACATCTCAAAAATATCGGTCTTAAGCTGCTCCTCATCCATGAATTTCGAGCCGAACGGATCGGCCGGAACGCCTGGATTTTCGCATACAAAGGTTCCGTATCCTCTTCGGATTTCTAAAATATTTCTGGAACAGAGAATCTTTACGGCCTCCCGGATCGTCGTTCTGCTGACGCCCAGAAATTCAGCCAGCTCCATCTCTGCAGGAATCCTTTCACCCGGTTTATACTGGCGGTCGATCAACTGCTGAATTCTATCGGCAGTCTGTTCCGATAATATTACTCTCGCCATGAAAAAACCTCCCTTATTTTCTCCTAAAATTTTCTCTCGTCTGTTACCCAGTCTGGGAACCACCTGTAACCCTCTTTCGGCTGCGCTTTTTTCAGTCCGTCATAAGTAGCCTTCGCCAGCTTCGCTCTGCCGGATTTTTTGTCCTTCAGCACCATGACGTCGCCTTTCGCCGCAAGACTTTCCACCGCGCTGACAATCGCTTCCGCTTCGCCGTCGATATACCATTGAAGATCCTCTATGGCCATATGAAGGCCCGGATTCACCTTATAATCTTCCGCCAGTACGGCGAGAACATTTTCCTCACTGACAGGCAGTCTGTTCTCCACAGAATCGTATACAGGAACAGGCACCCCTGTTTCATCGTCTGCCACACGGCGGATCATCTGAATATCTTCCTTCATCAGCTTAAGCGCAGAGCGGAAAACCGTCATTCTGCAGGCTTCCACCGTACCTCCCGCTACGTGCTCTGTCTTGGACACTTCAAACACATTCTGCACCGGATAAAACCGATTCACACCGTCGCCGCCCATCACCTGAGTCGCATCCTTTGCGGATTCCAGCGTCATCTGAACGCCCATAGCCTTGATCGAACTCGCTTCGATAGTGATATCCTCGCCGCGGTCCCACTGCCATGCGGTATAGTAGACAGAATTTCTCAGCATATTGAGTCTCATGACCATATCGGCGATCTTATCCTGATTTGCAGGAATATCTGCGGTCGCTTTACCAAACTGCACTCTGCGCTGCGAATAAGGAACGCAGTAATTCAACAGCAGACGCTGCCAGCCCACCGTTCCCGCGGCGATGTTCGTACGCTCGAAATTGAGTCCGGCCATCATGATCTTCCAGCCTTCCCCTTCTGCTCCGATTCTGTCAGTCTCCGGCACAACCACATTGTCAAAATCCAGAGAACCGTTCTGAATGTTTTCAAAACCTAAAATCTCGTTGATCTTTTCGCAGGTGAAGCCCGGCGTTCCCTTCTTGATCACAAACGCCGTCAGATGTCTGCGCTTTTTATAATCCTGTGGATCGTCGCTCGTCCTCGCATACACGAAATAACGGTCGGCAACGCCCGCAGCTACGATAAAGCGCTTCTTTCCGTTTAAAATATAACTGCCGCCCTCTTTTCTTGCGGAAACAGCCACACCTGCGGCGTCCGTTCCCGCGGTCATCTCCGTAATGACGACAGCGCCGATTTCTCCCGACGCAATCTCAGGCAAGAATCTCTTCTTCTGTTCTTCCGTGCCGTATTCGATAATCTGACGAAGACCGCCGTTCATATTGCCGATGACGATTCGGCCCACGCCCGGCATAAGCGCATTGAGTTCATCGGCTAAAATGCAGGAGCCTGTCGCGCCTAAGCCCAGACCGCCGTATTCCTTCGGAATAGCCGCGCCTGTGTATCCCTTTTCACCGACGAGCTTGTAAATATCATACGGAAACTCACGCGTCCATCTCGTCACCGCATCTCTCGCTGCAATCTCCTTCGCAAATGCATGCACTTCCTTCTGAAATGCCACCTGTTCTTCTGTCCACCATGGAAACGGCTTCATTTCTACTCTCCTTCCCAAAATAAACGGCTCAGCCTGCCGTTCTTTCATCCTGCCTTTTCATGAGAGGCTTCTCTTTCCGATACATTGACGCTCCCTCAGTGAAAGGCTTTTCGTCACATTCGATAATTTAAAGCGGAGCAGAGCTCCTGACAAGCTTGCTTGTCAAGGACGACGCGAAC
>CAZGBL010000247.1:0-2796 GCA_964523955.1 uncultured Oscillospiraceae bacterium | reverse complement strand
TGACGAAGAAATCCATGATGATGCTGGGCGGATTTCTCGTACTGATTTTCGGCGGCTTCGGCGGTCTCGTTCCGGGACTTCCGCTGATGCTGATTTTCCGTGCCATTGAAGGTTTCGGCGCAGGTATCTGCATCACTTTAATTCCGACATTGATCAACGAATTATTCGAGGATGAAAAAGAGAGAAATACGCTGATCGGCGTACAGGCGGCGTTAGGCTGTGTCTGCGGTGCACTGTCCGCATCACTTTCGGGAATCATTGCAGAAAAGTTTTCCTGGCAGTATTCCTACTTTATCTATTTCTTCTCCATCATCATCTTACTGCTCATCGCAGTAGGCGTTCCAAAGACACCGAAGGACGCGCCGGCTCCTTCCGGCGAGAAAGTGAAACTCAATTCCGCTTCCTGGGGAATCTTTATCATGGCGATTCTCTTCGGCGTTTTATCCTCCGGTATGTTCGGCTATGCTTCTTACGTGGTAGCGGAAACGGGACTCGGCGGTGCGGCAGTAGCCGGCATGGCGAATTCCTTTATTCAGATCGGAAGTTTCTTCGGAAGTATGCTGATGGCGATTATTTATGCCAAGTGTAAGGGATATATCGAACCCATCGGATGGCTTTCCATGTGTCTGGGCGGCGTGATCTTTATGGCTGCGGCTGTCATCATCAAATCGGTTGTCGTCGCATATATCGGCGGAATTTTCTTCGGCTTTGCCAACGGTCTGCTCTTCCCTTGGCTGTACGCAAAAGCGGCAATCGTCTGCGCGCCGAATACGGAAGCGAAAACCATCGCGACAGCAAACATCGGTTATTATGTGGGAATGTTCGGTGCGATCTTCTTCTATGAAGCGATGCTGAACACCTTAAAGACGAGTTCCAGCGCTACTGTCTACTTTATGACTATCGGTGCGGCAATCTACTTTATCTTCGGTCTGATGAAAAATCTGAAAAATCATGGCGAACTGAAATCAGGCGCTTCTGCAGAGCAGTAGGGCACGGAGATACGAAGGCAGAATATGTAATCTGTGCAGCGGCGCAGAAAAATGCGGCGTAAGACCGTGGCATTGGCATGCAGGTTTCCTCGTCGGTCGGTATCAGCGGATACAAGACGCGGAAAGGGAAAAGCAGGAAAGGAGAACATGAATGAAAGTACGTATCAATAACCGGCCCTTTGTCGTTCCTGACGATCAGGTTCTTGCCAAAGTGGTAGGAGCCAGATCCCTTTCACGGATCGCGGCGATGTGGGTCAACGGGGAACCTGTAATGGAAGAGGAATACCAGACGAAAGTCATCCATGACGGTGACCGGATTAAGGTGGCGAGAATTACGGCGGAATACGACCTCGTATATCTGAAATACGGAAAGCTGCATTACGGAATGCGCAGCAGAGAAGAAAACGGGAGGACGACGCATGAATCTGAATTTTGATCATGAATTTGTAATCCGCCTTACGGAGGAAAAGAGTGAAAAACCGGACTGGGTTGCTTTTCGGGAATGCGTACAGACCGATCATATGATTCAAATGAGATATGAAACAGGGAAGGGTTGGCAGACGCCGGAAATCTGTCCGAGGGAACCGATTGTCATCGAACCGGGCAGCGAGGTTTTCTGGCGGAGCCGCTTTTGTACAGCGGACGTGATAGCCGGATGTGACCGGGATGGCGTCATTCAGATATTCCGGGCGAGAGAAACGGTTCAGGCGATGCAGATGAACTGCAGAAAAAAGGGACTTCCGATTCCGGAGGCGGATCTGCTGACCGACGGAATACGGACTCTTGCCGAGGTGGAAAAAGACTGGATTCCGACGATAGAGGGCGCATTTTTGAGAATTCGGATTCTCAACGTCCCGGAGGCGGCAGAAGCAGCGGAAACAGGAAAAACATCGCAGCATTCGCACTGCAGTCGGCTTATCCTCAGTGCGGAAGTCTGTCCGCCGCCGCGAAAATACGTCCGCCTTTCATCGGGACGGGAGTTATCTGCAGATGGTTTTCTTCCGGCAGAAGGGGGAGAAGACACCTGTGTCGCTCTGATCGGAGCGGATGATGGAATTTTAGGCGGTGCTGGAGTCAATCTGTTTTTCCGCGCAGGAAATACCATTATCACACCGCCTGCTCCCCTTGGCGGTCCTGTCTATTCCGATGTGATGCGGGATACAGCGATCTGCATTCTGGAGGAAAGCGGAATGACCGTAGTGGAAGATGTTCCGAAACTCACCGCTGAAAGTTTTGGCGTTGAAGGTGAAACTGCCGATGAAATCGGCATTAAGGAAATTGGCAGTATCGATGAAATTTTCATCACCGGATTGACCCGGGGCGTCGGATCGGTTCTGGAATGGAGCCATTTTGGGAAGACAATCTGGACGGCGGACGAAAAAAAGGACGAAGCTGCCGCGTTGCTTAGAAGGAGTCGCAACGGTCTGCTGAACGGCAGCCGGGAAGACCGCTTCCGCTGGATTCTCTATGCGAATAAACATCACGGATAAAATGAAAAATAAAAAAATTTCCATACAGACTCCGGTCTGGTATGGGAATTGCAAAATAGATAAGTAAGACGGACCGGTCGGAACGATGCAGCGGAGTAGTCGCTGAATATCATGGAATTCCACCGCGGTGGAGCAAAGAACGGTACGGATCTTTTGAAAAGGGGGTGAGCCTGTGAATCCGGAGGAAAAGAAGAATATGACTGTGGAGAAAAAGATACGGGAAACTGAAGAAAAGGAAAAGGAATTTCAGGAGTCCGTAAAGATGCAATACTCCTGCACAAAGTATTGCCGATGCTGTCCGTTTCCGGGACTGAAAT
>CAZGBL010000246.1:0-2805 GCA_964523955.1 uncultured Oscillospiraceae bacterium | reverse complement strand
ATATAATGTATGCAGAGAAGCTGAAGGACAGGTTTTCGGACACCCTCCCGCTTCTATAAACGGAGGGTTCCATTTCCGACTTTCGGCGGTTGGATAATCATCCCCCGCCGAAACCCGGCTGAGCGAAAGCTACCAGCGCTACCACAATTCCAGCCTCTGCGCCTCCTCCTTCAGCTCTTCTCTGAAATCAGGATGCGCTACAGCGATGAGATTTCTCACTCTGTCCCGTATACTGCGGCCGGAAAGAGGAGCCGCTCCGTACTCTGTGACGACGTAATCTACATTCTGGCGCTGAATCGTTACCACACCGCCGCCTGTAATCCACGGCTGAATAGCCGAAATCGTCCCTTTTTTCTTCGCAGACGGCAGGGCTATGATAGATTTTCCTCCCTTCGATCGATGGGCGCCCGTGGCAAAGTCATTGGCTCCGCCGGTTCCGCTGTACTGCTTCGCTCCAATCGTCTCGGAAAAAATCTGCCCCGTCAAATCCACCTGAAGAGCCGCATTGATAGCTACCATTTTGTCGTTTTTCATGATGACAAACGGATCGTTGACATAGCTTCCCCTTAAAATTTTTACCGCAGGATTGTGATCGACAAACTCAAAAACCTCCGGCCGAGATGTAAGAAGAGTACAGACCATCTGTTTCTTATCTATATTCTTTCTATTTCCCGTGATGACGCCTGCCTCATAAAGTGTCACCATGCTCGGCGTAAACATTTCGGAGTGAACGCCCAGATCCCGCTTATTTATGAGCTGCTTCGCGGCAGCATCAGGAATGCCGCCGATACCAAGCTGAATCGTCGAACCGTCTTCGATCAGATCAGCGATATACTGTCCTATGATCTCTTGTATTTCCGTAGATCCATATACAGGATCCAGCGGCATCTGTCTATCGGATTCCACGATACAGTCCACATCGCTGATATGCACGGAAGCGTCCCCATATACTACCGGCACATTAGGGTTTACTTCTAAAATCACGATGTCTGCGTCTTCCAGAGCATCCTGTTCATGGGAAATACAGAGTCCCATATTCATAAAACCGTGCTTATCCATAGGAGAAGCTACACCGATAAAGATATTCGGCTTCCGATAGGCGGATCTGTCACGGTAAAGCGTACTGATACTGCTGGGCACCAGAGATACATTACCGCTGCTGTGGGCATTTCTCGTAAAAGGACCGTAGAAAAACGGTTCCGTCCGTATATTGCCCCTGGGATCGTGAAGATGAGGATAATCCTCAGGTCCCAACACCGTGCAGACTGTTACATCCTGTACCCGATCAGCGATGGTGTGAAGCTCCCTTAGAATCGTCACCGGCTCTGCCACATCCACGCCTACATAAATATTCATGCCCGTCTCAACCTTTTCTAAGGCCTGGGAGACAGTCACTTTTTTACTTTCATATTCCTGCGCATAACTTTTCATATATTTTTATTCTGCTTCCTCCATTTCTGCTCAGAAAAATCCGCCTCTGCGTCCCTGATCGCCTCTTTCTTTCTACCTGCCCTTATACACCGGTTTTCTCTTCTCCATGAAAGCGTCTATCGCTTCTTTAGAATCCTCCGTCTCCATAAGATCGAGAATGAACAAATCCGTGATATGTTCAATATTCATGAAATCCAATCGGTCGATGTATTTGTACGACTTTTTCCACGCCTGAAGCGCCAGCGGCGGACACGCCATAATCTCCTCCGCCACCTTTTCCGCCTCCAGGAGAAGCTGCTCTTTCGGCACTACAGAATGCACGGAGCCGTAATTTTCAAGCTTTTCTGCCGGAACGAGGCTGCCCGTCAGAGTCATGTATTTTCCCAGCTTCTGAGGCACCATGAGAGGTAAAAATGCCAAACCTCCCAACACTCCCACTTTCATCTCTGTCAGCCCGAATTTTGCTCCCTCTGCCGCGACCAAAACGTCGCATACCGCTGCGATACAAAACCCTGCCCCCACAGCCGCACCGTTGATGGCACCGATAACCGGTACAGGACAATTATATATATTCGTAAGGCAGTTTCCAAAGTAGCCGGACTGTTCGTTCATGTCTGACTTCAATGTCCCGGTAAACTCATTTAGGTCATTTCCCGCGATAAACTGTTTTCCTTCGCCGGTGAGAATGACGACGAAAACCTCATCCAGATCATCGTAAATGGAATTAAAAGCATCCGTCAGCTCTGTATACGTCTGACGATTGAGAGCGTTGACCGGAGGCCTATTAATCGTTATATATGCGATATGGTTTCTAATCTCTTTTGTAACAAATTCCATAAAGGCTCCCTTCTTGTTTTTAAAGGCAGTGTCAAATTTCTTTCATATAGCTTTTATCAAGACCTTGTATTTTCAGGATCTTCACCACTTTTTTCAATAAAAAAGCAATGACCTCCCTTTTTCCTGTATAATGTTAATCGCCCTAAAAAACATTTCCAAAAAAGGAGTCATTGCTCATGAACATTATACAATATTTACTTCAAACCATTCAATCACAATATCAGCTGATCTCATGGCTTCTGAATTTTATCTGCCGCTTTCTCCCTTTGAAACAGTGGACTTTCGATGACTCGAATTCCCCAAAATATCAGAAATTTAAAATCGATGAACTTCCACGTATCGGTTTCCGACAGGATGAATGGGACTGGCAGCTTCTCATCCCTTACTTCGAACACAAGTACCTCAAAAAGATCAGGCCTGTCTCACGCCGTAAGGAATGCGACATTCCCCAGGACTGCAAGTGTCCTTCCTGCAATGCGCCACAGCCCTTTCTTTACCGCAATAACGGCAAAGCCGGTCAGTTGAAATGCAAAATAT
>CAZGBL010000245.1:0-2808 GCA_964523955.1 uncultured Oscillospiraceae bacterium | reverse complement strand
CCGATGCTTTATTCTGTATTAGAAATGCGGCTGACACTCCTCACAGCGAAAGCAAAGAATTTACGACGCTCTTTGATAAAAATGCATTTTAAGGGTTGACATCATCTGCGGCAAGTCATATAATTCCTATTAAATAAATATGTTTTATATGTTTTTTTAGACAGATCCGATATCTGCCGAGTTTCAGCGGAGACATCCGGGATCTGTAACAATCCGGAATCGAGGGATATATTATGATACGGAATTCTTCAGGAAAGCGATGTTGAATGCACCAAAATAAATTCCGGTATCGGCAGTATGGCGCGGAAAATACATAAAATTTCTTTTTCCCGCGCGGCTCCAAAAGCAAGAAAGCTGCTGCAGCCGGCTTTGCTTCGGTAAAGATTTTTTCAGCACCTCGGGAATAATAATATTTCTGATATAATTACAAAGGAGTGTAATGACTATGAAAACATTCAGTAAGATCACAGATTTAATCGGCGGAACGCCACTCTTAGAATTAAACAACTATACAACGGCAAAGGAACTTCCTGCTACGATTCTCGCAAAGTTAGAATACTTTAATCCGGCAGGCAGCGTCAAAGACAGAATTGCGCGAGCCATGATCGATGAAGCGGAAAAGTCCGGTCTTTTAAGTCCCGACTCCGTCATCATTGAGCCTACCAGCGGAAATACAGGTATCGGTCTCGCGTCCGTCGCTGCGGCGAGAGGATACCGTATGATCCTCACCATGCCTGATACTATGAGCATAGAGCGTCGAAATCTGCTCAAAGCATATGGCGCTGAACTGGTGCTCACCGACGGAGCAAAAGGCATGAAAGGTGCCATCGAAAAAGCAAAAGAGCTGGCAGCTGAAACGCCGAACAGCTTTATCCCAAGCCAGTTCACAAATGCGGCAAATCCTGCTATTCACCGCAGTACCACAGGTCCGGAAATATGGGAGGACACAGACGGCAAGGTCGATATCTTCGTAGCAGGCGTCGGCACAGGCGGAACAATTACCGGCGTAGGCGAATATCTGAAATCTAAAAATCCAAATGTCAAAATCGTAGCGGTTGAGCCTGCAGGTTCCCCTGTACTTTCGGAAGGCAGACCTGGTCCTCACAAGATTCAGGGCATCGGTGCAGGATTTGTTCCTGACACACTGAATACTGATATTTATGACGAAATTATCACTATAGAAAATGAAGATGCCTTTGCGACAGGAAGAGCATTAGCAAGACAGGAAGGCGTCCTCGTGGGTATCTCCTCCGGCGCAGCTGTCTTCGCCGCTTCCCAGCTGGCTGCACGCCCGGAAAACAAAGGAAAAATCATCGTCGCACTTCTTCCGGACACGGGAGAACGCTATCTCTCCACGCAGATGTTTTCTGAATAAATCGGCGGGATTTCATAAAAAGCTTTCATAGTAAACTTTTCATAAAAAGGGCATTCTGAAAATGCGCTCAGCAGTCTGACGCGTACGAGATCGATGAATGATGGGAACCATCATTCATCGATCTCGTACGAAGATTCTGCCGGCAATTTTCAGAATGCCCTTTCGCATGGCGTTGGAATCCCCATGTAATCAAGTTAAATCATATAGCCGTCGGTATAACGTTCGCGCTGCTGATCGAGAATATCCTGCAGAGAGATACCGTCCAGATATTCCGTGACCACACGATACAGACCCTGCCATATAGGCAAAGTAATGCATTCGCCGCTCCGTTCACACTGATTCGGCTCATGCGCCAGACAAGCTACCGGTGCAAGCGTACCTTCCGTAATCCGGAGGATTTCACCCACACTGTACTGATGAGGCTCTCTCGCCAGCATATAGCCGCCCTGAAATCCGCGGTTCGTCTGCAGCATGTCTGATTTATTCAAAATCGGAACGATCTGTTCCAGATACTTTTTGGAAATACCCTGGCGCTCGGCAATATCTTTCAGAGGAATAAAACCGCGGTTCTTATTTTCTGCAAGATCCAGAAGCATGCGCAGAGCGTATCTTCCCTTTGTTGAAATTTTCATGTTTTTTCACCCCATCCTTTATTCATATATATACCATATATTTGGTAGGTTTTCAACAAAAAAGAAACCACATCTCCCCTGAGATTTTACTGAGTCCGCAAAACCGAAAACGATATTACTCCTTTGGCGTTCCGTCCGCATGAAATACCGGCAGCGGTTCCAGATATATAATATCGTCGCGATCTTTTGAATCGCCTTCCGCCAGAATCGCCGTCCTGCCGCACACGACGCCGCCCGCCTTCTCAACGAGCTTTTCCAGCGCCTGAATCGATTCACCCGTGGAAACCACATCGTCGACCAAAAGTATTCTTTTCCCTTTCATCATTTCTGCATCAGCGCCATCCAGATAGAGTTTTTGACCTCCTTCTGTCGTGATGGAATCCACGTCTACTTCAAATACATTCCTCATATAGAGCTTCGACTTTTTTCTCGCCAGAAAATATTTCTGATTGCCTGCTAAACGCGCCATCTCATGGATGAGAGGAATGCCCTTCGCCTCCGCTGTCAGCATATAATCGTATTCCGGTGCCCGTTGGAGCAATTCCCTGGCGCAGGCAGTCGTCAGCTCAGGGTCACCGAAGATGACAAACGCTCCAATATAAAGATCATCCGAAATTTTACAAAGAGGCAGAGAACGTTCTAATCCCGCAATTGTCATTTTATATTCCATTTCATCATACTCCTTCACCACCAGAACCCCTTATCGTCTTCTGTTCCAGCCAAACCAGAATTTCTGCAATATTTTTCTATATATCTATTATATTGAACCGTATCTTTTTTGGCAAGGCTTCCTACAAGGAG
>CAZGBL010000244.1:0-2857 GCA_964523955.1 uncultured Oscillospiraceae bacterium | reverse complement strand
AGCAAAAATATATTAGTAAATTTTCGATGTTACACTTGTAACGTCGAAAGCCTGGATGTATAATATCGGAAACAAGAGTTAAAACTGTAATTTAGTACGTTTTGAGAGGATCAGATAGTATGAGACAATCATCTGCGGCCGTTAGCGCAAAGCAGAGCATCATATCAGCTTTTGTAGAATTGATACAAGAGAAAGAATATGCTTCCGTTTCCGTCACTGATATTGTAAAGCGCGCAGGCGTTTCGCGGATGGCGTATTATCGCAGTTTTGGTTCAAAAGAAGAAATACTCGTCGAATATTTAGACGAGATTTTAGTGAATCTGCTGAATAAAATCAGATCTCGTTCGGAGATTGACAAAAAAGAAATATACAGGCTGATTTTTCATGCTATCGCAGAGCGGGCTTATTTCTTTAAAAGCATAACAGATGCCGGACTGACAGATGTGATTAACAGCAGTATCATCAGGCACTCCTATATTTTAATAAAAAACTATTTCCGGTGGCGGGAGAATGACAGACAGAAGATCTATGCATTTTATTATCATGTTGGAGGGTTGATCATCGCTGCACGCGTTTGGATTGAGAATGGAATGTCTGAGTCGTTAGAGGAGATGGCAGAAATCGTTTGCGGAATTTCCGATGCAGCCGATTCTGAATTACCGTTGAGCCGGTAATTAGAGATCGGCAAACGTCCTACTGTGTGTATTCGGAAAATAGCAATCTGGCGTAATCCAAGTAGAAATGACTCCGGCAGATCTTAGAAAGAGGGTAGAGGCTATGGCAAAAATGAACAGTATTAAAAAATTTGCATTGGATAAGGCATATGACTATATCGAACATAATCCTGAAGAAAATGTAATGAAATTGATGGATATGGTAGACCGATTTGCAGGCGACGGCTCGTATAGCTTTCCAAAGCAGCGTGCAGTATTCAGAGATTTCCTTTCGGATAAGGAATCCAATTGGTATCAGCTCACCATGCATGTGCTGAAAGACATTGACTCCGGAACAGTAAAAAAATTCCTGTCGAATTTTATATTGAACGCAAATCTGATCGGTTGGGAACGTCAGGAGGAAATCCGAGAAAAATATAACTGTAATGCGCCGTGGGCAATTCTTTTGGATCCGACGTCTGCCTGCAATCTTCATTGTACCGGCTGTTGGGCAGGAGAATATGGAAATCAGCTGAATCTCTCCCTGGAAGAGATCGACAGTATCATCACGCAGGGAAAGGAACTGGGAACCTTTTTTTACATCTACACTGGCGGCGAGCCTCTCGTAAGGAAAAAGGACATCATTGCTCTGTGTGAAAAGCATTCTGACTGTATTTTTCTCTCTTTTACGAATGCTACGTTGATTGACGAGGCTTTTGCTGATGATATGTTGCGGGTAAAGAACTTCGTTCCTGCTATCTCTGTGGAGGGAGACGAACTTTCGCACGACGGCAGAAGAGGCAGCGGCTCTTATAAAAAAGTCGTAGCTGCCATGAACCTTCTAAAAGAAAAACGTCTTCCTTTCGGCATCTCCTGCTGTTATACAAGCCAAAATCTGGAAGCGATCAGCAGCGAAGCTTACTTTGACCAGATGGTGGAATGGGGCGCGCTTTTTGTCTGGTATTTCCATTATATGCCGGTAGGCAACGACGCGTCTCCGGAGCTCATGCCAAATCCGCGTCAACGAGAATTTATGTATCACCAGATCAGGAAATTCAGGCAGACGAAGCCGATTTTTGCTATGGATTTCCAGAATGACGGCCAGTATGTAGGAGGCTGCATCGCAGGCGGGCGGCGTTATTTTCATATCAACGCCAACGGTGATGTGGATCCGTGCGTCTTTATCCATTATTCTGACTCTAATATTAGAGAAAAGACACTGTTAGAGTGTTTAACTTCGGATCTGTTCCGTGCATATCACGATGGACAGCCATTCAATGAAAATCACCTTCGGCCATGTCCGATGTTGGAAAATCCGGATAAGCTGCGTGAAATGGTGGAAAAGACGGGAGCGCATTCTACGGATTTGATGAGTCCTGAGACAGTAGAGCATCTCTGCGCTAAGTGCGATCATTACGCGGAAAACTGGAGTCCGAAAGCGGAAGAATTATGGAATGCCGATCAGACTGCACAAAAAATGTAATAGATGTAGCAGTTGAAGATAAAAACGTATAACAAGCGTCGGATGAGAGTCTGATGAAAATCTGTAGCAGGAAAGATTTTCGTCAGACTCTTCTTAATTAGAAAGATAAATCAGATAGAAAAAATACGGCCTTGAATTGCGACGGCGCTGCGGCGGGAGAAGAACGTGACGAAGGATCTGTTTTTAGTTGTAAAGTCCCTCTTTGTGAGGTACAATAACGTTCGCTGACCTTTGTTTTGTAATATTGTTAGTGTAAAATAGTTGTGGAGTTTTTAGAAAAATAAAATAGAGGCAAGTTCCAAAGTGATAAAATGAATTTACCACAAAACAACCATCACGAAAGGAGCTGCCTCTATGGAAATTATTATACAACAAATCACCCTGAATCCTGCAAAGAAAATTACAGAAAAAGCATATTCCGGTGGAATCAGCGATATCGATGCTCTGGCAGCGGAGAATATCGCGCCGCTGGCGCAGTACAACATCGATAAAGTGCTGGAAATCACGGAAAAGATTACGGAGCTTTGCAGAGAGCCTCTTTGCTTTGAGGTCATTTTGCAGAGGCTTTTCGCAGACTACGGGCTGACGATGAATTTTGAGCAGTATGCGCTTGTCGGCAGCACGGTTTGCTACCATCTTGCGTGACTGAAGGACAACGGCAGACCGAACTGTCTGTTTGAAAACAACATGCTGCTCTGGCAGCGGGTTTGAGGAAACGCTG
>CAZGBL010000243.1:0-2875 GCA_964523955.1 uncultured Oscillospiraceae bacterium | reverse complement strand
TCCGGCAGAGTACCGCTTAAACAGGTCATTCCGGCACGCTCTGATCTGATCTATCGTTCAAAATATGCATCAGGATTTTTTCTATGGGCAGCTGTTCTTCTAAAGTCATTTTCTTCTCAGATTGCATGGCGACGACGTCTCCTGTGTTAAACAGCACAATATATCCATCATCGGGAATATGGGGATTTTTTACCTGTTTCGGTACATCCTGCGCCCATCCTTGCCACGTGATAATAACGTTCTGATCTTCCATTTCAATTTACCTCCTTTTTTTGTCTCCAAAATCCAATGGATATTCTCCTATCGATCCAGGGATTCTTTTAAAGTAAAAAGGTCCCCTTCTTCAGCATATGAATGGAAGTTCGTCCCATTTCCACAAAAATCGTGCTTTTCTTACTCTATTTTCAGAATAAAATATATCGTCGATTATGGTATAATGTCTCTGCCCGGCGGGAGCTCCGGCCTCGCTTTAAATATTTTTTGGTTATTGACTTTGCGGCGCTGCTGCAAATAAAGAAATTATTGAGGGAAAGCTATGAAAATAAAAAGGAAGGCGCAAATTTTCCTTGCACTTGCTGCGGCGGCTGCTCTGATTACAGTAACAGCAAAAGATTCCGCGTCCTGGTTCGATCTTTTAGAAAAAAAAGAGCGCCGAAAACAATATTTTCGGCAAAAACCGGAGGAACCGCGCTGCGATACTTCCACATCGATATCACAAAATTCAGACCGCGGCGTTCCTAAATTGGCAGAAGGCGATCAGGATTCAGAAAGTTCTGCGCCGTTATCAGAAGGATCTGTTTCAGACGTCTGTCAAACGTCTGAGAACCGTTCCCATACACTCGCGGAATCTGTCCAGACTCCGGTATATATAGGAAATCGTGCCAGCCGGATTTTTCATCGGACCGATTGTTCCTCTGCTGTCATGACAGGAGAGAAAAACAGAATCACCTTTTCAACTCCCGGGGAAGCTCTCCGTCAGGGTTTTTCTCCCTGCAAAAACTGCAAACCCGGCGATGAAGATGGATGATAGGTGCAGTGCCATATTTTCATGGCGGGAAACGATTCATTCCCGTCATTTTTCTGTTCATAGAAAAATATACATAACGGTATCGGATTTCTGTTTATCTATATTTTAGTATGAAAAGGAGTGATTCTGTTATGAATGCCTGCATCTACCTTCGTAAATCGCGAAAAGGAGATGATCAGAATGAAACGCCTGCAGAAACTCTGCGCCGGCACAGAGAACAGCTTCTTGCTTTGGCTGAAAAAATGAATTTATCCGTATTAAATATAAAGGAAGAAATCATGTCGGGCGACAGCATCTCCTGCCGTCCCGCCATGCAGGAATTGCTGGAAGAAGTCGAGGAAGAAAAATACGACGCTGTTCTCGTCATGGATATCGATCGTCTGGGCCGCGGCAGTATGATCGATCAAGGCATCATCAGCCGGACTTTCCGGGAATCCGGCACACTCGTCATCACACCGGATAAAACGTATGATCTTTCAGATGATCTCGACGAGGATTTCTACGATCTTTACGCTTTCTTTGCCCGCAAAGAATTGAAACAGATCAAAAAACGGCTTCAGCGCGGAAAAATCAAATCTCTGAAAGAGGGCAATTTCGTATGGTCCCAGGCGCCCTATGGATATCTGAAGAGCGGACGTACCGAAATCATACCGCATCCTGAAAATGCACACATCGTTCGCGATATTTTTTCTTGGTATTTATCCGGTATCAGCATGAGCAAAATCGCAGATATGTTAAACGAAGCAAATATTTCTACCAGCCGCGGATGCAGATGGACACACAAAAGTATCTCCTCCATTCTTCACAATGGAGAATACGCAGGCGACATTATCATCGGCAAAACAAAGTTAATAAAGGGCAGAATCGTACGCCAGCCGAAGGACGCCTGGACTGTCGTATCTGGAAAACATGAACCTCTCATTTCAAAAGAAGATTTTCTGAGAGTTCAGGATAAATTATCCGAGAAAAAATCTCTGACAATTCCATCGGGCTCTTTACTGCAAAATCCGTTATCGGGAATTGTCTTTTGCGGCTTCTGTAATGCGGCGATGGTGAGAAAATCCTATCCTAACGGAAAAGACCGACTGCGCTGTGCCGGTTCATGCGCTGAAACAACATCCATTCGTCTGCATGATGCAGAAAGTCGCCTTACCGCTTTGATTCTCGCCTGTATGCCCTTAAAAATGAACGATATCTCTTTTGTTTCTCAAAAAACATGGAATAAAAAGGATGAATCAAGTTTAGATCTCTCGATTATTCGAAAGCAAAATCTGGAAAAAAGGCAGAAAAAAATCGACCAACAGCTCATTCGTCAGCATGAACTGCTGGAACAAGGCGTCTATGATGAGGAGACATTTCTCAGCCGCAAATCACAGCTTCTCCGGGAAAAAGAAATTCTGAAAAGTAAAATAGAGGGACTGCCCTGCCAGGAATCTAAAAAAAATTTACGATCTGCGGATTGCCGCACTATGAATGTGAAAAAGATTTCTCTGAAAAATATTCCAAATCAGGAACAAGAACATCCACAGCAAGATTTTTCGCTGCAATCCTCCGTCGATCTTTTGAAATCCGCGCTTCAGACAAAAAACAAAAAAATAAAAAACGATCTGCTAAAGCAAATGATTTCACATGCGGAATACTATCGAAGTCGATCCGGTTTTAACAGCTCTTTCCGTCTGATCGTCACCTTAAATTTCTGAAAAAGCGGCGTCATTTTTATCCGAGCAGCAGCATGAAAAGTACCGCTCTGGCTGTGAAGCGTTTTCCTATATTCTTATGGGTGCCGCCGGGTGTTCTCTACATCGAACAACCATTGCCATAGGTCAGACAGTTGCCCATGGGGCCTGT
>CAZGBL010000242.1:0-2876 GCA_964523955.1 uncultured Oscillospiraceae bacterium | reverse complement strand
AATTTACGAAGGAGGAAAAGAAAATATGTTAAACGGATTCAGCGGAAGTTCAAATTATGTGGCTTCAGACGATCTGATGAATTCAGTCAACGTGGCGATGGCGCTGAAAAAGCCGCTGCTCGTCAAGGGTGAGCCTGGCACGGGAAAGACGATGCTGGCAGAGTCCATCGCTCAGGCTCTCGACATGGAGCTGATCATCTGGAATATTAAGTCCACAACGAAGGCACAGGACGGTCTTTACGTCTACGATACGGTTCAGCGATTGTACGACAGCCAGTTTGGAGAGGCTAACGTAGGCGATATTTCCAAGTATATCAAGCTGGGGAAGATGGGCGAAGCTTTTAAAGCGGACAAGCAGGTCGTTCTTCTCATAGACGAAATCGATAAGGCTGACCTGGAATTTCCGAATGACCTTCTGTGGGAACTGGATAAAATGGAATTTTACATTAATGAGACGAAGGAAACGGTAAAGGCAAAGCACAGACCTATCGTTATCATCACATCGAACGCGGAAAAGGAACTCCCCGACGCTTTCCTGAGAAGATGTATCTTCCACTATATCGAATTCCCGCTGGCGCCGAAGATGAGAGAGATCGTAAACGTGCATTACAAAGATTTGGACGAGCGTCTCATCAGTCAGGCGATGGAAGCGTTTTACTGGATTCGTTCCATGAATGAGGTTCAGAAAAAGCCGAGTACGTCAGAGCTTCTCGACTGGCTTCAGGCGCTGACGTTAGGAGGAATCGCACCGGAAGAGATTACGAAGAGTTTTCCTTTTATCGGGACGCTGCTGAAGAAAAATCAGGATATCGATGCGTTTGAAGCATACAGAAGAGGCAGAAACCGTTTCAGATAAGGTAAGGACGTGATCCATAGAGGAAAAGAATTATGTTTATTGAATTTTTCTATCTGTTGAGGGAGCGCGGGCTGAAGGTTTCGCTCAACGAGTGGATGGCTCTGATGGAGGCTCTCGATCAGGGGCTTGCGCAGTCCAGCCTGACATCGTTCTACTATCTGTGCCGCGCCGTACTCATCAAGAGCGAGACGGATTATGACAAGTTCGATTTAGCTTTTGCCGAGTTTTTTAAAGGCGTGGAGCACGTAGAGGAAATTCCGGAAGAAGTATGGGAATGGCTGGAAAAAGAGTATAAAATTCCGGCACATGCCTTGGAACTGGCTATGCAGAATCTGAAAGCCCACGATTTTGAGGAGCTTCAGAGGATGCTGGAGGAACGTCTGAAAGAACAGAAGGAAGAGCATCATGGCGGCGGTTACTGGATCGGAACGGGAGGAACGTCTCCTTTCGGCCACGGGGGCTACAATCCTGCAGGAATCCGCATCGGAGGAGAGAGCGTCCACCGATCTGCCGTTCAGGTGGCAGGAGAACGGAATTTCCGCGATTTCAGAGAGGATAATATGCTGGATATCCGGAGTTTCCAGATGGCGTTCCGTAAGCTGAGACAATTTTCATCCAGAAATGACGGCCCGAAGACGGAGCTGGATGTGGACGCCACGATTCAGGAGACCTGCGATAATGCGGGAAATCTCAAGCTGGTCTTCGACCGGCCGAGAAAGAATACCGTTAAAGTTTTGCTGCTGTTCGATTCCGACGGTTCTATGAGAACGTACAGCGAGCTGTGCAGTCAGCTGTTTCAGGCGGCGCATAAATCGAATCACTTCAAGGATCTGAAAGTGTATTATTTCCACAACTGTATCTACCAGAATCTGTTTACCGATCCCAGCTGCAGCAGACGCAGGACGGTAGATACCATGAGTGTGCTCCATAATATCGACAGCGAGTATAAGGTCATCGTCGTGGGTGACGCCGCCATGTCTCCGTCGGAACTTCTCTACGCGGGCTGCGCATCTGTCCGCAATGAATATAACAAGGAGACCGGTCTCGAGTGGCTAAAGCGCGTAAAAAGACGATATCCTCATATGGTATGGCTCAATCCTATCGCGCAAAAGCACTGGCCTTATGCTCATGGAAACGCTACCATTGACATGGTGCAAAAAGAAATACCGATGTTTGAACTTTCCCTCAGCGGCCTGGATGCGGCGATTAAAAAGCTTCTGGTAAATCGCTGATGAGTCAAAACGGCAGATAAAAGCGGCGGGATACATTGCGGCGTCTGAAAAAAGGAGCGCAGCATCAGAGGATTCCTTCGGTGATAGAATCCCACGCGTTGCAGCGTCTGAAGAAAGGAGCGCAGAGCGATTTGAAAAACGAAAAAAGGATACTGTTCGTCAACTGCTGTATTTCCGTTCATGAAAAGTCCCGAACGAAAAGGCTGGCGGACGCTTTTTTGGAAACGCTTCTGGAACATCGGCCGGAGGCAGAAGTAGAAGAGATCAATCTGATGCAGCTTGGCTTGAAGCCTCTTGATCCGGATATGATCCGCAGAAGAAATACCCTCAGCGACGCTCTTGTCAAAGGGGCAGAAGAATTTCAGCAAGCAGAGCAGTTTGCATCTGCAGATCTGATCGTCATCGCAGCTCCCTATTGGGAAATGTCGTTTCCTTCGCTTTTGAGAATCTATATCGAGCATATTTCCGCTCTCAACGTGACGTTCGGTTATAGCGGAGAAGGAAGGCAGGTGGGCTTGTGCAGGGCAGAACGCATGGTCTATCTGACAACGGCAGGCGGTGTGGTAGGCGATCGGGACTATGGAGGGGATTATCTGAAAGGAATGTGCGAGGTTTACGGCATTCCTGAATTTTCATCCATCGCGGCGGAATGTCTTGATATCCAGGGAATGGATGCGGAACTGCAGTTGGAAGAAGCTGTCAGGCGCGCAAAGGCGTTAGCGGCGCGCATATGATGTTCCATATGATTACGTGTCGACGCGGTATATAACAAGCGCCGGATGTCCCCC
>CAZGBL010000241.1:0-2935 GCA_964523955.1 uncultured Oscillospiraceae bacterium | reverse complement strand
CTTTTGTTGTGAAACCTCACGAACTAATCTTGAAGTGCTGGAAATGGCATCTTCATTCCGCTGCGATTTCCTTCGCATATTTTTGCGCCAGCTTGAGACCTTTTTCCGTATAGCTTCCGGAATTGTCGCTGCTGAACTTCTTTTTGACGATTTCAGCATATCTCCGCTCTGGGAAGAGCAGTTTTTCCTTTTGGAACCGGATGATGCGCATCAGGTCTGCTGGTGCATTCTGTATACTTTGGAAAGCAGAGGCTGAAAAGAAAGCTTCCATATCGCTGAGGACTTCCAGTGCGGCTTCCTTGACGGGGCACGTCTGATTCCAGCCTGTTTCGATAAGAGTGTCCGTGTCATAGATAGCGGCTCGTTGAACATTTTCTACGGCTGATCTCTGATCTGACTGGGAAAAGAATTCGTCAGGCAGTGAAACGAGATAGAGAAGGAGCAGGTGAAGGAATATGACGTCTTCTCTTCGGAGTCCTACAGGGGACAGAGGATTCAAATCGACGGTGCGCAGTTCGATATGGCTGACTCCGTGTTCGTCCAAGTTTTCCAGTGAATTTTCACCAGGCGGTTTCAGACGTACGGGATAGTACAGCTCAGAGATCGATTTCAGCTGACCGTCGCTGATATAGCTTCGGATACTCTCTGTGTATTCTTTCAGCGTTCCATATTCCAGAAGGGGAAGGAAATGATTCCAGTAACCGATTTCACTGCAGCGGACGGATGCATATTTTACCGTGGTATTATTTATATTATTAGCCGATTTATCCACACCGCCGTATTTTAAAGCGGGGTCCGAGACGGGAGCGGGCCGGGACACAAAAAAGGAGCTGTCGATGACGGGGCTGGCAGCGGTCAGGTACACGATCAGCCAGCTGTATTCTGCAGCTTTTGCTGCCAGGTGAAGATAGATCTGGTTTTTAAAGTCGAAATAGGAGTCAGCGCCTCTTTCCCGACAGGCAGCTCTGAGAAGATTTTCGGAAAAGGAAAAGTTGAAGTGAATGCCCGAAAACAGCATTTTGTTTTTTCCGTATTTTGCAGCCAGATATTGGCGGTAAATTTCTTTTCCTTTTAGCGGTCCGTCGTATGACGCGATGGGAATATCGTTTTTGTCGCAGATAAAAGGAGGATTTGAAAAGGGCCAGAGAAATTCCCGGCCAGTTTTCAGGTTTGACAGCTTTTTTACTGCGGCTTTATGGAGTTCGGCAAGTTTTTTCCACGCGTCATCTGCGCTTTGACAGACACTTGTGATGAGCTCTGTCTGATTTTCACAAAAATCCCGATCCATGTGGGGATCGTCTCCAAACGGATGCTTTGTCTGTGAAAGGCGGCCGGCATCACTGACGCGAAGGCTTTCTTTTTCTAATCCGAATCCGCCTTCAAACATGTGGCTGCGGATGGACGGATGATCGAAATTTATATGCATGGCGAGTTTCCTTATTTTTCTATACAGTCGGAGCCGCCCGACGGAGAAAAGACGAATACCTGGGAAGGTGCGTCGTTTTAATTTAAAATACGCGGATTCTTCCTTTTGTAAATCAAGTATTTCGTGCAGCGGCCTCTTTTGTAAAACAATATAGCTGGAAAAGACAGGCGGTTTTCTCTGCCGATGTCAGGAAACATCGGCAGAAGCTGCCGTTTAAAGGAGAGATTCCTTTTCAAATGCCTGTCTGAGATCTTCTATGATATCTTCGGCGTCCTCGATGCCTACGCTGAAGCGGAAAAATCCCTCGTGAAACTTTTCCGGATACAGATACTGCCTTTCATCGTTCTCTCCGAGGAATACGATGAGACTTTCGTCGTGGCCGAGTGAAACAGCGGAAGTGATCACCCGCAGATGGCTGACGAAGCGATTGTGCGTATCGTGATCTGCGCGAAGTCCGAAGGAAAGCATTCCGCCGAAGCCCGGAGACATCTGGGACGCTGCGGTTTTATGTCCCGGATGGCTTTCGAGTCCGGGATAGGCGACAAAACGGACGCCTTTTATCGTTTCCAGATAGCGGGCTACTTTCAAGGCATTTTCATTATGCTGGCGCATTCTCAAAGGCAGCGTCACCGAACCGCGCATGATCAGCCATGCGTTAAACGGACTGATGGTGCCGCCCAGATTGATCTGGGACTGGGCGCGGATGATGTCTAAATATTCCCTTTTTCCGATGATAGCCCCGCCCATGGCATCTCCGTGTCCGTTGATGTATTTCGTCAGACTTTCGATGGAAAAATCCGCTCCCAGCTCTAAAGGACGCTGGTTATAAGGTGATGCGAAGGTGTTGTCCACCGATAAGAGAGCGCCGTTTTCGTGGGCGATTTCGGCGGCGGCGCGGATATCCGTAATCGTGAGCGTGGGATTTCCCGGCGTTTCGATGTGAATCAGCTTTGTGTTCGGGCGAATGGCGCGGCGAATCTCTTCGGGATTCGATGTATCGACGATCGTAGTCTCGACGCGGAACTTATGGTTCAGAAGTTCGTTCAAAAGGCGGTAGACTGCGATATATGTGACGCTGGAAAAGATGACGTGGTCTCCGCTTTCCAGCAGCGCGAAGAACAGGCCGGACAGTGCGGCTACGCCGCTGGCCAAAACGATGCAGTCTTCGCCTCCTTCTAAGGAAGCCAGCTTTTCCTGCAGGTATTGCTGATTGGAACCACCGTTCCGCGTATACAGATTTTTTCCGGCGCTGCTCCAGTTGAGATCGCTGGGATCGTAGGGAAGCTCATAACTGTTCGCCATAGTGATGGGTCTTTTAATGGCTCCTGTTTCACCGTCCACGTCGTTTCCTGTGTGGACGGCTCTCGTGTGAAAGCCGAATCCGTCTCCGTAAGTTCTCTTGCTCATGTCGATATCACTCCTTTGAAAAATCTCTATGTTCATGTTTGTTAAATTCTTTGACTTCAAAACATACTATATTAATATGTATTATAAGTATGGTATATGATG
>CAZGBL010000240.1:0-2959 GCA_964523955.1 uncultured Oscillospiraceae bacterium | reverse complement strand
ACCACAACTCTGTGGAACTTCTTCTTGCCCTTCTTGATGAGAAGCGCTCCGTCTTCAAACATGTCCAGTGTTACCTGCTGTTTTTTATCGGTGATCTTTTCACCGTTTACGAGCAGACCGCCCTGCTCGATAGTCCGGAAACCTTCGCTGTTGCTCGGAACGAGGCCCAGCTCCTTGATGAGAGAGACGAGACCCATACCCTCGCCTTCAAAGCTTGACTTCTCCATTTCCGTCGTAGGGACGTTTTCCATATCGCCTGTTCCTGCGAAAAGCGCCTTTGCAGCTTCTCTCGCTTTTTCCGCCTCTTCCGCGCCATGCACCAGCGTCGTCAGTTCCATCGCGAGAATTTCCTTCGCATCGTTGAGCTGACTGCCTTCCCACGCTTCCATCTCAGCGATTCTTTCCAGCGGAAGGAACGTGAGAAGCTTCATGCACTTGATGACGTCCGCATCATCTACGTTTCTCCAGTACTGATAGAATTCATAAGGAGATGTTTTCTCCGGATCGAGCCACACAGCTCCTTTACCGGTCTTTCCCATCTTCTTTCCTTCGGAATTGAGCAAGAGCGTGATCGTCATGGCGTGAGCGTCTACGCCCAGTTTACGGCGGATCAGTTCTGTACCGCCCAGCATATTGCTCCACTGATCGTTTCCGCCGAACTGCATGTTGCAGCCGTATCTCTTATAGAGCTCGTAAAAATCATAGCTCTGCATCAGCATATAGTTAAATTCCAGGAAGCTCAGTCCCTTTTCCATTCTCTGTTTATAACATTCCGCCCTGAGCATATTATTTACAGAAAAATGAGGTCCGACTTCTCTGAGAAATTCCACATAATTGAGGTCCATCAGCCAATCCGCATTATTGACCATGATCGCCTTATCGTCCGAAAAGTCGATAAAACGACTCATCTGTACCTTGAAACAGTCACAGTTGTGCTGAATCGTTTCCGGCGTCATCATCTGACGCATATCCGTACGTCCCGATGGATCGCCGATCATACCTGTACCTCCGCCGATGAGAGCGATGGGCTTATTTCCCGCCTCCTGCAGTCTCTTCATCAGACAGAGCGCCATGAAATGACCGACGTGAAGGCTGTCAGCAGTAGGATCGAAGCCGATATAAAATACCGCCTTTCCATTGTCCACCATTTCTCTGATTTCTTCTTCATTTGTAACCTGCGCGATCAGGCCGCGTGCTACCAGCTCATCATAGATTTTCATTTTTTCCTCCAACATATCGCAATATCGCAGCCTATTTCCGTCATCTCGTTTTTTCATAAGCCGTCTTTGCGCTGCCATTACTGCCGCTTATCCTTCTATCATATCGATTCTTCTCTTATGTCTGCCCTCTTCAAAGTCCGTATTGAGCCAGATATTCACCATCCTCAGAGCCTTGTCCCCGTCTGTGACTCTCGCGCCAATGGCCATCATGTTCGCGTCATTATGTTTTCTGGACATCTCTGCGGTAAACTCGTCAGTGCAGAGCGCACAGCGAATCCCCTTTACCTTATTTGCGACGATAGATACGCCTATCCCCGTACCGCAGCAGACAATGCCTTTATCGCACTGTCCCGAAGCCACCGCTTCGCTCGCCATTCTCGCAAACGTCGGATAGTCGACCGATGCAGTGGAATTCGTTCCGAAATCCATAATGTCATAATTATTATCTACCAGATATTTTTTTATAGATTCTTTTAATTCAAAACCCGCATGGTCACTGGCTAATGCAATCATTTCAAACCTCCCGATTGTTTCAATCCAAGCTCGTTATTTTCGCGGCGTACCGTCATACCTCAATGACATTGCCGTCCGCAGCGCCTCGCATCCTGTTCATCACAGCGACGCCGACGCCTTCCTCCTTGACTCCCGCTGCGAGAATCAAATCTACATTCTGCGAATCGAGTTCCCGTAGTTTTTTAAAAAACAGGCGGGCGGCAGCTTCCGCATCGCCGTTAAAATCGATAATCCCAGCTTTCTTTCCCTCTGCTTCCGCTTCTTTTTGAGCTTTTATCACAGCGGAATGGACGGCCGCCAGTTCTCCGATAAATAATGTCATCGGCGCGTCAGGCGCATAATGCCTGTATTTCAGCCCCGGTGACGCCGGTTCTCCCTCACTGCCCGCAGCCTTTACAGTGAGTGCTCCGAGGGGACCTCCTGAATCTTTCTCGGAATCACTTCCTGAAGCTGATCCTTTGTGATCGAACCCGGTCTTATGATGACAGGAAGCTCATAAGACAGATCTATGATTGTAGATTCAATGCCCGTCTTACAGTCCGGTCCTATGAGGATCATGTCCACCTTTCCGTTGAGATCGTCGATGACATGCTGACCTGTCGTCGGACTCGGATGCCCTGAAATATTCGCGCTCGGCGCTGCCAGAGGCACCCCCGCTTCATCGATGAGCGCGCGGGCGATAGGATCGTCAGGCTGACGAACGCCCACGCTGAGCCTTCCGCCTGTCACATTCTCAGGAACACGTCCTAAAATTCTAGGCATAACGATCGTGAGAGGACCCGGCCAGAATTCTTCTACAAAACGAGACATAAACTGGTTGTTCGGCGCTGTAATATCGATGACCAGATGAATGTCCAGATCTCTTGCCACCAACACAGAAATCGGATTATCCTTCGGACGCTGTTTGACTTCAAAGAGCTTGTCGACAGCTTCCTCATTGTCCATCGCAGCTCCTACCGCATAAACCGTATCTGTCGGAAATGCTACGAGTCCGCCGTTTCTGATAATTTCAGCGGCTTCTTCAATCTTATCATGATCCTTTTCCAGATCTGTAATCGTATAAATCTTTGTTTCCATAAATGTTACCTCCCAAGCTGAGTACGCTGAGTACAGGAACTCATCCTAGCATCGCTCGTCCATAAAATCTTCAGTTGTACAGAATATCAACGATAATATTTTGCTCATCCCCCGCATCGCCATATATAACAGGCGCCGGATGTCCCCCG
>CAZGBL010000239.1:0-2981 GCA_964523955.1 uncultured Oscillospiraceae bacterium | reverse complement strand
GCGAACGCTTGCAGCAAGCGCTGGGAGCGTTCGCTCTACAGATGAAGGACTCTCGCCTTAATCTCTTTCGTCTTACCCACATTCCAGAAATTTTCGCCCAAATAGCCGCAGGTTCGTCTCGTAACATTCATCTTATCGTGATCTTTATTGCCGCAGTTAGGGCATTCCCATTCGTTATCATCATTGATGAGAATTTCGCCGTCAAAACCGCACTCCTGGCAGTAATCTGATTTCGTATTAAATTCAGCATACTGAATGTTGTCATAAATAAATTTAACGACATCTTCCAGAGCTTCCAGATTATTTCTCATATTAGGGACTTCTACATACGAGATGGCTCCGCCCGACGAAATTTTCTGAAAATCACTTTCAAACGTAAATTTGGAAAACGCGTCGATCTCTTCTCTGACATCCACATGATAAGAATTTGTGTAATAACCTTTATCTGTAACGTCTTTGATCGTTCCGAAACGCTCTTTGTCGATGCGCGCAAAGCGGTAACACAGAGACTCCGCAGGCGTTCCATAAAGGCCGAAGCCCAGTCCCGTCTCCTCTTTCCACCGATCGCACCTTGCTCTCATATAGTTCATGACGCGGAAGGCGAATTCTCTGCCCACCGGATCGGTGTGGCTGACGCCTTTCATGAGCTTCGTCATCTCATAGATACCGATGTATCCGAGAGAAATGGTGGAGTAACCGCCTTCGAGATACTTATCGATGACCTCGCCTTTTTCCAGACGGGCGATAGCGCCGTACTGCCAATGCACGGGACTGGTATCCGATTTTACGCCTTTCAGTGCGTTGTGCCTGCACATCAAAGCCTCATAACAGAGATCGAGCCGTTCGTCCAGCAGTTTCCAGAATTTCTCTTCGTCGCCTGCAGCGATAATGCCGATCTGAGGCAAATTGATGCTGACCACGCCCTGATTGAATCGACCCTCGAATTTGTATTCTCCGTTTTCGTCCTTCCATGGGGACAGAAAGCTCCTGCATCCCATACAGCTGAATACATTACCTTCATAGTATTCGCGCATCTTCTTCGCAGAAATGTAATCCGGATACATTCTCTTTGCAGAGCATTTTACCGCCAGCTTTGTAATATAGTCATATTTCCCGCCTTTAAGACAGTTGTGTTCATCGAGAACGTAAATCAATTTCGGAAAAGCAGGAGTGACAAAGACGCCCTTTTCATTTTTTATGCCTTCCAGACGCTGCCGGAGGATTTCCTCGATGATCATCGCATTTTCTTTAACATACTCATCATCCTCTCTCAGATAGAGGAAAAGCGTCACAAACGGCGACTGGCCATTCGTCGTCATGAGAGTATTGATCTGATACTGAATCGTCTGAACACCGGAACGCAGCTCATCTCTGAGACGGTCACAGGTGAGCTTTTCCACGATTTCTTCAGGAACCTGATCTCCGCAGTCGCCTTCGATCTGCTTTCTGAACTTATTATAACTGCGCCTCAGGTATTTTCCCAGATGGCAGACGTCTACCGACTGCCCGCCGTACTGGCCGCTGGCAACCGCCGCGATAATCTGCGTCATAACAGTACACGCCACCTGAAAGCTCTTAGGCGATTCTATGAGCTTTCCGTTCATCACCGTACCATTGTCCAGCATATCGCCTACATTGACCAGACAGCAGTTAAAAATCGGCTGGAGAAAGTAATCTGCATCGTGAAAATGAATCACGCCTTCCTCATGAGCTTTTGAAATCTTTTCCGGAAGCAGAATCCTCCGCGTAAGGTCTTTTGAAACTTCACCTGCGATAAGGTCGCGCTGCGTCGCCGCCATCACCGCATTTTTATTAGAATTTTCTTCCATTACATCCTTGTTGCTGTTCTGGATCAGGCTGAGAATCGAATCGTCCGTCGTATTCGCCTTTCTGACCAGAGCTCTGGAATAACGATAGATAATATACGCTTTGGCGAGGTCAAACTTCCCCTCTTCCATCAATTTACGCTCTACCATATCCTGAATATCTTCCACGAGAAGACGCGGACGCTTTCTATTCTCGATATAATCCGCGATCTCGATGACCTTGCTCTCTTCTATGCGCTCCGGCTCCTCCACTGCAGCGTTCGCTTTTCTGATCGCCACTTCAATCTTACTGCGGTCGAAATTTACAGTACTTCCGTCTCTCTTGATGACCTTCATACAAAATCCTCCTTTCTGTTATTCCATTCTGCATCTATCTCATTTCTTGTCAGATGCCCGCATATGCCTCATATTCTATCCCAGCCGCCTCATAACAGATGCCCGATGCCCCCGCTTTCATTTCATCGTTCAAACATTTGGCAGCTTACAATATATTGTATATCCGTTCTTTTCTTCCATAGCGAGCCGACTGCCCTGCTGACAGAACAGTCTTCTGATTTTCGCTTCTTTATTCTAACAGAACGACGTCTTTCTGTCTATCTATATCATGTGTAGTTTTCGGCAATTATTCCCTTCATTAATCAATATATTGTGTATCCGCTTTCCGAAATCCAATCCTCTGCCTCCGTCGAAAAACATCTGTTTTCATTGGAATGCAATGCCTCCCAAAGATCGTCTACAATTACAAGATATTGATGTTGAGATCAAAAAAAATTTTTTCATAATTTTTCATAAGTAGGCCGGAAAGTTGATGAGAATTATCCTCTCCATATGATATTATGAAGTATCTGTATTTCAAATATAACAGGCGCTGGATGTTTTTTCCTCTCCCGCCCTGTAAGCGGCGGATTCCATTTCCGACTTTCGGAGTCGGGTAATTTTCTCTGCCGAAACCCGGCTGGGTGAAAGCTCCTGGCGCTTGCTGCAAACGTTCGCGCCGTCCCTGACGAGCGAGCGGATACCGCAGCATCTTTATTCACTTAACCATGGGGTAAGCGTTCGCGCCGTCCCTGGCGGGCGAACCTGCCAGGAGTTCTGCTCCGCTTAAAACACATGACAAATGATTTAAATTTGATAATCCAAAAGACTTGAATAGAG
>CAZGBL010000238.1:0-2986 GCA_964523955.1 uncultured Oscillospiraceae bacterium | reverse complement strand
AATATAGTATTTAAGTCTAATAAGTGTGTCAATATAATGTATGCAGAGAAGCTGAGAGACAGGTTTTCGGACACCCTGTCGGGGAGACGGTTACCCGACCGCCGAAAGTCGGAAATGGAACCCGACGCAGAAATGAAGGACGATGCTTTTTTACACGATTCAGAACCTTTTTACACAATTCAGAATCTTTGCAGAAGGAGAATATATTTAAAATGGAAAAATTAGGTCTCAACGAAATCAGAAAAATGTTTTTGGAATTTTTCGAGAGTAAAGGACATCTGGCACACGAGAGTTTTTCTCTCGTTCCGGAAAAGGACAAGAGTCTGATCCTGATCAACTCTGGTATGGCGCCGTTAAAGCCTTATTTTGCCGGGCTGGAGACGCCGCCGAGAAAGCGTATGACCACATGTCAGAAGTGTATTCGTACCGGCGATATCGAAAATATCGGCTATACGGACAGACACGGTACGTTTTTTGAAATGCTGGGCAATTTCTCATTTGGCGACTATTTTAAGGAGCAGTCTTTGGAATGGGGATGGGAATTCATTACGGAACATCTCAAGCTGCCGAAGGAAAGAGTCTGGGCGACAGTTTACGAAAATGACGATGAAGCTTATGCGATCTGGCGCGACAAGATCGGTATGCCGGAAGAGCGGATTGTAAGACTTGGAAAAGATGATAATTTCTGGGAAATAGGTATCGGTCCGTGCGGCCCTTGTTCTGAAATCTATTTTGACAGAGGTCCGGAATACGGCTGTGACAATCCGGACTGTAAGCCGGGCTGCGACTGCGACAGATACATCGAATTCTGGAACCATGTATTCACTCAGTTCGACAGAGATGAAGACGGCAATTACAATCCGTTGGAGCATCCGAATATCGATACAGGCATGGGACTCGAAAGAATGGCATGCGTCATGCAGGAAACCGATTCTATTTTTGCTATCGATACAATAAAATATATTCTGGATGGCGTAGTGGAAATCTCCGGCGTTCCTTATAAAGGCGGCAAGGCAAAAGAAGACGTTTCCATCCGTATCATCACAGACCATGTACGCTCTGTAACCTTCATGATCAGCGATGGCATCATCCCGAGCAATGAAGGGAGAGGATATGTTCTGAGAAGGCTTTTAAGAAGAGCCGCAAGACACGGAAAGCTGCTGGGCATCGAAGGAAAGTTCATGGCAGAGCTTGCAAAGCGCGTTATCGAAGTATCAGGTGATGCATATCCTGCACTGGTAGAAAGACAGGATTATATCTTTAAAATACTGGCAGTAGAAGAGGATAAATTCAGCGAAACCATCGATCAGGGGACGAACATCATCGGTGAATACATCGAAGAGCTTAAAAAAGAAGGAAAGACGCTTCTCGGCGGAGAAAAAGTATTCAAGTTATACGACACCTACGGTTTTCCTCTGGAGCTGACCATCGAAATTTTGGAAGAGAGCGGCATCGAGGCGGATGTAGACGGCTTTAACGCATGTATGGAAGAGCAGAAGGAAAAAGCGAGAGCTGCGAGAAAATCCGACGATGAAATCGCATGGCAGGACGAAGAACTGGGCTTCTTCACCTCCGATGAAGCTACTGTGTTTACAGGCTACGATACACTCACCGATACCTGTGAAGTGACTGCTCTTTTAAAAGACAGAAAGCCGGTTGACAGCATCACTGCGGGAGACGAAGCGGCCGTCGTTTTGGATCACACGCCGTTTTATGCGGAAATGGGCGGCCAGGTCGGCGACAAGGGCATCATCGAGACGGCAAACTGCAGGATGACCGTTAAGGATACCGTCAAGGCAAAGAATCTGTATGTCCATAAGGTTACTGTGGAATCCGGCAGCGTCAGCAGAGGCGAAACGGTTCAGGCAATCGTCGATGAGATCAACAGAAACAAGATCGCTAGAAACCATACGGCTACCCATATTCTCCACGCAGCTCTGAAAGAAGTTCTGGGAGATCACGTGGCGCAGGCAGGTTCCAGCGTTACGCCGGACGGTCTGAGATTCGATTTTACGCACTTTGAGGCCATTTCCACAGAAGATCTGGCAAGGATCGAAGGCCGCGCGAATGAAATCATCAGCAGATTTGCCGACGTAGATACTGAAGTCCTGAGTATTGAAGATGCGAAAAAGACGGGAGCTACCGCGCTCTTCGGCGAAAAGTACGGCGATGAAGTCAGAGTCGTATCCGTAGGCGGAGACTTCAGTAAGGAATTCTGCGGCGGTACACATCTGAAAAACGCAGGTCAGATCGGCGCGGTTAAGATCGTCAGTGAAACGGGTATCGCTGCCGGCACGAGAAGAATCGAAGCCATCACAGGCAGCGGGCTTTACGATCATATTGCAAGGGAAGACGCCCTCATCAGCGAGGTTTCCGAAAAGTTGAAGACGCCTGCTGCAAATATCGTCAATCGGGTATCCGCCCTGACAGAGGAAGTCAAAGCGCTGAAGAAAGAAATCGAAGAGTTGAAGCGTCAGTCCATGGGCGATTCCGCGGGAGACCTCGTCAAAAACGCGAAAGAAATCAAAGGCGTCAAGCTGGTTACTGCGAAATTTGAAAATACGGATATCGCCGATCTCAGATCTCTCTCCGACCAGCTCAAAGCGGCAGAAAAGGATATTATCAATGTTCTGGCTGCTGAAAATGGCGGTAAGGTCACATTCCTCGTCTCTGTATCCGATTCTCTTTTGGAGAAAGGCTATCATGCGGGCAACATGATCAAACAGATCGCGAAGGTCGCCGGCGGCGGCGGCGGCGGAAAAGCCGATATGGCTCAGGCAGGCGCGAAGGATCCTTCAAAAATAGAGGAAGCTCTGGCGTTTGCCGAAACTTTGATCTAAGAAAATGTGCCGGCTGCTGCAGCTCTTTTGCAGCACGAGTCCGACGGCGACGGGAGCTCAAGAGACAGCCGTTTGCTGTAGATGGAACAAACAAACAATAGAAAAACTTGCATTTGCCGAAACTTTGATTTAATATAAAAATATCA
>CAZGBL010000237.1:1193-3011 GCA_964523955.1 uncultured Oscillospiraceae bacterium | reverse complement strand
CTCCAAAATGCAAAATAATGCGACTTCAAAAGCGCAGAGTTCTGTAACTTCCAAGTATGGAGATCCTTCCACTTCCGGTAAAAAATCCGGTATGTCGAGTCAGACAACTAATGGTATGAGTTCAAAGAAGACAGACAGCAAATCAGAAGGCGGCGTAAGCGACTGCAGATAAGCGAAAACATCGAAAAAAAGCATTACGATTTTAGCCCGGAAGAATGTCGGGGAACGGCAGCGATAAACTTTGGACTTTTTCCATTCAGCCATCCGGCCACCGTCATTTATGGACTGGGCACCTGCTGAAATATCGTTTATATATGATGCATATTTCAGCCAAAGATACGAAAATGGGAACAATATCAATCTCGATTTATTGATACTGTTCCCACTTCGTTTTTCATTGATATAGATCAGTATTTGTTATATAATATACAATTAAATGCGTGTGTTTTTAGAGCGTTTCGGGGGTTACAAAATATGAAATGTAAAATATGCAATAATGAATTGATTCAGGGGGTTCAAAAATGCCCGTATTGCGGCGCTGTAGTCTCTTCTGCCGGAAAATCCTTAACAGATGAATTTAAGTGGAACGTACAGGATTACCCAAAACCAAAAAAAACCCAGGATATATCCATCGACTGGCGTTCAGGTCGTATTCTGGACAAAGATTCCGGTATGATATATGATCAATCACTAAACAGCTGGACAGAGCCTGATGAAATCAGAGATCTGTTTTCTTTTGATACAAAAAATGAAAAGCATCAGCTCGCACTCGACAAAGAAATGGATAAACTCTCTGGAAGTTCGTCAGCGGAACGCTCTCGCAAGTTTCCTTCGGACAGCACATTTCATCTCCCCGCCTCCATGGATTTCCGTATGTCAGATGAATTCTCCAGTCTGCTGAACGAATCCGCTGAAACGATAACCAATGACAGCGCTCCGTTGTCTGGACAGACGACGCAAACACAGGAAAAAACTCCGGCAGCCGCACCTGCAAAACAGACAGAAGATCGCAACATTACTGCTTCACCCCTGCAGGCCATAAATTTTCATCGTCTTTCTGATGCATTGAAAGAGGACGGGGCATCGAGTCACGATCGCTTTGCTTCGCCTTCCTATACTGAATCTACAAACGCATTACATAATTCGTTCGGTAAAGCTTTCAGCGATAGTCGGGAAACGCATTCTTCCGATTACCGGACTGACAGTGTAGAAAACGAAAAACAGGAGATCGAATCGGATGCGAAGCAGGACAGCAGCGTAGAATTTCTGGGATTCAGCCGATTAATCGAAGCGGAAAAGCGATTTAAGGAAGACATGGAAAAGGTCACTTTTCTTTCACCCGCAGAGTATGAAGAAGCGGAAAGGGCAGAAACCCAGAGTCAGAAGCTGCGTTTTGTACCTACCATTTCTTTTCGCACGCTCGAAGACGAATACGAATCCCACCGAAGAGACAATAATATACCAAGAGCCTCCAAAAATGAAGATAAGGAGGTTGAGATCAAAATCCATGAGCCTTCCGGTACAAAAGTGACCGTAAAAACACAGGAAATCAGTCTCGCATCATTAGAAAAAGCCGAGAAAATTAAAACGAAAGAAGTCTGCCTCGACGCCGTCAAACAGCCGCCGAAAAACGTTCAGGTTTCGGTAGAGGTAAACGCGGCACAGGGCAATGCTTCTGTAGAAGTCACCAGAAGGCACGACGGCGCTACTGTAGTAAAAACGGTGGATCAATCCGACAGCGGTCATATTTATATGGATGGCGAAGATCTTACCGACTACTCTGACGCCAGCAGCCGCAGCAGCAAAAATACCGCGCCG
>CAZGBL010000237.1:0-1093 GCA_964523955.1 uncultured Oscillospiraceae bacterium | reverse complement strand
GCCGACGGATCCACCTCTTTAGAAGCCGCGCAGCAAACGATGCAAATTCCTGCAGCGACAGCAGAAGCTATGGCAGCTGCTATAGCTGAAAAAAACGCAAGGCTGCAAGCCGGCATGAAACCTCAGATCTCTGACATGCCAGTAGAAAATCAGGATCAGAGCAGTTTTTGGGACATATCTGACGATATCTCTAAAATGACGATCACAGACATTTTCGGTCCGGAAGCTCATAAAATTATAGAAGAAGGACAAAAAAACGGCGCAAATGCTGCTGTATCTGCGCCGAATACTGTAAATTCTCCACAGCCTGCATCTGATGAGGCACAGCTGAAAAACCGGGACAGCCATCAAATATCCCAGTCGGAAGCACAGAGGGAGGCTCCGTCGGAATCTGCCGTTTCAGACAGCTCTGTCACAACGGATAAAGCGCATTTTAAAGATTCGCTGATTCTCGATATACGGCCGGAGGATATCGCTGCTTCCAAAGCGCAGACCGATTCGATTCAGATGCCTGCAGTAGACCCTGGCAGCGGTATGAGAGGCGTTACGACAGATACGATTTCTCAGGCACGTCAGGCTGAGATGCAGGAAGCCTTCGATGCTATCGATACGTTGAAAGAAACGGAACGAAAAAGCAGAGAAAAAGAAGAAAAAATTGCAGAACACGAACGGCTCAAAGCGGAAAAAGCGGTACAAAAGGCGGAAAAGGCAAGACAAAAAGCCAGAAAAAAAGCGGAAAAAGAGGAAAAGGAAGACACCTCCGAGGAAAGACTCGGCTCTGTAGCAAAAGGATTAATTATCGCTCTCGCAGCAGTTCTCATCATCGAATTTGCTGTCATCGGAACTAAGCTTTTTGCTCCCGATTCCGGAGCTGCTACTTTAATTCACCGTTTCGAGTCGCAGATCACGGGAATTTTCTCATCGGACGGCGATGCCGTTTCAGACAATGATACTGCAATGACAGCCGACAAGGCGGCGCTGACTCGAATAACCCTTAGCGTTCCGTCCAAAAAAGACAGATCGACGATCCAGCTGAGGATTTATTTCGATCTTCCATGATAATGATAAAAATGAAAATATACTTCAATCTAAG
>CAZGBL010000236.1:0-3105 GCA_964523955.1 uncultured Oscillospiraceae bacterium | reverse complement strand
CAACTTTAGTATAGCACTTCAGATCACACGTTTTTTACAATATTTTTCGATCAGCCACCTTTGGCGTGACCAGGAAAAGGGAAGGCGCTGTTTTTTTCTGGTTTATCATATTGACATATGCCACATGATATTTCTTAGACGGCAGTGTTTTCAGAAACTCAAAAATCGCTGCACATTCCGATTCTCCCTCTTTATGGCCGGTATAAGCCATGATGGAAACGACGCCGTCTTTCTTAACCAGAGTGATCGCCTTTTTTATAGCGATCAGGGACGTCTCTGTCATCGTCATAATCGTCTTGTCGCGCCCTGGCATAAATCCCAGATTAAAAACGATAGCTGAAATTTCCTCTTTCACATCTGTCAGGCGGAGATCAATATTGGTATGAGATTCTCTGATCAGGTGAATTCCGTTTTTCTCGGGATCTTCGATCCCATGCTGAGCTAGATAGGAAGACGCTGCGTCAAGAGCATCCTGTTGAATATCGAATGCATATACGTTTCCGCGCTTTTCGGAGTCTTGCGTACATCCCGCTGCCTCTGCAAGAGAAAGCGTATCATAGCCATTTCCCATGGTACAGTCAACCACAGTGTCCCCAGGCTGAATGTACTCGCTCACAATATGCATGGCGAGCGATGTTGTCTTTACTATAAGATTTGTCTTTTCATTTCTTACTTCCATAATTGAACCATTCCTCTGTTGCATTTCGCCCTGGCGGAAATGTACCGGCTTCAGAGCTGCTTTTTCTGAACCCATGCGAACCCGCTTTGCTGATGGGCTATGTTGTTACAGCCGCTTTAGATAGGCCACCTCGTTCGCCGTCATTTTGCGGTACATCCCCGGTTTCAGGTGCGCCATTTTCAGGTCGCCCACCGCTGTTCTCTCCAGCTTCAGCACTTTATGACCTACCCCTTCAAACATTTTTCTGACCTGTCGGTTCTTACCTTCCGAAATCCGAATCTGGACTACAGATGAACTGTCAGACTGTTTCAGGATTTCAACTTCTGCCGGCTTTGTAACATAACCGCCGATATCCACACCCTTCCTCAGCCTTGCAGCATCTTTGTGCATGAATAAACCTGCTACTTCTGCAACGTATGTCTTAAAAATATTCTTATGCGGACTGGTGAGTTTATAAGCCAGATCTCCGTCATTCGTCATGATCAGCATACCAGAAGTATTATAGTCGAGACGTCCCACCGGATAAATCCGTTCGTTGATTTCCGGCATCAGCTCTAAGACAGTCTGCCGTCCCTGTTCATCCTCTACTGACGTGATATATCCTGTCGGTTTGTTAAGGAGATAATAGACGAGCTTCTTTTCCGGAGTAATGGTCTTTCCGGAAACGGAAACGACGTCACCTTCTTTCACATCATATCCAAACTCTGCCTTCAAGCCGTTTACTGTCACTTGACCTTTTTCAATGAGCTCATCGGCCTTTCTGCGCGAGCAGACGCCGCTGTGAGCGATGTATTTATTAAGGCGCATAATATTCCTTTCGTCTTGTATATTCTGTGTTATTCTACCACATTTTCTCCTATAAAAGAAGTCCTGTATTGTTCATTTAGACAATTTATAGATAAACTAGCCCTTCAATAATTTTTCGTTATAGATCCCGTTCAAACCGTACTTGCCCAGACGGTGACGGATCTCTTCCCTATCTGTCGTATAAAGCCCTCTCTGCTTCATACGTTCAAAAAATTCCGCACCCGCGAAAGTGTATCTTGTCTTCAGCCCGTTTTCCTTCTCACTTTGTGCATTTGCATAAGAAATGAGATCTCCGGTGGCCAGCCCGTCAGGGAGTTCGAGCAGAGGCAGCCCTTTGAGATAACGGCAGGCATTATAGCCAGCCAAGCTTCCTGTAGTAATAGCTTCCGTGTGGCCCACGAAAAGTCCGGATTTCTCACCTCCGCAGAACAGATTTTCTGCGCCCATTACCAACATAGCGTCTGTTCTTCGAGCTACCGAAAGATAGCGAATGGAATTTCCCTTTCCACCAGCGTAAGGATCGATGTATCGTGCATTCTCAAAGCCCTCGATCTGTCTTAGCTGTTCCAGAGGGAAAAACGGCGTCATAAGCTTCGCATACCCTGTATCGAGCAGTACGATATTTTCCGCATAGGCATCCAGCGCATACTGTTGACAAACTTTCAACCCCAGCTTTTCTCTGTGAATTTGTTCCTTGCGCAGACTGATGACGGCAACGCCCTTCCGATCCAGTTCATCCCGAATTTCTTTAGAAAGCGAAGCCTTTTCCAGCTTGCAGGAACCGCTGAAGGCTCCAAAAGCTCCGTCTGCTCTCTGCCCCATGATGTCGGTGAGGCCTATCTTGTTCGTTATGCTTGTACGCGGGCCAAATGCCGGGCAGCGCAGAATACACATCGAATACCCCGGGATACCCGCTTTACAGATTTAGCTGAAAAAACGAAGAAGGGTCGCAGAAATATCGAGAAACAATATTACAGCCAGGAAAATACAGATGATCGCTCTGTTTTGATCTGACAGCTTTCGGGCAAGCTTTTCAAACGAAGGCTGAATGATATAGAGGATTGCCATGCCTCCGATACCAAAACGAACGCTGGGATTCAGAGCGATTCTCCCCTGAAAATGAAAATAGAATCTGGTATAATCCCACATCCAGCTTCCGGAAAGCCATTCCATCAAATAGCTCCCTGCCAGCTCTACAGCTGTGGCCATAACAGTGATTCCCAAAAAAGTGAATATCGGCGTAAGAAGCAATTTTCCCGCAAAGATTCTCTTCCGTTTGAATCGGCCGAATACCAGAAGAATTAACAGTGCGCCGAAACCGTAGATGATACAGTATGGTCCGTATAAAACGCCCCGGTTTGAAAATCCCCAACGATATACGACTACTTCCAGTAGTACTTCATAAATCCATCCTAACATGGAATACAGCATAAACCATATAAAATACGTCTGGACTTTTTCAAAATACCCGGCTGCGACTCTCATTTGCGCTTTCTCCCTCATGTAGACTGCTTCTAAACTGCTATGAAAAATACGTTCACGCTCAGATGGAATGATCGGCTTTCTATATTTATTTTATCATCAGACAATAGAGGAAGCAAAATTCTTTTCCGGCAGAG
>CAZGBL010000235.1:0-3180 GCA_964523955.1 uncultured Oscillospiraceae bacterium | reverse complement strand
GGTGTCGCATATCGCTTTGCATTGAGTTTTCGGACACCCTGGCGTGGAAGGCGGCGTATGGATGATGGCAGCTGACATATCAGCCGGATCTCTCTGATATTAGCTGATATACCTGCCGGATCCCGCCGACTTTCTGTTTTTTAATAAATCGAGCTGCATAAAGAAATCTCGATATTCATCGTATCGCTGCAGAGTTGGATCACGTCATCGGCTGCCCTGCGCTTTGCGTCTCTGTCGCAGCTTTCCACAAGATTCACCTCCGCCACGGCAGCCTTTTTATCCGGCTCGTAATCATGAATCGTGATTCTTTCTGCACTTTCGATTTCCGGACATTCGGAAAGAACCTTCCGCAATTCCATTTCCGTTTTCTGACTCATACCTTCTCCTAACAGGAGTGTTAGATTATTCAATAGACTTACCGTACCTGAAACGGCGATATATCCAGCCATAACCAATCCTAAAATTCCATCCAACGAAACAGTGGCATGCGGCATAATCAAAAGACCTGCTAAAGTAAAAGCAGAGAAATTAAAAAGCCTGTAACATATTCCATTCTGCCGTGTCCGTATGGATGCATTTTATCTTTTTCCTTCGTTTCCATACGAAATCCTAAAATAGTCAATAGCGCTGAAATGCCGTCTGTCAGATTATTCGCAGCATCCGCTATGATAATAATGCTGTTAGCTGCAATGCCAATCAAAAATTTCGCAGCCGCCAGTATCAGGTTACAGCTCAGACCGACGATTCCGGCTTTCGTCCCTTCCCGGCTCCTCTGCGTTTTCTTATATGTCATAAGCATTCCCCCCTGTCTGCATTTAACTTTAGCTTGCGGAAGGAATCCTCACTGACCGCGTGTTCCATTCGACAGGCCTCTCTTTCTGCCTGCTCCTGTTCTGCTCCGGCGCTGATTTCCGCTATCTTCGTTCTATCACGCATTTTAATCATTATCGTCACTCCTCACCCATGTATTTCCTCATCATTTCCATCCACCTTTCATCATTGCTCTGTCCAGAATTCTCCGAAGAGTTTCTGGCCTCCAGCTCTGCAATCAATCGATCCAGATAACCGCTGAAAATATCCTTTTCTTCCTCAGAAAAGCAGCGGAAGGCCTCAGATCCTTCCATCTGCTCAGACGTCTCGCTCCGCCCCTTCTCTGTCACATAAATAATACTGATTCGTTTATCCTCCTCTGACGGCTTTCTGCTGATATAACCGTTTCTTTCCATCTTTGCCAGCATCTCATTCAGCGATGATACCCGGATCCCAAGAAGATAGGAAAGTTTCTTCGTACTGATTCCATCTTTTATCTTCAACATTGCCAGTATTCTTCCCTGTCCCCTGCTGGTATCTGCAAAGGGATGTCCTTCCCGGTGCAGCCGTCCCTGCTCTCGCTGCAGCAGTCTCTCTAATTTTGCCAGTTTCACAAATAATTCCATGTCCTTCGTCATATTCATTTCTTCCATGCTAATTTTTAACCGGTACCGTTAAAATATTTATAACAGGTACCGGCAGGAATGCCAATATTTTTTAACGATATTACAACTAAGGGAGCGGCAAATCTCGCCGCTCCCTTAGACGGAATAAGTTAATGAAGTTTTTTAAAGCGGAGCAGAGCTCCTGACAAGCGAGCTTTCATATATTTCTCTCGTTATTTAAAATCCTTCTCAAATTCATTTACCGCATCTAAAAGAACCGTAGAAGAATATGCCAGACTCGGACCTGCGCCGAAACCGCCTGCCGCTACCATAGCAGCTTCCAGAATTTCCTCTCTCGTAGCGCCTGCTTCATATGCGCCATGGACGTGAACCACAATGCAGTACTGGCATCTGTTGTAAACTCCGATAGCGACACTGATCAGTTCCTTCATTTTTTTGGAAAGAGCTCCGTCTGCAAAAGCCGCATCCTGCAATCCCATAAACGCGTCCACAAACGCGCCATTGGCTTCTGCCACACCCGCTACGCCATTCTGAAAATCGGCTAAAATCTGTCTTACATCCTGCATAAGATACCTCCTGTTTCTCTGTGTTCTCACACAATTTGGCTCAATAAAATCATTTCTATATTGTTTCCATCCACGCTCAGTATATGATCAGAGTGCGATGTGCGTCTTTCTTCCGAAAAAACTGCAAATTCTCCTCTCTGTTCATGGAGCTGATACGAGAACAGAAAAAACAAACCGTACATCATCAGGTTCATTCATCGATACCGATGGAAACCTGGACGATCCTTCCGCAATATTCTTCCGCATTTTGTGCGTCATGTCCATGCTTTTTCCTGTGAAAAACCACCGTAAGATCTGCTTTCACCGCGCCTGACGCCGTTTCTCCCGTATCCGCGTTCATTCCGCTGGGCAGATCCAGCGCGCAGACAGGTGCGGACGCGCCGTTCATCCGCTCCGCCGCGCTCCTGCCGCTTTCCCGAAGCTGGCCGTGAAACCCCGTACCGTAAAGAGCGTCTACTATGAGGTCACATGACTCGATCCGGCTGTCCTCCAATGATTTTAAATCGGTAATTTCTATAGCATCCGTCTGACATATTCTCTCATAGTTATACAGCGCATCCTCCGTCTTCGGCTCGCCCTCGCACAGCGCCACTGTCACCTCCGCATCTTCCGCTTCATACAGTCTCGCTGCGACAAAGCCGTCTCCTCCGTTATTGCCTTTCCCCGCAAAAATGACGATTTTTCTCGCTTCTGGCCAGTTTTTCCGCATCGTCTCAAAAGCTGCCGTCCCTGCGTTTTCCATCATCTGACGATAAGACAGCCCTCTGCTGTCCGCGATTCTTTCGATCTCCTTCATCTCAGCCGCTGAGACAGATTTTCCTTCACTCATTTTGACCTCTTTCTCTCGATTCAAATAAATATTTAAATGGGAATTATCTCAAATCATTCGTTTAGGTATCAGACCGAGACTTCCTTATCCGTGAGGCGTCTCACTCAAATACGCCCCAGGAGCGAATCGAAAGGTTGTCACCGCCCTCTATGCTTCTCTTTCTTTTTCTTCTGTCTCAGCTCAAACTTGTGATCTCGATCCTCTGCTCTCCGTTCACGTGAGGAGACTCGCCGCTCTGCCTTTTTCTGCTCCTGCTGCAGCTTCAAAGCCTGCTGAGACTTTGTTCCTATCGTATTTCTGCCGCTGCCTGTACTCTGTCCATGATTCGTTTCCTCCTTTAACTAAACGT
>CAZGBL010000234.1:0-3186 GCA_964523955.1 uncultured Oscillospiraceae bacterium | reverse complement strand
TGAGAGCTGCTATACGTTTACCATGCCGGACAGCGATGTAACGATTACGGCTGACTTCAGAAAGATTGCTTCCGCAGGCGACGGCACAGAGGAATCCCCTTACGAGATCTCCAGCCTCGAAGATCTGGAAAACTTCCGGGACGCTGTAAACGAAGGCATCAGCTTTAAGGATAAATACTTTACATTGACCGCAGATATTTCCCTGCCGGATCCGGAGGATGATCACACAAACTGGACGCCGATCGGCTATTATCAAGGTTCAACTACTTCAACTCCTGAGGTAAATCGTCCTTTCTCCGGAACTTTCGACGGCGGCGGACATATAGTATCTAATATCTATATTCGCAATGATGCGCCAAGTGGCTGGCAGATGAGTAAATATAGATCTTATCAGGGATTATTCGGCGTGACAGAGGGCTGTAAAATCCAGAATCTTACTGTTCTGGGCGATATTGAGGGTTATGCCCATTGCGGATTTATCGTCGGTAAAGCCACAGACACCACGATATCCGGCTGTACAAGCGGAGGATCCATGAATGGCACTAACTTTTATATCGGCGGTATCGCAGGAGAACTGAGCGGCAGCAGTAAGGTTTCAAACTGTTCAAATACCGCAATTATTATAGGCAAAGGATCTGTCGGCGGTATCATCGGATGGGTATCCGGCAGCGCGGAAATCTCCGGCTGTTTCAATTTCTCTAAAATCAGCCACCAGTCTCCGGGCGGCGGAATTGTCGGCACTATATCCGGCAGCGGTACTTCCATTAAAAATTGTGCAAATACAGGAAAAGTCGGCGGATCGGCGATGTCAGGAGGCATTGTCGGACAAGCAACTGCACCGCTTACGGTCGAAAATACCTATAATACTGAACAGGTATCCGCCGGCGGATCGGGATCCAGCCCTGCAAACGCAGGCGGTATCATCGGATATACCGATAACACCGTTACTTTAAAGTCCTGTTATTCCGTCGGTAATGTATCAATATCCTTTAATGACACCACAAGTTATGCGTGGGATAACGCAGAGGGTCAGCTCGTCGGATATTCAGCTTCAGACGACAATATATCAGCTTCAAACAGCTATTATATTAACGATTGTCCGCAGGCGGGCGAAAAAAATACTGTAAACAGTCAGGAAAAGGAAATCGTCATCACAGAGTGGGGAATAAAAGTAGATGCTGACGACCTCAAAACTCTGAGCTCCTCCGTTCAGTTAGGCGATGCCTTCACCGCGGCTTCATCGGATTCCGTCAACGGAGGATGGCCGATCCTGACTGATCAGAAGGATGGGGAGTACTATACTATTAAAGTTATAGGAACAGGCGAAGCAGGAGAAGGTCTGGCAGCATATATCGGCGGCACGTCAGGCACACTTATCCCATCAGATGGACTCTCATTTCCTTCGGGAAGCGTGCTTGGCATCACCCTCTGTCTCGCAGGTAGTCAGTGGTACTCTCATAAGATCGTAGATGTCTCGTCGGGAGATTATACCTTCGCAAGTCCGGCAGAAGCTGCCTATACACTTACCTTCTCATTCACTGTCAATCCTTCAATGGCAGATGAAAACGGAGTCATTCAGATCACTGCGGAGACGCAGCCTCTTAATACAGGCGAAAAGCCTTCCGGCGGCGTCATCGTCAATAAGGAAAGTGCAGTTCCTTCCAGCAGAGTCTGGGACGGCGTATCCGTAGATCTTTCCTGGTTTGATCCGGCTAAATACGAATCAACCGACTCCTACACGATTAAGACTCCGGCTCAGCTCATGGGTCTCGCAGCTCTCGTCAACGGACTTGTAAACGACGACTGTGAGCTTTATCTCTGGAACGGTCACGGTCTTTCTACGATGGATGGTTCGACAAATAAGGTTTCCGCAGATACATGGAACAGCAGCGAATTCGTTTTGAATGACAGCGGCAGCCAGTCAGGCGGTCAGGGATTGAATCAGGCGACAGATGACTACAGCTACGGAAAGTATGACTTTAAGGATAAGACGATCTACCTTAGCAATGATATCGACATGGGAGGTTCTTACAGCTCCGAAAGCTGGTCCGGTCCGAATTACATGCCGATCGGCGGGCAATATCTCATGGAGTACAATGATTCCTCTACGAAAATAAGTGCTTCCTTCAACGGTACCTTCGACGGCGGCGGTCATTATGTCTACAACATTTACTGCGACAGACACTGCGACAACGGAAACTATGGTGACGGCAGTTCTGTCGGTCTGATCGGGCGCCTCGGCTGTCATGATAATGATGTCAGAAACCACCCCGATTGGATTCCGGATAATCCCGGGGTCTATGACGTAGCTGTCACAGGGTACATCTACGCAAACCGTTCGGTAGGCGGTATCGTCGGTAAAATCGGAAAGACGGGCAGCGGGGGCACCATCTCCGGATGCGCAAACTACGCTACCGTTTACGGTACTGACGCCAAAGGCACCGGCGGCATCGTCGGCGCCGCATGGAACGGTGGAACAGTAGAAAATTGTTACAATATGGGACACATTACGAATACCCACAATTCATACGGCGGTATTGCGGGCAGCAACGAAATCGATATTGTCAACTGCTATAACGCGGGTATCATCGACGGCGCAGGAACCTCCGCAGCTATCGCTACCCATCAGGGCGGTTCTTATACAGCCTGCTACTGGCTCAGCGGCTCTGCAAACGTCGGCGTCTACAGCAAAGATTTTGACGGCGTCAAAGAAATGACTGCGGAAGAGATGCAGGCTGCAGATTTCGCTCTTCTGAACGATTCTGGCAGTGAGTTTATCCAAGATACCCAGAACAACAATGAAGGCTATCCTATCTTCAGCTGGCAGCTCGGTAAAACGATTTCCAATCCGGACAGATCCGGCGGCAGTACCGTTGTCACAGTCGGTGAAATCACGATTTCTTCCGGCTCAAACGGAAAAGTCACGGTAGATAAATCTGACGCGAAAAAGGGAGAAACGGTAACGATTACTGTCACTCCGGATGCCGGTTATACACTGGATCTGCTTTCCGTCACAGATAAGGACGGCAAGGCGGTTACGCTGAAAGAAAACAGCGACGGAACGTACAGCTTCACGAAGCCGGACGGCGCGGTTACGATCACTGCGGCCTTCAAGAAGGCAGAACAGCCGGTACCGGATATCAGCGGCTTTATCGACGTAAACAGTTCAAACTGGTTCTACGACGC
>CAZGBL010000233.1:0-3221 GCA_964523955.1 uncultured Oscillospiraceae bacterium | reverse complement strand
AGGGTAATTTAACAGCCAGACAGAATGGTTATGTCGGCGGTTATATGACTAAGAATATGGTAGATACAATTGGCGTAAATTGTATCTACCATATTACTAGTGAATACAATCGGCGTAAAACTTAAAAAGCCCATGAAATGAATAGTTCGTCGCCATCCACAGCTATACTTTCGATAAGGGAAGTGATGATTTGACGTTTTTGAGCGAGGTCGTCTGAGTTTCTCAGAACCTCAGGAGCCGTGTCAAGGATGGCGTGAATTTCTTTTAGGTTGTTGATCTTGGAATCGTCAGTCAGCTCAGAGATCTCTTGTTCGAGCTGATCACGTTCTTTCTGTAATGCTTTTATTCTATCATAGATTTCTTGTATTGGGGAGCCAACATCAAACTGGCAGAGGTCAAGGAGTCTTTTAATCTGACCTTCGATTTCTCCGATTCTGTTTTGAAGCGCCGCTGATTCGTTATCGATGGAATTGTCTTCCTCATCGACGCCGGCAATCGTATCTACCATACTTCGATCAAAGCTCAATTTTTCGATTTCGCAGATAACGTACTCATCAAGATCAGCCACCTTCCAGTTTTTATTATCACATGATCCCTTTGACATAGCTCGGTTTGAATTACTGCGTGAATAACAAGCGTAATATCCATATTCTACTTCATGACCTTCTGCACTCTTCCGGCGGCTGCGCCGAATGCTGTACCTCGCGCCGCAGCGGTTACACCAGACAAATCCGCCTAAGAGACTCGCGGCGCGGTACGGTGTGATCTGACGGGAAGCTTTCATTTTTTTCATTCTTTCCTGTGCGGTGTTAAAAACTTCTTCCGTAATAATCGGTTCATGCTGACCCGGATATCTTTTCTTTTTATATCCTACGAGACCGATGTAAATCGGATTCAGGAGCGTTCGCCGAATGGCCGCGCTGGACGGCCATGAGCCGAACTTTGTGTGATACCCGCGCTCTTCAAAGATTCGCCAGATACCATGCAGCGATTCTCCTGCATTGAACATCTCAAAGATCTTTCGTACCTGCATGGCTTCATATTCGTTAACGAGTAATTGGCCGTCAACATAATCGTAGCCGATAGGTATGTTTCCGCCGCCATGGAACAGACCTGATTTCGCCCTCGCGACGGAGCCCATTCCCATGCGTTCCTTGATCTGCTCACGTTCTAACTGTGCGAATACGGAAAGAATGCCTACCATAGCTTTTCCAAATGGGGTAGAAGTGTCAAAATTTTCGTTCATGGACACGAAGTCAACATTATTCGCTCCGAACACGTCTTCGACAAGATACAGAGTATCCTTTTGCGAACGTGAGAGCCGGTCGAGCTTCCAGACGATTACGATGTCGGGAGCGTGCGCTCGTTTGATATCCTTCATCAGTTCCTGAAGAGCGGGACGATCTGTCTTTGCTCCGGAATATCCCGCATCAATGTAGGCTTTGCTGACAACCCATCCACGAGCGCGGCAGTAGTCTCTGAGCCGTTCTTCTTGTTCGCCGATACTGTATCCGTGTTCCGCTTGTTCCTGCGTGGAAACACGGCAGTAAATCGCGGCTGTTTTCATACTCACTTTTTTATTCTCCTTTCCGTTCATCTACAGTATGGCGGGAAACGAGACGAGTTAAACCTGTCTAAAATGTCGTCTTGCTTTTATTTTGTCTTTTGCGCTCTGCTTCAGCTGTAGGGAGTATCAAACACCCAATTCACCGCCGATGATTTCTCTCATAGCCTTCAGAACATCTTAAGAAGAATACTGCCTATCCGTCATTTCGCTTCGCGTTCAGCCTCTTGTAATTTGAAATCAAGATGCATTTGAGATTTTAACGCGTCCTGCAATACTTGTGAGAAATTTATGTTCCGTTCCAGCGCAGCAGCATTCAGCCATGCGGGCAGAGTAACAGTACGGTTCACGCTTTTTTTCTCCTGCGCCAGTCGAATCGACGGCATATATACCTCTATCAGTACGATGACTTCATTTTTGTCAAGAGGAATGTCCGCGATTGCTGATGGCGCCGGAATTGGATCACCGTCAACTTCCATGCCCCAAAGGTGCAGTCCCAAAGCTTCCTTTCCCATAGCAACAGCCGACCGTTCGGTTTCGCCGCTAGTCGCGCACCCAAGAAAGTCGGGGAATGTGACTGCGATCTCATAGCCCTCTTCGTAGGTCAGAACTGCCGGATAAATATAACTGTCAGGTTTTTTCATTTCAAGCGCTCCTTTCATAGTGGCCAGGAGGGTCTGGGCTACAGAAACCGTAACCCAGATTGTGCCGCAATGCTTTTTAAGGTCTTTGGCGGTATATCCTTACACGGGTGCTTTACCGTTACTTTCCCTGGTTTCGTTGGATGCTTGTAGTGATGATGGCTTCCTTCTGTCGTAACAAGAAACCATCCGTCTGCTTTCAGCATTGCAATTATTTCCCTCGATGAATAGCTTTTCATGCGATACTCCTCCCGACAATAATATAATAGCACATATAAAAGTATTTGCCAAGCTGAAAACAAATACTTTTATATGTGCTGAAAAAGTGGAGAAGATGGATGAGAGGTAAATCTATACAGCCTCAAGGCTTGCATACCTTACACGGACTGTAGCCCGCATTGATCGCTTCTGTACGGCTGGAAAAAGAAATGCGATTTCCGGCATTGATCTGTTTCACATAGCGGCAACCGGAGTAGTGAAATTTATTAGATTGAGAACTGGCAATGTATTTTCCCGAAGCGCCGCTGGACGCGCTGCCGGATGCACTGACGGACGAGGAGGAACTGCTGCCGGAAGATTTTGCAGTACCGCCAGTACTGCCGGTCTTGCTTTGTTCGGTCTTCGCAGCCGCTTCCTGCGCGGCTTTTTCGGCGGCTTCCTGTTCTGCTTTTAGCTCCGCTGTAATTTCCGATCTTAGTTCGGATTCCAATTTTTCTTTTGCTGTTTCCTGTCCGGCTGCATAACCTTCTTCGTATCCTGCGTCATGCGCTTTGTCTTCATCCTGATCCACTTTAGCGAGAGCAGCGGAATATCCTTTGTCATAGGCTGCTTCCTGCTGTGAGTTTGCACCGACATTGTAGCTGACTCCCGATACGGCGACAGCGGCTACGACGGCAATAACGACAGGAAGTGACTTGTATTTTGCAAATAATTGTTTCATAAATCTCTCCTGAAACTCAAACTAAAACAAATGCTATAACGGTTAGCTGGACTTTATTTCTTCTATCGCATCAACT
>CAZGBL010000232.1:0-3241 GCA_964523955.1 uncultured Oscillospiraceae bacterium | reverse complement strand
AGCCGGGTTTCGGCGGGGATGATTACCCGACCGCCGAAAGTCGGAAATGTCCCCCGCCGTTTACGGAAGCGGGGGACGTCTGGCGCTTGTTATATCGTATCTGGGTTATGAAATATTTGAGTTCTGTTCTTAAATATATAGACAAGGCCTGTTTTATAAAGTACTTAACTTGCAGGGTGCAGACACAGTGCATTCCGGACGAAGCCTCACGAGGGTTCATTTTCCTTAGCGCGGCAGAGCCTCGTCTATGATGATTTTTTCGGAGGTACATTATGATTTTTCTCATCGGGCTTATTTTAGCGGCCGTTTTTGTGACGGTCTGTGATAGAGCTCTGAAAAAGCATGCGGGAGCGTTTTACATCGGTTCCGTGGTGATCGCTGCGGCTGTAGTAATCTGCACATTTGCAAATCTGACCGTTTCTTTTCCTTCCTGGTTTGCGGCGTGGATATGGCCGTTGTTTGCCCGCAGCGGTTTTGCTACATCTCTTTTTGTTATCGTCATGTTTACGGGAGCGCTGCCAAACGGCTCGGTTCTCATGAAAAAGCTGATGCCTATCCGTGGAGAATTATCGATCATCGCTTCGATTTTGACATTGGGGCACAATATTTCTTATGGACGGACTTATTTTACTGCATTATTCGGAGGAAGCGCGGCAGCCCTTCCGCCTTATCTGATCGCAGCCTCTGTCACATCGCTGATTATGATCGTCATCATGGTTCCGCTTATGATCACATCTTTTCGCTCTGTGAGAAAAAAGATGAAGGCAAAGAGTTGGAAACGGCTTCAGCGCAGCGCCTATGTATTTTATGCGCTGATTTATGCACATGTTATGATTCTCTCTGTACCGATGCTGAAGGCGGGAAGAGGGGAATATCTGTTCCATATCATACTCTATAGCGCAGTATTCTTCACTTATGCAGCTATGAGAATTGGAAAGGCGCTGTCCAAGAAAATGCCTGTTCTGCGCAGGGTTCCTGCGGTAGCGTGCTTATGTCTGTTCGTTGCGGTATGTGCGGTAGGCTGTTCTCAGGCGGACAGTGATAAAGAGGATCCAGTCAGCTCCTTATCTGTGGAAGATGAACAGAATGACGAGAGTCTTTCCGCAGATGAGGAAGATCAGGATGGTGAAAACGTCACCGAAGATGAAAATTCCGACGATCAGAATAGTGAGAATACTGGAACGGATGATTCTGACAACGAAAACAAAACAGGCGGCAGCGGAGATTCTGACAAGAGCAATACAGGAAACAGCAGCACGTCAACCAGCGCGCCGTCTTCAAACGCCGGAAGCACATCGAAGATTTCTTCGTCAGGAGCCTCTCAGCCAGCATCTTCAGGAGGAACGCAGAATACGAGCGGCAGCCAGTCAACGCAGCCATCAGAGCCTGCACAGACGACTCAGAAAGAGCAGCCTTCAACGCCGACGTATAAATACAAAAACGGAACCTTTACCGGATCCGCACAGGGCTTCAACGGTCCGATTACGGTGAGCGTTACGATTCAGAACGATGTAATCAAGAGTGTTTCCGTGGTTTCTGCGTCAGACGATGAGCCATATCTGTCGAATGCGAAAGCTTTGACGAGTAAAATCGTCTCCTCGCAGAGCACAAGCGTCAGTGCGGTGAGCGGCGCAACTTACAGTTCAAACGGCATCATCAACGCGGCAAAAGCAGCGATGAACAGTGCAAAAAATTAAGACAGCAGATTAAGGACGGAAGAGCATTACAGATTTCTTTCAACTTTCCTTAAAATATCTAAGAGGGTGTTTCAGAAGCTAATGAGTCAGACGATGTGAACTGTGCCCTTCCAAGTGACAAGTTTTTATTATTTCACTTGTCTGCCTAGAAGGGAGCAGTTCAATGAAGCTTTTGAAACATCTTCATTTTTAAAGCGGAGCAGAGCTCCTGACAAGCTCGCTTATCAAGGACGACGCGAACGCTTGCAGCAAGCGCCGGGAGCTTTCGCTCAGCCGGGTTTCGGCGGGGATGATTACCCGACCGCCGAAAGTCGGAAATGTCCCCCCCGCCGCTTACAGAAGCGGGGGACATCTGGCGATTGTTATATACGATAAAATTATCAGTAAAAAATCACAGACACAGGTACGATTCGCATGATATTATCAATAATATGGCAGAACCCCGCAAAGTAAAATATGACAGCGCAGTCCGCAGAGCGGGCAGAGGAAGGCAGCGCAGGCGCCTGTTGCGCATTTTATGCGGCTTAACGGAAGAATTTCAGCGCAGGAAATCTGCTGGAAATGCTTGTATGGGTTCTGCGCGCTGCAGACATTTTCTATTGATATTTTGACAGAGCGAAGGAGGTATCGGCTATGACACAGAAGAAGGAACGTACCCATCCCATAAGGGAAGCCCGTAAAATTCTGACATTAGCTCTGATTTTGGCGCTGATCGCCGCCCTGTGTTTTGGTATAGGTTTTCTGGCAGGAGGAAGGAGCAAAGAGACGACGCCGAAGTTGTCGGCTGTCGTTGTGGAACATCAGCTCGAGCAGGTAAGCCAGCTTGCTACGGCTCGCTATAGATATACGAATATGGGACAGTTTGAGCAGAGCAGCGACTTTTATGGGATGAAGATTCCTTTCAGCGGAAAACATTTTATCGTATCTTATGATGGCAGCATCCTGGCCGGCGTGGATTTGAAACAGGCAGAGGTTAAAATTTCGGACGGAAAGGTCACTGTAACCCTGCCGGAAGCGCAGATCTTATCACACGAGATCGATGAAGAGAGTTTAAAGGTTTTCGACGAGACGAAGAATATTTTTAATCCGCTGACGATAGAGAACTATAATAGTTTCTATACGGAACAGAAGAAAGAAATGGAAACAAAAGCATTGGAAAGCGGACTTTTTTCGCAGGCAGAAGAACAGGCGGAACTCGTCGTGAAGCAGATTATCGGTCCTGTAGCAGATCAGAATGAAATGGAGCTGGCCATAAAGCTATCGGAAAAAATAGCGGAAGAAAGCGTATTATCACAAAATTCTGCGGAATAAAAGGCGTAATGATGTACATACGGCAGGGATAATATCCTAGATGTAAAAAACATTTTTAAATTCCCGTTCTTTTTAAATCCTTATTAATCAAATATGCCGAAAAATTCCGGATTTTAGTTATGAGGAATATCAATTAAATTACATATATATTGGAATGAAGAGGACTGAGACGGAAAGAAAAGGGAGACGTCCGCAGCGGAAATCGCTGCGGACGTCTCCCTTTTCTTTTGAAT
>CAZGBL010000231.1:0-3251 GCA_964523955.1 uncultured Oscillospiraceae bacterium | reverse complement strand
CGGAAATGGAACCCGCCGCTTACAGAAGCGGGGGACATCTGGCGCTTGTTATATCAGGCCGCCTGACTTTCTATTTTTTCTCAGAATCCTCGGACACAGCTTCTGTCTTTTCTGACGAATTTCTTTCTCTTCTTTCATCGATGACCTTTTTCGCGGTCTGACGCAGATTGGTTCCGCATTTTTCTACGCGATTCTTCAGACCGTCGTGCAATTTCTGCCTGTAAACGCTGGGTTCCTTTTTCTCTGCAGAGAACGGAAAATCCTCGTCCTCCTCCACTTCGTCCAGCGGTTCGTGGAGCTCGGGGTCGATGGCTTCCAGTTCTCGATACACGGCCGTATCATAAGGAAGCTCCTTTTTTCGCAGAGCGTTATTCACCCACCGCGTCACCAGCATGTAAATCGTCGCAAACACCGGGACGCCCAGAAGCAATCCGGCAAATCCGAAAAATCCGCCTCCCACTAAAATGGAAAACAGCACCCAAAAGCTGGGAAGCCCCGTGGACGTTCCTAATGTCTTAGGTTTGATTACGTTCCCGTCCAGCTGCTGAACGATAACGATAAAGATCAGCAGATACAGACATTTCACAGGATCAACCATAAGTACGATCAAAAGGCTCGGCACCGCTCCGATGAACGGTCCGAAAAACGGAATGATATTTGTCACGCCGATGATGACGCTGATCATCACCACATAAGGCATATTCATGATGGAAAGCACCACGAAAGTGATCATCCCGATGATCAAAGAATCGATAATACTTCCCGAAATAAATCCGCCGAAGATCATGTGAACCTTACGAGTATCTGAGATAAAGTGGTTTGCGGCTCTCACGCCAAGAATACTGTAGACGAATTTCTTCGCCTGCGCGCTGAAGGTCTCCTTATTCATCAGAATATAGATGCAGACGATCAATCCTATGACAAGATCCAGGAAAAAGCCCGCCACATTGATGATCCCCATGGTTATGCTTCCCAGCGCGTTTGTAAAGTATGGAATGACGCTGAGGCGAATGATGGAATTCAGATTCGTCTCGGCTGTATCGAGAAGCTCTTCGGCTATTTCCAGCAGCATCGGATTATCCTGGAGAAGCTGTATCACCCGGTCCGACAGCTTTTCGATATTCGGCGGAACCGTATTGGCGATGGAAATGATGCTCTGAATAATCTGCGGCACTGCCAGAGCCAAAAGACCCCAGATGATGGTCAGCATCAGGATGATGCTCAGAATCGCGGAGACGCCCCGTGAAATACCGCCGGAAACTCGCGGCGTCAGCCGCCGCTGCAGCACGGGCTGAAGCCGCCCATAGATAAAATTGTGTACAGGCAGGAGCAGATATGCCATGATAATCCCTACGATAATCGGCATGAAAACATCGATAACAGCTCCCAGCTGCTTTTTAAACGAAGGCATCTTCGTCATGAGCAGGTAAAAGGCTATGCTGAGGCAGATGACCAGCAACGCTGTAATTCCCCATGAAATATTATCTTGTGTGATTTTAATGCGTTTATTTTTCATCCATCTGCCCCCAATCAGAATTCCGCTCTAAAACATAAACCCTGTCTTACAATTTTACGACTTTCGGTCCCTGAGGCGTATCCTCCACAGCCAGGTTCTTTTCCTTCAAGATGTCCCGGATCTCGTCGGCGCGGGCATAATTCTTAGCCTTACGCGCTTCCTGACGTTCCTGAACGAGAGCCATGACCTCCTCAGAAATTTCGTCCCCCTCCGAACGGTTTTCCCGCAGAATTCCTAAAACGCCGGTCAGATCATCCAGCATTTCCAGGCATTTTTCCGCAAACTGTTTAGAACAGCCGTCTTTCACCGCTGTGTTAATATCGCGGATCAGCTCGAATACCACGCTGATAGCGTCTGCCGTATTGAGATCGTCTTCCATGGCCGCATCGAATTTTCCACGATACGCTTCCATTTCGGAAATCAGCCCTGTCTCTTCTTCTGAAATTCCTTCAAAACCGTTGCGCGCAAGATGTTTCAGATTTTCCTTCGCATTGCGCATACGAGCCAGAGCGTTTCTCGACTGAATCATCAGGTCGTCGCTGAAATTGATCGGACTTCTGTAATGGCCGCTCAGCAGAAAATACCGAATTTCCTCTCCGGTATATTCTTTCAGGATATCTCTTACCGTAAAGAAATTCCCTTTGGACTTCGACATCTTTTCGTCGTTTATCGTAATATATGCGTTGTGCATCCAATAATTTGCAAATTTTCTGCCGGTATACGCCTCCGTCTGCGCGATTTCGTTCTCATGATGCGGAAACGCCAAATCCTGACCGCCGCCGTGAATATCGATCGTTTCGCCGAGATATTTATTCGACATAGCGGAACACTCGATATGCCAGCCCGGTCTGCCCTGTCCCCACGGGCTGTCCCAGGAGGGTTCTCCTTCCTTCTTTTTCGCTTTCCAAAGAGCGAAATCCAGCGGATCCTGCTTTCTCTCGTCTACGCTGATGCGCGCCCCTGCTTCCAAATCCTCGATATTCTGGCCGGAAAGCTTTCCATAGCCGGCGAATTTACGGGTGCGATAATAGACGTCGCCGTCCACCTCATAAGCATAGCCTTTGTCTACCAGAACTTTCACAAAATGGATAATTTCATTCATATTCTCCGTCACCTTCGGATGCACGGTAGCCTTCTTGAGATTCAGAGACTCTGCGTCTTTAAAATACTCTTCGATATATTTTTCGCTCACTTCGTGAGCGCTGATTCCTTCTTCGATGGATTTATTGATAATTTTATCGTCTACATCCGTAAAGTTCTGAATATAGGTCACTTTTTTGCCGCTGTGTTCCAGATAGCGGCGCATCGTATCGAATACGACGGCAGGGCGCGCATTTCCGATGTGAATATAATTGTAGACCGTCGGTCCGCAGACATACATTTTTATGTCGTTTTCATCAATCGGCACAAATTCTTCTTTCTTTCTCGTCATCGTGTTATATATTTTCATAAATTATCTCCTTATCCGAAATTTTCAGGCTCCAGAACGCAGATTTTTTGAGCGCCCTGTCATTCTGATTCCAGTCCGCCTGTTTTAGATCATCAATAATTAATTATATGCTGAATCTTCGGACAGAGCAATGAAAACTCATGGAAAACCTGCGGAAAGATTCGATGATTTTTTTGTGATTTTTTTACATATATTTCCCGAACGTGAAAAAGCCGTCTGCAGAGCCTGCAGACCCGTAAAGAAAGGCCCTTCGCCGCTCACAATAAACGGCGAAAGGCCTTTCAG
>CAZGBL010000230.1:0-3252 GCA_964523955.1 uncultured Oscillospiraceae bacterium | reverse complement strand
CCAGCAATTATTATGCGTTCAGCAAAAAGAAACAGACTCGTCGCCGCCGCCCATCATGCCGGCGTTTATTCAGCGCCTGCTGCCACGATCCGCATCACACTTCTCGAAATTGCAGCCGATATAATTTCGCATACTCTCCGTTCCGCTCCATCAGTTCGTCGTGACCGCCCTGTTCCACGATTTTTCCCTGAGAAATCACAGCGATTTCATCCGCATTTTTGATGGTAGATAATCGGTGCGCCACAACGATGGTCGTCCTTCCGCGGCAGAGCTCATCCAGAGACTGCTGAATCATAATTTCCGTCGTATTATCCAACGCGCTGGTAGCCTCGTCGAGAATGAGAATCGGCGGGTTTTTCAAAAAGACTCTGGCAATGCTCAGACGCTGCTTCTGCCCGCCGGAAAGGCGTACGCCTCTCTCCCCGATCTGTGTGTCATAGCCCTCCGGAAGAGTCATGATGTAGTCGTGAATATTAGCCCTTTTTGCCGCCGCCACCAATTCTTCTTCCGTAGCGTCCAATTTACCGTAAAGAATATTGTCACGAATGCTGGCGTTAAACAGGTAGATATCCTGCTGCACGATTCCGATATTTTGCCGCAGAGACTCCCGCGAAAACTCATAGATATCCGTTCCATCTATGAGAATTTTACCCGATGAAATCTCGTAAAAATGCGGTATCAGATGGCAGATCGTCGTCTTTCCGCTGCCGCTTGGACCCACCAGCGCAAAGGTTTTGCCTTCTGTCACATTCAGGCTGAAATCTCTCAAAACCTCCTTTTCGCCTTCGTACCCATAGCACACATCGCGAAATTCGATATGACCCTTAAGTCTGCCGGCAGTCTTAGCGCTCTCCCTTTCTTCTTCCGGCGGGGTATCCATAACCTCCAGAAACCGCTGAAATCCTGTTACTCCATTCTGATATTGTTCCATGAAATTGATCAGCGTCGTCACCGGCGTCAGAAAGAGATTAATCGATACGATAAATGCGGAATAATCGCCGAAATTGATCTGGCCGCGATACAGAAAAATGCCGCCGGCGATAAGAACCACGACATTAAATACATCGGTAATAAACGATGTAGAAGAATAAAACTGACCCATAGACTTATAAGCGTCACGTCGGGCCTGTACAAACTGGCGGTTTCCCTCTTCAAATTTCTCCGCTTCCTTTTCCGCATTTGTAAACGCCTTCGTTACCCGAATACCTGAAATGCTGTTTTCCAAAGACGCGTTGATCTGCGCGATGGACAGGCGGCTTTGCATAAACGCTTCCCGCATCCGCTTTCTCAGAAGTACAGATACGACAGCAAGAACGGGAACGCAGGCAAAGATGATCAGCGTCAGCTTCCAGTCGATGGTAGCCAGATAAATGAAAGATATGAGAATCGAAACGGAACATATAATCAGATTCTCCGGTCCGTGATGAGCCAATTCGCTGATATCCATCAGGTCATTCGTCATCCGCGACATGATCTTGCCCGTCTCATGGGTATCGTAAAAGCTGTAAGGCAGTTTTTCCAGATGCTGAAACATATCCCGCCGCATCTGCGCCTGCATCTTTACCCCCATCATATGGCCCTGATACTGGATAAAATAGCGCAGCAGCATCCGTATTCCGTAGAGAATCAGCAGTCCTGCGCCAAAAAATACGATCATTTGATACTTACGATCCGGAATCAGATCATTCAGCATCGTTCTCGTGATAATCGGATACAGAATACCGATCATAGAAACGAGGAAGGACGCGGACATATCCAAAAAAAATATTTTTTTATGCGGTTTATAATATTTCAAAAATCGTTTCAGCATGATCACAGTCCCTTCTTCTGTCATTTTTTAAGTGAGAGCAGAACCCGGCGGCGGTTCCTCTGCCTTCGCGTAAAAGGAGCCTTCCAACTGTTTCACGGTTTCCGCTGCCACAAAACGGCTTCCTCCGCACCTGCGTAAAAAGAACCGGCAGGCGCACCTGCCGGTCTGATTGTAATTATATCACACTTTTCTGTATCCGATAACCGCCAAACCGCTCTGTTATTTCATCTGCCGATCCAGACGCAGCATGGTGATGATAGACTGTTCCGCCGTATAGGTTCCCTGAGGATCGAACTTATCATTTCCCACGCCCTGCATCACACCCAGGCAGTAAACGTCTGAAATAAAAGGCAGCGCCCACGTATCGGCTTCCTCACTGTCTGCGTACTCGTAATAGATTTCGATCCTTGCCAGCCCCAGCACACTCGCCGTTTTCGACAGGATCTTCGCCGCCTCCTGTCTTGTAATCGGCGCATCCGGATCGAAGATGCCGCCTCCCCGGCCGTCGATTATGCCCAGACGATTCAGAGCATATACATAGCGGTCGTCAGTATCGGAAAACGGATTCGGAGATTCTGCGTCGGATGCTGCCAGTTCCACGCCGTGCTTCTGCAGCAGAGTAGCCGCCAATTCACAGAAGTCCTCCCTGCAAATTGCCGATTTATACTGTGCCTGAAGATCTTCCGGTACGATGCCCGCTTCGATCGCTTCATTTACATCCGCCTCCGCCCAGTCAGACGGCTTTTCCGCCGTACTTCCGGTATACCGTATCACGCCGGCTTTCCCCTGCGCATTGTAAACGCCGGACCCAGATACCTCCGCCAATCCATCGTGAAAAGCTCCTAAAGCCGTCCATTTTTCATCGTTTTCCGGCTGGATCACAGCGCTTCCCGATTTATCGATATACTTTGAGGCTCTTCCATATGAGTCGGAAATGGCTGCAAGACCTTCTGAAAATCTAAGCGTTGCAGGATTCCAAACGGAGATGCCCTCCAAATCCACATTCACGATCATTTTTCCGTATTTATCGATGAATCCGGATTCCGCGCCTTTCACAAAGGCCAGGCTCTCAGAAAAATCCATCGCTTCCGAATAGATGAATTCTGTTATCGGACGTCCCTGATAATCGAAATATGCCCATTTTTCGCCGGATCTCACCGCAATGCGTCCTTCTGACGGATCGGATATGGCATCATACTTACAGTCTAACAAGACTTTCCCATCGGTCGATAAAAGGCCGTACTTTTCTGCGCCCGTTTTTCCCCGCACTTTGATAAACCCGATATTCCAAAACTCTCCGCAGGCTTCTATTTCCGTGAAGCGAGGTTCCGCCACGATATTGAAAGCATTATCCATAATGCCCCATTTGCCATCTTTGAATATGATATTTAAAGTCTCTTTCCCTCCGTCGGCCTCCTGCCAGCTCTGGATAGCGTCGTAGA
>CAZGBL010000229.1:0-3258 GCA_964523955.1 uncultured Oscillospiraceae bacterium | reverse complement strand
TCGGAAATGGAACCCGCCGCTTACAGAAGCGGGGGACATCTGGCGCTTGTTATAAAATTTATGTGAACATTATGTAAAAAAATACTGTACTTTTTCAGGGAAGTTTGAAATAATATTGAATGGCAATACAGACAGAACACAGATGAACTAACAGATGAACGATACATGGAGGTAATTTGTTTTGTCCTTAACAGTGATACTTTCTCTGGCAGGCGGCGTGGGCATGTTTCTGTACGGAATGAACCTCTTGGGAGACGCTTTGAGCTCACTGGCAGGCGAAAAAATGGAAGCATTATTGGAAAAGCTTACCAACAGTAAATTGAAGGGAACGTTTCTTGGAACACTCATAACTGGCATCATTCAGAGCTCGGCTGCAACATGTATTATCGTGCTGGGCTTTTTAAATGCAGGTATTATGAATCTGTCTCAGGGACTTCCGGTCATTTTCGGGGCCAACATCGGATCTACGGTGACAGGCCAGATTTTGCGTTTGGGTGACATCAATTCGCAGAATATCTTTTTAACCCTTCTGAAACCGTCGTCATTTGCGCCGATCATCATAGTAGCAGGCGCATTTATGCTCCTTTTTACAAAAAAAAAGAAAATGAAGAATATCGCTAAAATTCTCATCGGCTTCGGCATTCTTTTCTTAGGCATGTCTACGATGGAACAGACCATGAGTTCTGCATTGAGTGATAATCCGCAGTTTGAAGCCATGATGATGAGGTTTACCAATCCTTTTGCAGGTATTTTAGTGGGCTTGATTCTGACGGCGATCATTCAGAGCTCTTCCGCTTCTGTCGGCATTCTGCAGGCCTTGTCTGCTACAGGCATGATCACTTTTTCCACTGCAGTGCCTATTATACTGGGGCAGAATGTGGGAAAGTGCATCACTGTATGGCTGGGCGCCATCGGGACGAACAAGAAAGCGCGCCGTGCGGCGTTTTTACACACTTTTTTTAACATTTTCGGAGTCGTGATATTCGGAACGATATTGATTGCCGGTCAGTATATCTTCGATGATTTTTCGATTTGGTCCCATGTGATGAACAGAGGTAATATCGCGGATATCCATACGCTGTTTAATCTGTTGACAGCGCTGATGCTTCTGCCGTTCTGCGAGCCGTTGATCCGGATTTCCGGAAATATTTTCAAAGATGAGGACAACGCCACGATGCACCGTCTCGATATTCTGGACGACCTGTTTATTAAAAATCCGCCTATCGCTTTGGAACAGTGCCGTAAAGTTCTCATCAGCATGGCGAAAACGGTAAAGAAAAATTTTGAACTGTCGTACGAGCTGCTGTTGAATTATAATACGCAAAAACAGAATGAACTTACAGAGAATGAACATTTTCTGGATAAAGTAGATACAACCCTCAATAATTATCTTGTAAAGGTGGCGGAACAGAGTCTGAAGCCGTCAGAGATGAGGACGGTAACGGAGATGATGCATCTCATCGGGAATTTTGAACGTCTCGGCGATTATTGCGTCAGCATTACGGAAGTGGCGGAATATAATACGGCAAACGGCATCACCTTCTCAGAAAAGGGCCGTATGGAATTGGAACAGATTTCATCCGCTTCCAGACATATTCTCGAGATGACGATTCACGCTTATGAGAATGACGACGCGGTAGCGGCAAATCGTGTAGAGCCGCTGGAGGACGTCATTCATTCGCTGAAGGACATGCTGACAGAGCGTCACATTATGAGGCTGCAGCGCGGCAGCTGTACGGTTCAGGCGGGCATTTCTTTTGTAGAGCTGCTGACAAATTACGATCGAATCGCAAGTCACTGTACAAATGTTTCATTATACATAATTCAGCGTGTGTCGGGCAGAAAGCGGTTTGACGCTCATTATCATCCGAAATATATCAACGGCGAGATATCCGAGGAATATAAAGCGATGTTTATGTTTTACGAATCCAAATACTGTGATCCGCTGGACAATATGGACGAGGGATCGCTTCGCGGACGGAATTTTGACGGAGAGGCCGTCAATGAAATAGGATAAAAATGTATAGGTTCGACTTTTTCATCTGACAGACAGAACGACGACAGACAGAGGAAAAAGTATATAAAGAATTCATGCTATATGCGATTGGCAGGAATACCATGAAATACCATCGCTTTTTACATGATGAAATTGAAAAATTTGAAGGAAAAAAGGAGCAGAAAGCAGCGTAGCAGGGAGAGCGCTCCGCAAAATTCGGCAAAGGGGTTTTTGCGCCCTAAAATAGGAGACAAAAAAGGAAGAGGCAGTTCCGCAGAGGATTCAGGACTCAAATAAGCCCGAATTCTCAGGGATTGCCTCTTCCCTGCATGTCAGGGATTAAAAATCGGTATTATTCGGCACCCCCTGTCTGATAATGAAGATTAAAAATTGTTACGAGACATATGCGTTATTTACGACGTGGACAGCAGATGTTTGTTGAATCGGTTTGCAACTACTCCGACTTACAGAAGTAGGGATTTCTTGCTCAAGCGTGTTGAAATCCTAAACTCCATCTGCTGCATATTTTACACGGATGAACAGGATTTCATCCGCTTCAAATTAATGGTTGGAATTGCCGGAACCGCAGCTGTGATTTCCGTGATGATGCTCGCGATCGCCGCAGGTCGCGTTCGGATTATAGTCCAGCGTGCCGTTGAGGAATGCTTTTACGTTTTCATCTGCATTGCCGCTGCAGCCGCCCAGATGTTTAATGCCTGCGCTGGCAAGAGCCTGCTGTGCGCCGCCGCCGATGCCGCCGCAGATCAGAAGTTCAACGCCCTTTTGACGAAGAAGAATCGTGAGCGATTCATGGCCGAAATCTCCGGAATCGAGGATTTCTGTACCTGTGATCTTGTTGTCTTCTATATCGTAGAGTTTGAACTGCTGTGTGTGGCCGAAGTGCTGAAAAATCTGTCCGTCTTCATAAGTCACAGCGATTTTCATGATAATATACCCTCCTGTACAATCTGGTGTATGATTTTTCTTTCCTGATTTAAAGCGAAGCAGAGTTCCTGACAAACTCGCTTGTCGAGGACGACGCAAACGCTTATTATACCAATATTATATCAGATTATGAACATATGTCAATAATCGCCGTTTCTCTTTAGATATCACGATGAGCTGTATCCGTTACTCTTCGGAGACGTTTCCGTCCGCACTGTACTTTATGGATGAAATGATATTGAGCGCGGTATTTTCCGAGTCCTCTCCGCCGTTTTCCGATGATGCGACGTCGATGTGGAGGTATCCGTCATTTGTGA
>CAZGBL010000228.1:0-3315 GCA_964523955.1 uncultured Oscillospiraceae bacterium | reverse complement strand
CGGGTATTTTTCATGGGATGAAATCCTCTTTATTTTATGATATAATAAAACATCTATGCCTGATAATGAGAGGCGAACGATGATCGATCGAAAGAATAATTTGATTAAGGACACCGATTCTAAGTTATCCCGCCCTGCTTTTATGGGGCAGAGAAGAGAGACAGTATGACAGAGATTGAAATTAGGGTAAATGAGGCGGATCAGAGACTGGACAGATTTCTGAGAAAATATCTGAAAGGTGCGCCGCTCAGTTATATTTATAAAATTATAAGAAAAGATGTGAAAATAAACGGCGCGAGAGCAAAAACGGATACGATGCTCGTGTGCGGCGATCGTATCCGTTTGTATATAAAGGATGAGGAAATCCAGAGATACCGGCTCAAGCCTGTACAGCGGACGAATGTTAAGAGAAGTTTTGCGGTAGCTTATGAGGACGACAATATTTTAGCGGTAGAAAAACCATTTGGACTGCTGACACATGGAGACGGACAGGAGAAAAAAAATACGCTTGTGAATCAGGTAATCGATTATTTGATCGAAAAAGGGGAATATATTCCCAGAATCGAAAAGAGCTTTTCTCCGGCAGCTGTCAACCGTTTGGATCGGAATACCACAGGATTGGTGCTTTTTGGGAAAAATAGCGCTGCTTTGCGGCTTTTGAATGAAATGATAAAGGATAAAGAATCCATCGAGAAGTACTATCTTACGATTATATGCGGAGAGCTGAAGAATGAGATTCGTTTGAAAGGCAGCTTGCGTAAGGATGAGCGCAGAAACAGAGTAAAGGTGTCTCTTTCTGTTCCGGATGCAGAAAACGGATTAGAACAAAGATGTGATGGTATGGATGAGTACGGCGGGAAAGATAAAGTGAAATATATTGAGACAAAAGCCCGGCCTATCTTGTATCGAAATGGATATACTCTCACGGAAGTGAGATTGTTAACCGGCAGATCGCATCAGATCCGCGCCCATCTGGCGGCGGCAGGTTATCCTGTTTTAGGAGATGGGAAGTATGGAAATGCTTCAGAAAATAAAAAAATTTCAGAAAAATATGGCTTGACAACACAATTCCTTCACGCTTATCGTTTACGATTTAATCATGTGGAAGATTTTTTGTCGTATCTGAACGACACAGAGATTACAGCTGCATTGTCGGGGATGCAGAAAGAAATTGTCGAAGAGTTATTCGGCAGAGGATATTTATTTTAGGATTTAATTCAGGTATGGAAAAATGACAGAGGGAGATGATAAAACATGAAAGAGGAAAATAATTCGAAGAACGTCGATATAGATGGAACGAATAAGAGCGGCAGTTGGCGGCAAGAGAACGGCGCGGGATTATTAGATGTTCAAAACCAAGCCCGGGATGCGCAGGCGGCCGAATCGATTTCTGGATCTTTGAGAAGCGCTGAATCCGAAAAAATCGAGACGTCAGATGAGAAGAACGATGAAAAAAATATCTCTGGCCTAGTGGATGATAAAAGCGGCGGCAATGAAGCGGACAGCGCGGGAATGGCTGCAGCTGAAGGAACTGGCGTGTCTGATGCAATAGAGATCGGAGCAGATGAGAAGAAAAAGAAAAAAGGTTCTGAAGCAATGGCATGGATAAGAGACATTCTGATCGCAGTTTTGATCGCAGTTATCATAGCACAGTTTATTCAACCTACTATCGTCAGGGAGCATTCCATGCAGGAGACTCTTCAGCCCAATGATTATCTGATTTTGTCGAAGATGTCGTACAAATTCAGCGATATTCAATATGGCGATATTGTGGTATTTAAGAGCAACGTGGAGACAGAGGATGGAAAGAAAAAGCTTCTGATCAAGCGTGTGATTGCCAAAGGCGGCGATACCATTGCTATCGCAGATGGTCAGGTATATCGAAACGGTGAAATTCTCGATGAACCATATACGAAGGATGGATACACAAACGGCGGATTAGATGAAGTGACCGTCCCTGGAGGGGAACTGTTTCTGATGGGAGACAACCGTGTGGTAAGCGTAGACAGCCGTTCGCCGGAAGTAGGCTTTGTATCGGAGGATCTCGTCATAGGAAAAGCGATAGTGAGACTGTTCCCGTTTAATCAGATCGGTTCTGTCTATAAAAATCTTCCCGATGACGTCGACGGGGATGGAAAAACTTCCTGAGGATGGCGATGAAGATGGAGGCGTTTATCCGGGCGGAGGTGAACGCTGAATGTATGCCGGAAGTTTCAAATATGGAATAACAATGCTTGTGAAAGCAGTGAGAAAGCTGATAAAATTGGCAATTTTAGGTGTGATTGCGCTTTCTGCAGCCATCTTGTCGTCTGTCTTATTTACAGGAACGGTGGCGTCCGGGAATTTGGACTGCTGTGACATTGGAGAGGGAGACTATGTGCTGGCATGGAAACCGGCATATGTTTTTTCGATTCCTGAGGACGGAGATCTCGTCGTCTATGATTCACAGCCAAATAAGGCTGAAGGAAATCGCCTGCGCGCTGCTGTTTATGATTCAGATGAGATGGATATGGCATCGGTTCGGGGAAAGATTATAATGAAAGTTCCTGGGAAATTTGCGTCTGATTGACGTCTGATGGATGAGATAAAGGGCTGCTGCAAAGAAGTGTATTTATGTGAATCAGCATGATTGAATGAAAGGGCAGGGAATGTGATGGAACGCGATGGAATGCGAGGAACGGTTTGTATTCCCACCCGACAGCATCCGCTAGAAAGGTACATCTTGTATGGCAAGGAAGATTATCACTTCAAATAAAAAAGCGAGACACGATTATTCTATTGAAAATACATATGAGGCAGGTCTCGTTTTGACTGGAACGGAAATTAAATCGGTTCGTCAGGGGAGAGTCAATCTGAAAGAAAGCTATGCCCGAATTGAAAACGGAGAGGCTTTTGTATATAGTATGAATATCAGTCCATATGATCACGGAAATATTTATAACGTGGATCCGATGCGCCCGAGAAAGCTTTTGCTCAATAGAGCGGAAATACGAAAAATCGATTCTGTTTTACAGCAGCAAGGGCTGACGTTGATTCCTCTGTCGATTTATTTAAATGAGAAGGGCAGAGCGAAGTTGGAAATCGGGATTGCCCGGGGGAAGAAGTTATACGATAAACGTCAGGATATTGCGAAACGCGACGCCAATAGAAATATCGATCGGATGATGAAGAACAGAAATCGATGAATTTTTTGAAACGACCAGGATATTCTGTAAATTTAGGAAATGACATTTAATTGTAATGTTAAAACGGCGGAGAGTGGGGTATAATTTTAATAGGTTTGTGCCGCATATAACAAGCGCCAGATGTCCCCCC
>CAZGBL010000227.1:0-3330 GCA_964523955.1 uncultured Oscillospiraceae bacterium | reverse complement strand
CGTCGTAGCGGATAAACACTCTTACCTCCCCGACACCTTCAATGCCCAGATAATTCGAAATCTCTTCCTTCAGCTCCTTCGCCTTGACCGCAAAGGGTTCTTTCTTTTCCACATAAATGCGTCTTACATTTCCCATGATGAATGCCACCTCCGTTCGTATTATAGAATACCAAATTCCTTTTCCGATTTCAACAAAAGTCTACGCATGCAGTCTGTGAATCAGACGATAAGCCGTATCGCCCTCCGTAATCAGCGATTCCGTATGCCTGAAAAAGACAATTCCGTCCGTCGGCGCCGTAATCGTATTTTTCACATTTCCCTCGTAAGGATCTATGATTTCCGCCATCTTATGTCCGTACCTCACATCCTCTCCCGCCTGCACCAGCCCACGGAAAATACCGCCGCAGGGAGAAAAAATATCGGAAAGATTCTCTTCCTTAATGACATGGCTGATATAGCCGCTGTGGCTCTCATAACGTATGATACCCATCCTCGTCAGAAACCTGAGTACTGCCGCCACCGCCTGGCCTGCACTCTGCTCATTGACCTCTGAATTTTTGTTCGTATAGACGGAAAAAGCCGCCGTCTGCTCATTCTGCCAGTTATAATTCAGGGTTTTCGTATCGATCGGCCTCGGCTTTCTCACGACGACATAGGGCAGTCCGAACAGATTCGCCAAAGAAGTATTCTGGTATCCCGTCTCCATCATGCGGACATGAGGCACGAACTCGCCCTCCGTCATATAAAAACTGGCCATCTGGATACCGTAGCTGTAATCCTTGATCTTCTCCATGAGATGCCCTGCAATCCGGTCCGCCGCATCTCCCTCCTGATTCCCCGGAAATCTCCTGTTGATATCGATATCGCCCACACCCCAGAAGCGCTTTCCCGTATTCATCGCATAGCTGTTGACGACCGGAATCACAAGGATCTCCCTGCCCGCGCTGATACAGCCGTTTCCCTCCAACTCTTTCAAAGCTCTGGTCAATTGGGAACAAATGTACAGCTGCTGCACTTCATTTCCTCTGACAGGCCCTAAAATGCAGGCGGCCTTTTCTCCTTTGCCGAAACGATACCCTTTGACTACCATATCCTCCCTGTAGGGCGCTTCTATTCTGTATATTTCATCTGTAAACATATTTCTCTCCAATCCAAAATAAGACAGCCGGACTTATTTTTCGCTTCTGTCCTTTTTATCCCTGCAGTTCTTACGCCTCCTGCAGAATTCTGGCCAGCAGTGCGCCCTCATAGACAAAGGGATATTCACGCAAGGTAAACACCAGCCCCGGCTTTTTTGCCGCGATTCTCTGTTTGACTGTTCCGGTCAATGAGTCGATTAATTCACCGATCAGCTCCCCTTCCTTCACATAATGCTTATGAGCAACGCACGGTACAAAAATTCCGGCATGTCCGGCCCGAATCAGTTCAAGCTTTCCGTCTGCGGATATTGCCGGTTCTCTCACGGGATTGACCGGTCCGATCCATATTCCCATTTCATGCATCAGATTAAAAATGCCATCCACAATCTGGTTGTCAAATTCCTTATTGATTCGCATTCCCAAGCCCATCTCTACCACCAGAGTCGGAACGCCCATCATGTTCGTAGAATGCGCCAGAGTCGATTCCTGTACCGTAGCCGTGGCATTAACCCAGATCAAATCGGCGTTCAGCAGCTTTGCATAGGGCAGAAGCTTCTGTGCAAACTCCCCGCCGATACGAACCTGCGGGATTTCCCTGACAAACATGTCAGATGCATGTACATCGATACAGACATCCGCACCGGCGATATCGGAAACAACACAGGAAAGCACCTGCTCCATCATTGCGCCTTTCTCAGAGCCCGGAAAAAGACAATTCATATCCATTTCCAGCTTCGGAATGTTGCGTCTTGCCACATCGATACCGAGCGGATTTAACTGCGGATATACATCGACGGTGCCCTTGAGGTATTCCGGGTGCTCATTGATTCTTCGTATTGTCTCATAACAGACATACTGCCCTTCCAGTTCGTCGCCGTGAATCCCCGACACGACGGCGATTCTCTTTGTATCTTTTCCGGCGTTCCCGCAGGATATGCGGTTTTTCTTGATGACCAGCTTTTCTCCTATCGGCAGCTCCACCGAGCACACATTCGTCACCATGAGTTTTTCCTCCTTCTTTTAGACTTCGCAAAAAAAATGCTTCGGTATATCCTGAAGCACTTTTAATTTCTGTCTGAACATTTCCGCCATTCATTCAATAATCAATCCCTGCATAATATATAGAAGCTGTTCGTCTACCATCTTCTCTGTAATGCCGAAGGTCTGCGCATCGATTTTGAGTCCCTCCAGCACATACATGATATTGCCCGCCGCGCCCTTTGGATTTTCACAATAAAATTCCCCGCTGGCAATTCCCGCTTCAATCAGCTTCTCGATCACCCTGACACCGGCGTCAAATTGTTTCTTCAGCATATTGTTCTTGTCAGTCGATTTTTGGGCGAAGAAATATTCGTAGACTGCTACGGTCAAATTGTCCTGTTTCCGCAGCAGTTCCTTTTTCTGCTCCTTTAAAAACAGCGTCAGTATATCGGCGGCGGTATCTTCCTGCGTGATATGCCTTGTGAATACATCGTCTGTCTCGTCCGCCTCCATCCGAAGCACCTCAAGAAATATCTGCTCCGTACTCTCAAAATACAAATACAGACCGCCCCGGCTTATATCGCAGGCTTCCACGATATCCTTCATCGTCACATCCTTATAGCCTTTCTCCACAAAGACTTTTCTCGCCGTCTCCAATATATATTTTTTCTTCTGTAATGACTTCTCTCCCATTTACCTGCCCCTTACGATTCCGTCATGGGTTTATCCCAAAATTCCAGATTCTCTTTCATTTTCTTTATAATATTCAGAAAAATTCCGTCCCTGACGGCGTCCGACCACAATCTCCCCTTCGTCATGCCGCCCATAATATATTTGGAAAGGATTCCTTTCAGCACGTCCATCTCTGTAATGCCGCACCTTCCGATGATCCGCAGTTCATCATTGACCGTGCGGATCTGATGCCTCGAATAAACATAGACATAATTTCTGTCAAGCAGATTCGTTCTCTGCACCTCTTTCACAAAACTCATCAATGTGCCGTCATACACCGGAAACGAAATGGAGTTTTCCGCAATACCGGCACCCTCAAAGTTCTCAGCTACATTCTGCGATACTTTTTCTTCCAGCCACGGAAGATAACGCAGGAGTTTTTGCACGTCAGGTTTATATTCATTTACGACCTGCTGTCTGTATGCCGCCTCTTCCCTTTCCACCGCCATATCATACCGCTGCCTTTCCTAACTTTTGA
>CAZGBL010000226.1:0-3343 GCA_964523955.1 uncultured Oscillospiraceae bacterium | reverse complement strand
ACCATACGATCATGAACGATCCGTTGTCCTTAAGCGTATCCTGTCATATCGGCGACGGTTCTATTGCAATCGCCTGTACGAAGAAGCTGCCGGAAGAGCTGCTGAATAAATATCAATAAGTCTCAGGCAAGCTCAGGTTTTCTTCAGATCTCAGGGCTGCACATTTTCCTGAAGGCGAGGGGATCGAAGAATCGCCCCAGCATTTCCGGACAAAAATACAGGGTGGAAATCCAAAAACCGGTTCCCATCCTGTATTATCTTTTTCTGCGCGGCCTTTTTATCTGCGTTTCTTTTTCAGGAGCAGTACGGCTGCGATCAGCGCCGCTGCCGCTGCCATCAAAGCCACGTACAGTGCGATCGGGGTGTCGTCTCCGGTCTGGGCTGCCTCACCGACCTCACCATTTCCTGAAACTCCTCCGATATCTCCAATATCATTGCCGTCTGAACCCAGGATCTGCTGCCAGTCAGCATCAGTTACAGAGCCATATACGGAGTTCAGAAGAATCGTCTGTATCTCCCTCTTTTCCTGCGTGAATGCAGCGGTAGAATTGACAATTTTGATCTCATAGCCAAACGCTTCTTCATTTTTGATCACATTTCCGTTCTGATCCACCTCCGCAATATAAATATTAGCCTTGGAAGCGGAGCCAAGATTCAGAGAAAGCTTCAGCGTCAGTTCGCTTTTGCCGTTCAGCTGCAGCGGGATCGGTTTCGTATAAAGCTGCGTAAAATTCTTATCCTTGAACAGCCCCGCATAGAAGGTTTCACTGACCGCCTTCTGTGTCACTCCCTCGTATACCTTTTTTGTCAGATAGAGCGTCACCTTGGAAGATTTTGCCTTATTTGTAATGGTAACGGATGCATCATCGCCAGCCGTGATCTTCAGCGTCGGGGCGCTGATATTTACAGTATATCCAAATGTATCCTCGTCCACTCTGGAACCGTCCGCGTCCACTTCGGCAATATAATATGTCGTCTCTCCGGAATTCGGAAGCAGGATCCGTCTGCTGGCATACGTCGAAGAAGCATTCTGCAGGTCAAGCTTGATGATCGTCGGAGTATCGCTGTAATCCGCTTTTCGGAAGATTCCCGCATAGAAGGTTTCCGTCACACCGGATGCCTCACCGGAAGCGTTCACCACTTTTTTTGTAAGCGTGAGCCTTGCCGTGTAGCGATATCCTGCAGGAAGGCCGCTGTAAACGTTCTGGATGACCGTTGATCGCTTTGATGACGATGTGGTAACGACACCGCTGTCCGCATATTTGATCACCCGTGTGCCGGTAGATTCCAGAGGCTCCCCGTACTGGTCTGTCTCGGCCACATAATATTTCGTGCCGCCGGCAAGATTTTTAAATTCCACAGAGCCGCCCAGCCCCTTCACCGTGATCTTCTGGACATCGCTGACCTTCTGTATACGGGCTGCGTCTGCGAACAGCGCCGCGTAGAAAGTATACTTTCCTTTTGCCGCATAAGTCCCGCTTGTATTGTCCTGCGCATATACCTGATGCTCTCCGCTGTAAACCTGCTTCGTCACCGTAACGGTATAGTTCGTCGATACGGCGCTGTCAGCATACATCGAAACCTCCGTCAGCAGACCGCGCTGTACTTCAAAGGAAATATCAGCAGACGGCGCATAGCCGGAAGGAGCAGATACCTGAGACAGATAATACGTCTGCCCCGCCGTCAGGACATTCGTCACGACATAGTCCTTGCTTTTGGATTTAAAGACGAGCGCCTTGCCATTATTATAGACGATCTTTCCGTTTCCGTCCTTTACAACCATCGTGACTCCGGAAATATATTCCCCGGAACTGCTGTCCAGCAGACGGAAATGAACCGTTGTATCGTTCAGTCTGTTCTGAATCTCTGCTTTTGCCACCAGGTTCGAGCCGCATGTCACAGAAATCTTTCCGTCACTGTTTGGAGAAAAGCTGACGGTATACAGCGTCTGCCCTGTCTGGGCTTCCGCCAGATAATAATCCGCTTTCCCTGATGTCATTTTCAGTGTATAGGTCTGGCTCGCCGATTCCTTTCCCTCCATATCAAACTTAATCGGTATCGATGTAATCTTCTTTGTATGCTCCGCATCCTCATACAGCTCCACACTGAATACATCTCCGGACTGGCCCGCCATCGCCGTCCCGTCATAATTCAGAAGCTTATTAGTCAGTTCGATCGTCGCTGTGTAGCTGAAATCTCCGTCCGGATACGTATCCGCCGTATCATCCACCACAAACTTATATTTCAGCAGCGCGTTCTTTGTCACACCTGAACCTGTCGCAGAGTCAAAGCTGACGCCGCCTGTTATTTCCGCTTCCGCCGCAGTCGTATCGGTAATCTGCCAGGAAACATCGGTCAGCGGTTCCCCCAGCTCATTTGTCGGCACAAGATAATATGTCCCGCTTTCCAGACCGCTGAATGCAATCGTGTTACTGCTCTGCGTATTCGCAGCGAAAGTAAACACCTGCACCGCGCTTACTCTGGATGCTGCCTCTTGATCACGGAACAATGCAGCATAGTACTTTGTTTTCATACCTTCTTCGGCTGTCAGGAGCTGTCCGTTGCCGTATGCCCGGGCAGTGACATCGAGCGCATTGAGACCAGATGCCGCATAATTCTTAATATTTACTCCTACCGGATTTGTTGCCGCACTTTCGTTTATCGTAAATTCCGTATCCTCCGCGATCTGATACCCATCATCCGTAGATATCTGTGATATGTAATACGTCCCCGCAGCCAGGCCCGTCAGTAAAACCGGCGTTCCCTGATAATGGATGTAATAGCTCGGATTGCCGGATGAATCCTTGATGATCTTCCCTGTGGAATCCTTAAGCACAAACACAGCATCCGATACAGCACTGTCCGATGCACCGCCACCAGACGCAGCAGCTTTCATCACGGTAAGCAGCGCCGTCCCCTGCGCAGATGACGCATCTTCGCTTTTATACAGTTTAATTGTCAGTGTACCATTTTGCACAGTCATGCCGGAATCAAATTCCAGGACTCCACTGTCATTCACAGAGAAATAAAGCCGCTGTATGCCATAGCAGTCTGTTGGGAGATTGGAAAGCTCCAGATAATACTTTCCGCCCTTCGTCAGATTGCCACCTACGCTCACGCTTCCGGAGGAAGACGTCTGCGCGGCGGATACCGTGTCGCCTATATGGTATTTTACCGAACCATCGCTGTTTACCACAGCCACTGCCGCTCTCACCGTGACAGTTACCGACGTGATCGCACTGCCGACCGAATCCGTCAGCTTCACATTCAGAACAACATTATCATTTGAATAAAGAATATAATCAACCGACGCAAGATAACCTGCGATGTCCAGCGTCTCTTC
>CAZGBL010000225.1:2157-3394 GCA_964523955.1 uncultured Oscillospiraceae bacterium | reverse complement strand
TTTTTTCTATGATTCTTCTATAAATTTTCGTTGACAAATCTATCAAAGCATTGTATCATGATTTGGTAATCGGGCGAGCATACCTGATGTATAAGATGCACGCGTGGCGGAACTGGCAGACGCGCACGGTTCAGGTCCGTGTGGATTAATCTCCGTGGAAGTTCGAATCTTCTCGCGTGCACCAAAAAACGAAATCGCACTCTGCGGTTTCGTTTTTTTATTACGTTTTTACTGCGCGGAAAATATCGCCCTGGAATTGCGGCGACGATATGGATGGCGTTCGCGCCGTCCCGGTATTTGACCTATGCGATAAAATACAGTAAAAATGCGCAGGGGAAGCTGTATACCGCAAAAACGCTTATCGATATAGGAGGATTCTATTATGACTGACAGGACGTCACAGAAAAACCTTCCGCCCCGTGGAAAAGGGCAAAAAGCCGGATCGAGGAAACTGATAAAGGCCGTCTATCTTCTGCTGCGAATCTCTGTCATCGCCATACTCATCGCACAGGTCTTCAATCGAAATTTTGAAAACGTCATGCTGTGCGTCCTTACGCTGCTTCTGTTTACGATTCCATCCCTCATCGAACACAAATTGAAAATCGATATACCGGACGCTTTGGAGATCATCATCCTTCTCTTTATTTACGCTGCCGAAATTCTCGGCGAAATCCGGTCATATTACACGGCATTCCCGGCGTGGGATACGATGCTTCACACGTTAAACGGATTTTTATGTGCCGCCATCGGTTTTTCTCTGATCGACATTCTGAACCGCAACGACCGGTTTAAATTTTCGCTTTCTCCGTTTTATCTGGCGCTATTCGCTTTTTGCTTCTCCATGACGGTCGGCGTCATTTGGGAATTTTTTGAATTTACTATGGACTATTTCTTTCAGATGGATATGCAAAAAGATACGATTGTCCAGTCATTCCATACGGTACTTTTAGATCCATCCGGCGGCGCCTCTCCGGTGGCGGTGGATCAAATCCGCGACGTCATCATCGTAAAAGCAGACGGTACGCAGCAATCCTTAGGGCTGGGCGGATACATCGATATCGGTATCGTCGATACGATGTGCGATCTTTTCGTCAACTTTATCGGCGCTCTGGTATTTTCCCTTCTGGGCTTCTTCTACATCAGAAATCGCGGAAAAGGAAGTTTCGTAAAACGCTTTATTCCTACGCCGATTCGCCCGGAACGATCAGAAACACCCACATCAGAAGCGCCCACATCA
>CAZGBL010000225.1:0-2057 GCA_964523955.1 uncultured Oscillospiraceae bacterium | reverse complement strand
TGCAGGGGGACATCCGGCGCTCGTTATACATTAGATTGCTATTTAATCCAAGATTCATTCTGAAAAGAAGCAGAAGACATCCGGCGCTTATTATACATGCTCGATCAGCTTCTGAGCCGTAGCTTTCAGATCGAGACAGCTCGTCTTTTGTACACGGCTGCACCACTCCTCCGGCAGAGCCTTCGCTCCGGAATACGCGCCGCAGATATTACCGCAGATCGCGCCGTTCGTATCGGCGTCGTCTCCTGCATTGACCGCCGCTAAAATCCCGTCCTTTGCGCTGCCGTTTACCGCATAGAAGATACCCAGTGCGACAGGCACCGATTCATATGCGAACATGCTGGCGCCAAAAATCCCCACCAGTTCGTCTATGATATTTCGTATATCTGTTTTCCCGGCTTCATCGACGATCCGTTCCGCCATGAGAATTCGCTTTGATACAGAAGGGGCTGTGATCTCCGCTCCCTTCGATTCACCGAATACGGCTGCCTCATAGGCAATCCGCATGATTTCTACAGCGGAATAACCGCCGGCTACCCCGCCGGCCACCGCCGCCGCTGCCGCACAGGCTGCCGCTACGGCAGGCTTACTGCCGTGACTCGGAAGAGAAGATGCCGCCGCCGCTTCCATACATTTGGCCAGATCATAGTGATATTTTACGCCGATGGGCGCAACGCGCATGGCGCTGCCGTTGGTATTTCCCAAACCCGACGTTTCCTTCGGATCCTTTCCTTCGATGATAGCGGTGAGATATCTTCTCGTAGAGGGTCCGATGACCGTGCTTTCCAGCATCTTTTGTTCGATGGCCCATGTTTTCATCGCCTTATTAAAAGCATCTTCCGTAAATTCACCGTTTTGAATCAGAATATCGCTGATGATGACGCTTTCCATCGTATCGTCTGTTATCTCAGCCGCCTGAAGGCTGCCGTGATAGCTTTGAACGTCCTTCTCCGGTTCGAGAAAATCGTGAATATATCCATAACTCTTTTCAATCTGCGTTCTCGTCAAAAAAGACGCCGGCATTCCCATGGCGTCACCGATGGCACCTCCTACCAACGCTCCGTATGCTCTGTCTAACAATCGATTCCTCCTTCTATCTGCAAACCGTTGACTGCAGAACTCTTCCTGTATGCCGATTTTCCTGTATGCCGATTTGCTCGCTGGCCGACGCCCGATTTAAACCATGGATTCGTCCCATTTCCAGAAGCCGTGCGGTCCTAAAACAGTCACCGTCTTCGCCGCGCACTTTGCAGCAAGACGCACCGCATCGTGCAGCTCCAGATGATTTACAATGGAATAGAGCAGCGCTCCGGAAAAGCTGTCTCCAGCTCCTGTCGTATCTACCGCATCGCACTTTTCCGCTTCGTAAGGAAAAGACCCCTCTGGCGTATAGACCGTGCCTCCGGAAGATCCGCTTTTGACGATCAGAATCTGACGCCTGCGATCTATAAATTCTTCAAGTACAGCCAATTCCGTCACATTTGGCGTCATAATATCGCTGGCAGCTGCCACGCGCTGCAAAATATCGCGTCGAATCTCTCCTACGAGAGGGCTCGGATCGAAAAGAATCTTCGTTCCTCTTTCGTGAAGAGCCTCGATCACTTCCATAATACGCTCCGCGTCATCATTGAGCAGATAGTAGCCGGTGACGCCTGCCGCCGCGTAATCATCAGCTAAGATCGACTCCGCCAGCTCTTTCGGAAAGAGACCTTCCGCTCCCTTCTGCGTCAGAAAGGTCCGTTCTCCATCCGGCTCAATAAATACGAGACATTTGCCGCTGGCACCCTCTGTCCGCCTCACAAACCGGTCGGACAGACCGTGCCGCTTCAGATATCCCGCTAACATATCGGCGGTTTCGTCGCTGCCCACACACGACGCCACATGAGCCCGCACGCCCAGATTTTCCGCCGTAACCGCCATATTGACCGCACAGCCGCCCACCACGACCGTCTCATCCGAAAGAAACCCGTCCTGGCCGCGGTCGGGCCAGCGGCTCACATTATAATACACATCGGGCACCAGCCCGCCTAATATAAGACATTCCTTTTTCATTTTTT
>CAZGBL010000224.1:0-3425 GCA_964523955.1 uncultured Oscillospiraceae bacterium | reverse complement strand
ATTAAAATATTTGGCGGATGTATTAAAGGTTTCTATTTATGATCTTTTAGATATGTCGAAGAATATTTCTGAAGAATGCTTCCTATGTCCTTTCCCATGGCTGACCGTTTTGCCTGCGGCCGGGCCATACGCCTAAGCCTGTACTTGAAGCTCTGCTGCAAAATAGATTTTTGAAAAAATCGGCCTGATAATTTAGCGGGAGAAATCGCGAAAAGCTCACGGTTTCTCCCGCTATTTTCAGCATTTTGTAAAAATAATTTTTGTTCATGAAAATGATTTCTGTAGAAATTATTTTCATGAAAACGTTTTGCAGCAGATGAATAACCTCTTGCTGATAAAGCTTCTTTAATTTAATCTAATTTGATTTAACTTACAGCAGACCTTTCAGGCGACATTGTCTACAGCATCCTCAGACAATTCTTCAGAATCTGGAACTGGAGTTTCCGGTTCGTCGGAATTTTTTGAAATTTTTTCGGCTTTTTCTGTTTTCGATCTTGTAGAGGCGTCTGTTTCTTTTAAAGTAGTTTTCGCCGTTGATTTCGGGGCTGCAGCTTTTGCCGCAGTCGATTTTGCAGAACCCGCCGTATCCTTTTCCGCGTTTTTTTCCTTTTTCTGATCCTCATTTCTGTGAGCAGGATTATAGTAATCAAACGCGCGGGAGTCGATCAGAATATCCTTGTCGATCATATCGTCGATAGAATATTTGTAGATTTCCTTGATGACGGGCATGATGCGCTTTCCGTTTTCGGTAAGACGATATTCCACATGCTGTTTGATGTCAGGATCGGAAAAACGGCAGATCAGCTGATCTTCTTCTAATTCTCTTAGATTTTGATAGAGAACTTTGCTGGAGATTTCACCCCAGAATTTCAGAATCGCGTTGAATCTGATACTTCCTTCATAGTCGATCGCCACTAAGATATACGGTTTCCATTTACCGCTGATCATTTTGAAAAAGTGGCCGTAAGGGAACTCACCTTTTTGAATTTTAGACATCCTCAAACTCTCCTTTGCCATTCAGCCATCATTCAACCATATGACGAGCGCCGGATGGTCCCCCGCTTCTGTGTGCGGCGGGTTCCATTTTCGATTTTCAGCGGTTGGGTTAATCATTCCTCCCCGCAGAAACCTGGCTGAGCGAAAGCTCATGACGCTTGTTGCAGGCGTTCGCGTCATCCTCGGCAAGCGAGCCCGTCAGGAGCTCTGCCCATTTTAATTTGTGTACATAAAATATGATAACTTAATATATGTTTACAAATAATTAGGTAACTGGCTACCTGCAGGTAGCTTACTTACAAAAAAGTAAGCATTGTCATTTTGCCCAAATCATTTTACTATTAAGTTAACAAGCCAAGGTTTTTAGATCCCAGGTTTGAAAGATGGCATAAAAAAACAGTATTCAATAAATGACAGGAATATGACTGGCAAACCGCAGCAGTCCGGATTCCGCCGAAAGCAGAAGACGCTTATACGGTGACGGATGCGGTAACGCCACACTACAGCACCGTCAGCGGATCTGTTTTCAACATTTATTATAACATAAAGTATGTGAATCTCAAAGATTCGCATACAAATAAAACAAATTTAATTTGGCTGTTCTATGGCCAGCTGAAGAGCACAAGAGCAGCGGGCATGAAGAGACGGAAATCCGATCAGGTCTATGAGGCTGGAGCCATATTACATAAAATGACCGGAAAGGAAAAGACGTCAGAGGACGTTCAGGGAACGTCAATATATGTTAAGAGTTTTGATTAGTGCATTAATATAAACTACTTTTGTCAGCCAACGTTATTTAAGACTATTCTTTTGTCAGGGTCTCAAATAACAAACTCTCCTGTGAGGGGCTGCTTTTTCGGCAGTCCCCCACAAATATATCGATGGAATATCGGTATCGATCTAAGCATATTTTGTAGAAAGGAGATATGTTATGGATTACAACAAAAAAAGATGGGTAGTACTGGTAGTAAGTTGTATTGTCAATATTGTTATCGGTACTGGATACGCATGGAGCGTATTCGCTGGTCCATGGGCTGAGGTAATCGGCAAGCCAGCGGCGCTCGCATTCACAATATGTAATGCAGTAGGTCCTGTTACGATGATCGCTGGTGGTAAAATCAACGATATGTTAGGACCAAAGTGGGTAGTATTTGTCGGCGGTCTCATGTTCGGCGGCGGCGCATTCCTGGCAGGTTTCTCTAAGAGTCTGGGATTCCTCGTTTTCGCTTACGGTATTATTTTAGGTTTAGGTATGGGACTCGTTTATAGTTGTACTATCGGAAATACCGTAAAGTTCTTCCCGGATAAGAAGGGTATGGTCGGCGGTCTTACGACAGCTACATATGGTCTTGGTTCTGTAATTCTCGCTCCGGTAGCGCGTATGATGGTTCAGAGCATGGGCGTTGCATCTACGTTTAAGGTATTAGGCATTATTTACCTCGTAGTTATCTGTGTAGGTGCATTCCTGATCACTACTTGTCCTGCAGATTTCATTCCTGCAGGTTATACTCCGCCGGCACCTGCAGCAGGCCAGAAGGGTCCTGAAGATAAGACATGGTCTCAGATGATCAAAGACCCTATCTTCTACGTTCTCTTTATCATGCTCATATGCGGCGCATTCTTCGGCCTCATGACGATTTCTCAGTGCTCTGCAGTATCTCAGAATATGATCAAGCTGGACGTTGCAACAGCAGCTACTATCGTATCCGTACTGGCATTATGCAATGCAGCTGGCCGTGTACTCTGCGGCTTTATCTCTGACAAGATTGGCAGAATCAATACTCTGACAGCTTGTCTGGTTCTCGCAGTAGTAGGTTTGGCTTTAGTTTATAAATCCGGTATCGGCGATCCGAGCAAGTCTCTCTTCGTCCTCGGTATCTGCTTCGTAGGCTTCTGCTTCGGCGCTTTCATGGGCGTTTATCCAGGTTTCACAGCAGAACAGTTCGGTATGAAGAATAACGGTGTAAACTATGGTATCATGTTCATCGCATTCGGCGTAGCCGGAGTACTTGGACCTATGATCATGCAGAGTCAGTATGCGGCAACTCAGACCTACGGAAAGGCCATCTTAATCGCACTCGTACTCGCAATCGTAGGCTTCGTTCTCTCATTTGTTTACAGAGCGATGTCAAAGGCAAAGAAATAAATCGTGAGTTTTGTCAGTAAAAATCATTTTTGATAGAGTTTATGTGCTATTAATGAAAAGCGGCGCGGATTTATTCCGCGCCGTTTTTATGTGCGCCTGGCGGCGCACGTTTCTAAGGGGTGAAAGTCCCTAATCCGCCCGACAGTGGGAAGGATATAGCCGAACATCAAGGGTGTCCGTAATCACATCAGGCTATGAGGAGCCTGTCACGAGAAACGGATGAGTGGTTTTGAAAACCGTTTTGAAAAACGCCCCGAAGAAATATAGAATGAAGCAACTGCTA
>CAZGBL010000223.1:0-3470 GCA_964523955.1 uncultured Oscillospiraceae bacterium | reverse complement strand
GAATCTCTGACCCGGCAGTAACGATCGTCGTACCTCATTGTTTGTTTCAATCTTATTTTTCTTTGACTTTTTTGTCATCCCAGAACTTTTTTTGCAATATCTGCAGATTCCTTCGCATCTTTTGCATAAAAGTCGGCGCCGATTTTTTCTGCGTAATCCGGTGTTAGGACGGCACCTCCCACCATGATTTTACAGTCATGTCCGCTTTCACGCAGAGCGGCAATCGTCTGTTCCATACTCGGTAAGGTAGTAGTCATAAGAGCGGACAGGCCGATCAGCTTTACATTTTCTTTAATAGCGGTCTCCACCACGTTTTCCGGTGGAACGTCACGACCCAAATCGATGACACGGTATCCATAGTTTTCCAATATTACTTTGACGATATTTTTTCCGATATCGTGAATATCCCCTTTCACTGTGGCTACGATGATCGTTCCTTTTGAAACTCCTGCAGAACCGGTGACGGCCATTCTCTTTTTTATAACCTCAAACGCTTCGCTGGCTGCAGCGGCGGAATTCAGAAGCTGTGGAAGAAATATCTTTCCATTTTCAAACCTTGCTCCGACTCTGTCGAGAGCCGGAATGAGAAAGGTATTCACAATTGTCATTTCGTCTTCTGTCTCCAGAAGAGCAGTCGTTGCTCGTGCAGCTTCTTCTTTCAGACCCTTGTCGATCGCATGATCCAGAAGACTTTCCTGACTGCCGGGCTTATCGGAAATCGAGCTCGAAGCAGCAGATGATCCCTGTGGGCTTTCCGCAGTACCATCGGTTCTATGAGAAGCTGAGAAACCGGCGGCCATTTTTTGCGGAGGGGTATAGTCTGCAAATTTTTCGATATATTTCATGCTGTCAATATCCTGATTATTGAGGACATTAAATGCCATGACTGCGTTCATCATGGACTCTGCATTTGGATTGATGATGGGAAGATCTAAGCCGTTTCCCATGGCAAGCATGAGGAAGGAATGATTGATCAGATCGCGGTAAGGCAGCCCGAATGAGATGTTAGATACGCCCAGAACCGTGTGAACGCCCAGTCGCTCTTTTACCATGCGGACGGCCTTCAGTGTTTCAGCGGCCTCCTTTTGTTGTGCGGAAACCGTAAGCGTCAGACAGTCGATGAATACGTCTTCTTTTGGAATGCCGTACTCCTGAGCTGTACGGACAATTCTCTCTGCGATGGCAAAACGGTCTTCCGCTTTTGCAGGAATTCCATTATCATCCAATGCCAATCCTACGACGGATGCGCCGTATTTTTTAATCAGAGGAAAAATCCGGCGCATCACTTCAGGTTCTCCATTTACGGAGTTCACGATGGGTTTTCCGTTATATACTCGCAATCCCGCTTCGATGGCTTTAGAATCAGAAGAATCCAGCTGAAGCGGCAGATCGAGCACAGCCTGCAGTTCCTTGACCGTACGAACCATCATCTCAGGCTCGTCGATTTCCGGAAGACCTACATTGACGTCCAGAATATCGGCTCCGGCTTCCGCCTGCTCGATGCCCTGAGAAATGATGTAATCCATGTCGCTTTCGATGAGTGCTTGCTTAAACCGCTTTTTCCCCGTGGGATTGATGCGCTCGCCGATGACTCTGACCCCATCGATAGTCACTACTGTTGTAGGAGTGCAGATGCGGCTTTTTCTTACAGGTGTTCGGCGCTTTACAACTTCATCTTTTAATGATTTACGGATGGCAATGATATAGTCAGGTGTAGTACCGCAGCATCCTCCTACGAATTTGAGGCCGATTTTCCCGTAGTGTTTCATAGACTCTGCAAATTGTTCCGGAGTAACATTATATGTTTCTGTCTCAGGATCCGGAAGCCCTGCATTAGCTTTCACTATGATGGGCAGCGCCGTATTTTCTGCAAGTTTCTGTGCGATGGGAAAAATTTCGTCAGGTCCAAGAGAGCAGTTGATTCCCATGGCATCGACACCCAGACCTTCCAACGTGCATGCCATCGCCTCTACGCTGCAGCCTGTAAATGTGCGATGGTTCGCTTCAAACGTCATCGTGACGAAAACGGGAAGATCAGAATTTTCTTTTGCTGCAAGCACGCCTGCTTTGACTTCATATAAATCGGTCATCGTTTCAAACACGATGAGATCCGCTCCTGCAGCTTGTCCGGCGAGAATCATCTCTTTAAAGATTTCATATGCCTCTTCAAATTTCAGTGTCCCATAGGGTTCCAAAAGCTCCCCGATGGGTCCGATGTCTAAAGCGACATAAGCGTTTTTGGAGTCTTTCTTCTCTTTCTCAACTGCGCGTTTTGCTGCTTTTACAGCGGCGGTAACGATTTCGTCCACTTCATATCCGGTTCCTGCCAGCTTGTGGGCGTTCGCACCGAATGTGTTCGTGTATACAATATCACTTCCGCTGGCGATATACATTCTATGGATATTTTCAATGGTATCCGGATTGGTGATGCATAAAACCTCGGGTCGTTCTCCTAGTTTTAGACCGCTCTGCTGAAGCATCGTACCCATGGCGCCGTCGAGAAAAATGACTTCACTGCTGAAAATATCGTTGACAATCTCTGACTTATTCACAGGTTCTGCCCGCCTTTCTTAAAATGCAAGTGTCTCTCATTTTACAATTAGCGCAGCCGCTGATCTTTTTCGGCTGCGGATCGTGTGAAATGCCGATCACTGCGGTGATCGATTTTGAAGGAATCAGCATATTGCTCTCGTTTGCCATCAGACCCAGACGTTTGTCCGTCTGAAGTACGCGACAGATATCCCGCTGCAGTTCGATAGGAAGATCTCCATACCCTGGGCTGAAACGATCGGTGAGGAAAAAGCCTTTCGATTCAAATTCATCTTCCAGATCAGAATTGATCTGATTGCACAGGTCCTCTACAGCGCTGCTGGCGCAAAAATCCAAAATGAGAGCATCCGACATGCTGGAAATCTGCGCTTTTCTTAAAGTACGATCCACTTTACTGCCGATGGTTACAGCGAGGAGAATGCAGCGTTCACATTCGCGGAGCAGATCTGAAATATCACAGCCTGTAAGCACTAAAGAAGAGCCTTTTAATTTTATCCTGTGATCTGAATCGCCATTCATGCCATCCTGCTCACCTTGTCCGTCCCGATTTTTTTCGATATCGAATAATGCGTAAGTATATCTTGCTGCAGAATCCGATTCGATCTGACGTGCGGCTTTCTGTATCTGTTCTATTAGATTGGGATCGAGGCCGTTTTCTTTGTCATGTAATTCTTCCGATGCAGTATGCTCTGCCGTGGATGAGATGTCCATCGTATCCCTATGCTGCGCTTTTTTACCCGCTGCAGCCGAAATCTGTGTATTTGTTGTTTTTACGCCGATCCAGGATAAAATTTCGTCCATATCGACGCGAATAGAGTAATGATTCATAAAGTGTCCTAAAATATTCTGAATTTATTTGATTATATTCCTAATTAATAATAAGATAAAAAAAAAGACAAATCAAGAAAAGCAATCGAGAT
>CAZGBL010000222.1:0-3503 GCA_964523955.1 uncultured Oscillospiraceae bacterium | reverse complement strand
GACATCTGGCGCTTGTTATTATAACAAATAGTACGCATTACGTCATATGTTTCCGCTAAAAATACAGATAGAAAATCCGGACAAACCGCCCGGATTTTTCTCTGTTATTTCAAACGCATCCTCGTCACGGCTGCAGTCTGTCTGCGAAAAAGACAGATCAGCCCATCTTCGCCTTCAGTTTTTCAGGATATGGAAATTCCTCCGGAGTTTCCCAGGTTTTCACCTTCTGCATCCAAGGAGCTCTCTTCACAAATTCGTCGTGGGCCAGCGGAAGCGGCGGGTGGCAGATCCACTGAGGATCGAAGACCGCTTTCAGATCGAGAATCCACTGATGATACCCCGGACCGTAAGCCGGACCCGTCAGATAGAGCGGCTGATGAGAGCTGAGAAGCGCCGGATAGCATCCGTTTTCGATATTCATCTTAGCGCTTTCCACGTAGAATTGATCCATGCCGTCGGTGTCTTCTCTCTGATCCCAGTAGATCAGATATTCGTAATATCCCAGATGCCCCATCTCGCAGCTCTGGAACCAGCCTAAATCCTTACAGTCAGGCATGAGAGGCGGAGTGTATTTATCCTTCAGATCTCTGTAATTCGCCCCCTGTTGAAACGCCTGGGTAAACGTATCCATAACATAATCCACGGATACGTAAGAACCCGTCATCAGCCACATTCCCGCAGAATCGGCGTTTTTAAACCAGGATTCATCGGAAGGCTTCGTTCGGCGTTCTTTACCGCCCAGTTCCTCGATGATATCGCAGAGAACGTGATAATCATACTCCATCTGCTCTTCTGAAGTATAGCCGATGAGAAGAACTCTGACCAGAAAGAAATTCGCCACCGACTCTTCGGTCTCTTTCAGCCAGATATCCCAGAAATCCTCTTTGCATTCCGCCTTAGCGATAGCTCTCCAAAACGTAGGTACTTTTGTGACAGCGCCGCCGATTTCGGCGTTTCCGATCATGATATGTGCCTGTTCGATGGATTCCAGACTCGGCATGGTAAAATTGATCCATCTGACGCGTTTCGGATCCAGCTGCAGCGCCGTCTCAGGAGAAATTCCGGAAGGCTTCGGAATCACCGGCTGAAACGGCAGCGTCTTTATCGCCATTTTTGTGCAGATGCCCAAACAGCCTAAAAGTCCTGTATAGCCTCGCATAATTCCTCTCAGGTCCGGTCCGATGCCCTCGCCCCAGAACGGATCTTCTCCGTCTGCTAAGGAACCCATTTTTACGATTTCACCGTCAGGCATGACGACTTCCATCCCGAGAATTCTTCTCTGAGGAAGGCCCACCCGAAAGCTCAGCGGCGACCATCCGTCGTTGAGCAGATTTGCTACAGCGGAAGTCTGCGCCCCGCCGCCGCCGATGACCACATAAGCGCCCTTTTCAAAACATTCCTGCTGAATCTGAGAATAGATGACGCCCGGCTGCACCGTGATAAAAAAATGCTTTTCATCGATTTCAAAATCGCGCATGCGCTTCATGTCGATAATCAGCTCATTGTCCATGTGAGGATGAGATCTCGGTCCGTAAAATCCTGTGGAATACGGTACGAATGGAAGTCCGTACCTGCCGCAGATCTTCACGATCTTCTGAACATCTTCTGTGGTGCGGGGCATGACGACAGCTCCCGGAAGTCTGGTCATCACCCGCTCGTAGCCCGTTCCGCTCTCATAGCCGCCCGGACCGGAACGGTACCCTTCGCAGTCCACTGGATCGTCAGTAATATAATTTGCGCCAACGATGGCTTCGATGGCTTTATATGCATACCTGTTTATGCTCATATGATATCCTCCTTCTTCAGGAACCTATTTCCGATTCCAATTTATTGCAGACCACTTTACACTGCCTCTATAGAGCCAGTTTTTCTCCGTTCCTACTTCACTGCTTTCGCCAAAAGCTCAGCGATATCCAGAATACCGATACTCTCGCCGTCTTTTTTCGCCGTCTCACTGAAATTGCTCTTACACCACGGACAGGCGGATATGACTGCTTCTGCTCCTACATATTTCACTTCCTCGATCCGATCTCTGGCAGCGAATTCCGCCAGTTCCGGAAATGCCTGCTTCGTTCCTCTTCCTCCCGCACAGCAGAGAGAATTTTCTTTCATTCTCGGCATCTCCGCCAGGTCTAACCCCGGTATCCCATACAGAAGATTTCTCGCCTGCTCATAAAGACCTTCTCTCCCTCTTCTGCGGGCCAGGCGCGGTTCGATGGTCCCCATCCAGCCCCGCTCGCCTTCGTACGGTTCCCACGGATCACAGTTTCTGCTGACGTTGCACGCGTCATGATATGTAATCGTCTGATTCACCGGCTCGGTGAGCTTCAGCTTTCCTTCTGCCAGCGCGTCGTCCGCCACCTCGATAAAGTGTTTTACTTCAAAGCCCAACGCATCAGTACGGATGTTCAAAAGCTTCGGATAATCGACCTTCCACATGCGGTAACATTCCGCGCACCCTGTCATCAGCACCTTCGCTCCGGAATTTCTGACGATCTCCACGTTTTTCTCCGCGATTTTTCTCGCCTCATCCACCATTCCCACGGAAAAAATGATATTACCGCAGCAGGCTTCCTCCTTCATGAGCATGTATGGAATGTCGGCGCTCTGAAGAACCTTTGTTACGGCTCTCGGAATTTCCCCATTCTCATAGGAAGACGAGCATCCTACGAAATACAGGATATCCGCCTTCTGCGCAGACTTGACGGTATCGTCCATCCAGGCGGTACGATCCTTTTTCGCCCCATAACAGTTTCCGGTTTCAAGAATCGACGCCGTTATGTCTTTATGTACCGGCAGGGGACCTGCGCCGTCCTGCACCGCCTTCACCCGCAGCGCCTCCAGCGTCAGACCAACCTCTAAATCGAGATTTCTCTTACAGCCCACATCGCAGGCGCCGCAGAGAGGATCCGCATAAATCAGTTCTAATAAATGGTCACTCCATTCCATTGCGCCCTCATTCACTTTCAGCCCGATTCTCATCTTACCGAAGGCGCCGTAAGAATCGAACTCCTTCCAGAGGTTGCTCGGACATCTGACAGAATGCTTCATGCCCGGCATATAAGTGTGATCTACCCAGTAACAGCCCTTGCATTTGATGCAGTGCTGCATATCATATACAAAATTATCGAGATTTTCGATATCGAGTGCGAACTTTTCTTTCGGAGTATCGTATCTCTCCGGATGCTTTTTATCGATTACAGACATTGTCTTCTCCTTTCAACAAATCCTCGTTCTTTCCTGTTATCGCAGAAGCGAATGACGGTAATATCACCCGTTCCGCCGGCATCTTCTGCGTCTGACATCTTTAAAGCGGAGCAGAGCTCCTGACAAGCTTGCTTGTCAAGGACGACGCCAACGCCTGCAGCAAGCGCCAGGAGCTTCCGCTCTGCCGGGTTTCGGCGGCAGGGTGTCCGAAAACTCATTGCAAAGTGATATGCGACACCATATATAGTATTTAAGTCTAATAAATGTGTCAATATAATGTATGCAGAGAAGCTGAA
>CAZGBL010000221.1:0-3522 GCA_964523955.1 uncultured Oscillospiraceae bacterium | reverse complement strand
GGGGGGATGATTACCCACCGCCGAAACCCGGAAAGGGAAGCCGCCGCTTACAGAAGCGGGGACATCTGGCGCTTGTTATATGTACCTCGTTAAATAACATCTATAATTCTATTCCATAATTTCTTTTTTGTGATTGACATATAAAAAAAAACGGTATATTTTAAAATTGTCAACACCCCACAGGGGTATGGTCATAAAGGAGGCCTCAGCATGAAAGCTGACAGTAATAAAATCGAGAAATTGCTGAAAACAGCCCGTGGGCAACTGGATGGTATTTTAAAAATGGTCGAGCAGGATCGGTATTGTATCGACATTTCCAATCAGATTATGGCGACGCAGGCTATTTTAACAAAAGTAAACAGAGAGATTCTGCTGGCTCATATGAACAGCTGTATTTTAAAAGAGACTGACGCGTCAAATCGCGATGAAAGAATTGAAGAATTGACGCATGTTATGGAAAAACTGCTGAAATAATAATCATCGACTTACTATAATTTATCGGAGGGCATCTTAATGAAAAAACAGAATTTCGTTATCACCGGAATGACCTGCTCTGCCTGCTCCTCTCGAGTAGAAAAATGTGTATCGGCAATAGACGGTACATCGGATGTCAGCGTCAATTTGCTCACAAACAGCATGCGCCTTTCCTACGATGAAGAGCTCACCAGCGAAGACGCTATCATACAGACCGTTATCCGGGCAGGCTACGGAGCCGCCGTCAAAGGAGCTCCGGCCGCTGCCAACGCCCCGGCTTCAGGATCTGCCGCAACCCCTCAGGAGGAACAGATTAAAAATCTGAAATTCAGATTTATCGTATCTCTGTGTCTCCTCATTCCGCTCATGTTCATCTCCATGGGCCATATGTTTCACGGCTGGTTCGGCATGCCCATTCCGGGCTTCATGCACGATATATTTTACGGAGACGAAAACGTTATCGCATTTTCCTTCTCTCAGTTTCTACTTTTGCTGCCCATCGTCTGGCTGAATCGAGCCTACTTTGAAGTCGGTTTCCGCACGCTGGCGCACAGAAGCCCTAACATGGACAGTCTCATCGCCGTCGGCGCTTCGGCTGCTATCATCTATGGTATATTCGTCATCTTCCGTCTCGGCTACGGTCTCGGACACGGCGATGCGGAACTCGTCAGCCGCTACAGCATGGATATCTATTTTGAATCGGCTGGTACGATTTTGACACTGATCACCCTGGGCAAATATCTCGAAGCGAAATCAAAAGGAAAAACCAGCGAAGCTATAGAAAAGCTCATAGACCTGGCGCCAAAGACCGCCATCATAGAAAGAGACGGCATAGAGACAGAGATTCCTGTCAGCGAAATCCGAGAAGGCGATATTTTTATCGTCAAACCCGGCAGCAGCATACCGGCAGACGGTTTTGTCATATCCGGAAGCTCCGGAGTCGATGAATCCGCGATTACAGGAGAAAGTATTCCAGTAGAAAAAAATTCCGGCGATGCGCTCATCGCTGCCACGATAAACAAAAGCGGTTATTTAAAAGGAAAAGCTACCCGTGTGGGAGAAAATACGACACTCAGCCAGATCATCCGCCTTGTAGAAGAAGCTTCTTCCACGAAAGCTCCCATTGCAAAGATGGCGGATAAAATCGCCGGGATCTTCGTTCCCACAGTCATGCTCATCGCTGCTGCCGCCTTCATTATATGGCTCATCGCAGGCGCCACTTTTGAATTTGCACTTTCTGTGGGTATCGCCGTTCTCGTCATTTCCTGCCCGTGCGCTCTGGGCCTGGCAACGCCTGTAGCCATCATGGTAGGTACCGGAAAAGGCGCGGAAAACGGTATTCTCGTCAAATCCGGCGAAGCTCTTGAAATCGCCCACAATATCGATACCGTCGTCCTCGATAAAACGGGAACTATCACGGAAGGCAAACCGGTCGTCACAGATGTCATCGCACTCTCCGACTTATCCCGGGAAGAACTGGTCAAAATCGCGGTGAGTATCGAAAAGCCGAGTGAACATCCCCTGGCGGAGGCCATCATAAGCTACGGTGAACAGCACGGCGTACCTGTCCTGTCGCTCGACGAATTTACCGCTGTCAGCGGACGCGGTATCCGAGCCCGGCTGGATGGCAGAGAATATTTTGCCGGAAATGCAGCTTTCCTTACAGAAAATGGAATATCTGTACAATCTGCGGAAAAACAACTCGGCGAATTGGCCGATCAGGGTAAAACGCCTCTTCTCTTCGCAGAGAAAAACCGAATGATCGGTATGATCGCAGTAGCGGACGTGGAAAAAGAAAGCAGCCGTCAAGCGATAGAATTATTCCACCATATGAATATCGACGTAATCATGCTCACCGGAGACAATGCCCGGACAGCAAGAGCGATACAGAACCGAATGGGTATTCGCCAGGTTATCGCTCAGGTGCTTCCGGAAGAAAAAGAAAAGAAAATCGCAGAAATTCAAGAATCCGGACACACCGTCGCCATGATCGGAGACGGCATCAACGACGCGCCTGCTTTAGCCAGAGCCGATGTAGGAATCGCCATCGGAGCCGGCACAGACGTGGCGATTGAAAGCGCCGACATCGTACTCATGAAAAGCGATCTTCTGGACGCTGTAACCGCCGTCCAGCTCAGCAAAGCGGTTATTCGGAATATCAAGCAGAATTTATTCTGGGCGTTTTTCTACAACAGCATCGGCATTCCTCTCGCCGCAGGCGTACTTTATCCTGCCTTCGCGCTGAAGCTCAATCCGATGTTTGGAGCCGCTGCCATGAGCTTGAGCAGCGTCTGCGTCGTAACAAATGCGCTCAGATTAAAATTATTTAAACCCAACAAGATAGTATCCGGAAGGGAGACGCAAAAAACTGCCGATCTTCAAATCGACACGCCAACTCCCGTCCAGGCTGATTCCTCAGCTGACGTTCCGGAAAACACCGAGGAGGAAAAAGAAATGTTTGGAAGAAAAAAATATGATGCCGTGATGGAAATAGAAGGCATGATGTGCCATAATTGCGAAAGGCATGTTCGAGAAGCGCTCAGCGCAATCGAAGGAGTAGACGCCAAAGTAGATCATACGAAAAATGAAGCCAGTCTGACACTCTCAAATGACGTCTCGGACGAAATACTGACAAAAGCGGTAGAAGACAGTGGATATAAGGTATTGAACATCCGTCGGTAACATCAGATCTGCAGCCCTGAAAATTTCCTTTAAAGACTGCTGACTGCTGCACAATACCAACACGATACCGCCCATAAATCGAACTATATTTCCCACATCCTTATAAAAGAAGGGGAGGCGGCAGGTCACTTTGACTTGCCGACACCCTCTTCTTCTTCGACCCTGTAACAGCTATTTAAAGCGGAGAGGGGCATCCGACCCGGCGCTTGTTATATACATCCGTTCATCAGCATCTGCTCCGCGACGCTGCGATAAATCTATCATAATGTGACGCTGCATCCTCCGATGCGAGCGCAAATCGCTTCACCAGCTTCTCTACGATCCGCTCTTTCGGAATCCCCTCTTCTACAAATTCTGCAATAAACG
>CAZGBL010000220.1:0-3522 GCA_964523955.1 uncultured Oscillospiraceae bacterium | reverse complement strand
AAAATTGAACAGGATTGCTTAACCTACGATACAGAAGTCAGGCTTCGACACGATACAGGAGCGCTGTAACCTTTTGTATCGTTTTTTTTGCGCATACCGAAAGGCGTGCGCTTTTTTTATGCAAATATAAAGATGTTCAGTTTCAACAGGAATTCCCTGTCTAAACACAAATGGAGGTTTAAAAATGGTCAAAAAAATCCTGGGCTGCCTGAGAGAATATCGGGCAGCCGCCGTCGCAACAATCATACTGACCGCATTGGAAACGTTATTGGAAATTGTGGTTCCGTTTTTGCAGTCCGATATTATCGACAAAGGAATTTACGGGGGAGATCGCCAAGCCCTGATCTCTACCGCGTGGACGATGATCGGATGTATTGCAATCGCGCTGATCTGCGGTCTGATTGCCGCCAAGACGGCTTCCGTCGCGGCTTCCGGTCTGTCAAGAAATATGAGAACGGATATGTACAACAACATTCAGTCCTTTTCCTTCGCCAATATCGACAAGTTTTCCACGGCAGGTCTCGTCACGCGTTTAACGACCGACGTGACCAATATCCAGAACGCGTTTATGATGATTATTCGCGTCGCGGTACGCGCGCCGTTTATGATTATCTTTGCGCTGATCATGGCGTTTACCATCAGCGCGCGGATCGCTTTTATGTATTTGATTTTAATCCCTGTTTTGGGGATTGCTTTAACGTTTCTGATTATGAGAGCGAAAAAATATTTCGAAAAGGTGTTTGAGCAGTACGATAAGCTTAATCAGGTCGTGCAGGAAAATCTCAGCGGCATCCGCGTGGTAAAGGGCTTCTCGCGAGAGGAACATGAAAAAGAAAAGTTCCGAAAAACATCCTCCGCGCTGTACCGTATCTTTAAAAAGGCGGAAGGAATCATGGCGTATTCTTCACCGGTTATGCAGCTGGTCGTTTACGCCTGTCTGCTCCTGATTTATTGGGTAAGCGCGTCTCTCATCGTCGGCAGTCATAACACGATTTTGACTACCGGCGAAATGTCCAGTTTGATTGCCTACGCCATGCAGATTCTGACGGCGTTAATGATGTTCTCCGTCGTCCTGATTCTGATTACCATAGCGCGCAGCTCCGGACGTCGAATGACGGAGGTGTTGAACGAAAAAAGCAGCTTGTCGGAAAAAGCGCGGGCGGTCGATACCGTTAAAAACGGCGAAATCGTATTTGACGGCGTATCGTTTAATTATTTCAGAGACAAAACGGGCGAATGTATTCATAACGTCAGTTTAAAAATCCCGTCCGGCTCTACGGTAGGAATTATCGGGGAAACCGGCTCCGGTAAAAGCAGCTTAGTGCAGCTGATTCCCCGTCTTTACGACGTAACCGCCGGGAAAGTCCTGGTCGGCGGCGTGGACGTCAGAGACTATAAACTGGAAACGATTCGAAACTCCGTATCGATGACGCTTCAAAAGAATCTGCTGTTTTCCGGCACGATTAAGGAGAATCTGCGCTGGGGCGATGAAAACGCTTCGGACGAAGCCATGATTCAAGCGTGTAAACTGGCGCAGGCAGACGAGTTTATCAGCCGATTTCCGGACGGCTACGATACCTATATCGAACAGGGCGGCGCCAATGTGTCCGGCGGACAGAAGCAACGGCTATGTATTGCCCGCGCGCTGCTGAAGAAGCCGAAAATCCTGATCCTCGACGACTCAACCAGCGCCGTAGACACGAAAACAGACGCGTTAATCCGAAAAGCGTTCCGCGAGAAAATTCCGGATACGACCAAGCTCATTATCGCACAGCGTATTTCCTCCGTGCAGGACGCGGACTTTACGATCGTGCTGAAAGAAGGCCGTGTCGACGGCGTGGGGAATCATGAGTATCTGTTGGAGCACAATGAAATCTATCGGGATATTTATAGATCCCAGCAACAAGGAGGAAATTCTGATGAATAAAACGCAAAAACGGCACGGAACCCTTTTCCGCCTGCTTTCCTATATCGTACGCAACTCCAAGTTGACATTCGTCGCAGTATGCGCGGCGGTTATTCTTTCTACCGCCGCCGGAGTTTTGGGCTCCATGTTTACTCAGACTGTCATCGACGATTATATTACGCCGATGCTTGCGAGCAACGCCCCCGATTATTCCGGACTGCTGCGCGCCATTCTCCAAATGGGAGGCGTTTACCTGATCGGCGTACTCTGTACCATTCTTTATAACCGTATGATGGTAACGATTTCTCAGGGCTGCCTGAAACATATCCGCGACGATATGTTTTACCATATGCAGAGTCTGCCGATTTCTTATTTCGACACGCATACGCACGGAGACGTGATGAGTCACTACACCAACGATACGGATACGCTTCGTCAGTTTATCAGCAACGCGCTGGCGCAGCTGATCGCCTGCGGGATTACGGCGGTTGCCTCCTTTGCCGTCATGTTGTATTACAGCCGTCTGCTTGCGCTGATTGTGGTAATAATCACCGCCGTCGACGCCGTCATTACGCTGATTGTTTCCAAAAAGAGTATTACCTGTTTTTCCGGTCAGCAGACGACTACTGCGGATATGAACGGCTACATTGAGGAAATGCTGAACGGTCAAAAAGTAATTAAAATATTCTGCCATGAAAAACAGGCGAAAGCCGGTTTTCAGGGAAAAAATACCGCTTTATACGAAAGTTCCGCCAAAGCGAATACGCTGGCTAATTTTATTATGCCGGTTCTGGGGCAAATCGGCAATCTGCTGACTGTTTTAATCGCCTTTATCGGAGGCGTCCTGATCCTGAACGGCAACACGGCGTTGACTGCGGGTATTGTAGTCGCGTTTATTTCGCTGTCAAAGTCGTTCTCTAATCCCATTCAGCAAATAGGTCAGCAGATCAGTTTAATTACTATGGCAATGGCGGGAGCAAAACGAATCTTTGCGCTTCTGGATGAAGAACCGGAAACAGACAATGGATATGTAACGCTGGTGAACGTAAGGAAGGGGCAAAACGGCGAGCTGACGGAATGCGAAGAGCGCACCGGTATTTTCGCATGGAAGCATCCGCACGGCGACGGCAATCTGACTTATACGGAATTAAAAGGCGATATAAGAATGTTCGACGTGGATTTTGGATATGAGCCGGAAAAGCCCGTGCTGCATCATATCACCCTGTACGCGGAACCGGGACAAAAGATCGCGTTTGTGGGAGCAACCGGCGCGGGTAAAACAACGATAACAAACCTGCTAAACCGTTTCTATGATATTGCGGACGGAAAAATCCGTTACGACGGCGTCAATATCAATAAAATCCGCAAGGATGATTTGAGACGCTCTATCGGTCTTGTGTTGCAGGATACCAATCTGTTTACGGATACCGTCATGGAGAATATTCGATACGGCAGGTTAGACGCAACGGACGACGAGTGCGTCGCGGCGGCGAAGCTGGCGGGCGCGGACTCCTTTATTTCCCATTTGCCGTACGGCTACGACACGGTTCTGCTGAACGCGGGCGCGGCGTTGAGTCAGGGACAGCGGCAGCTTTTAAATATTGCCCGCGCCGTAG
>CAZGBL010000219.1:0-3574 GCA_964523955.1 uncultured Oscillospiraceae bacterium | reverse complement strand
TTTCAGTAGATATGAAGTAATTGCCCTGCTGCGTCAGCCCTTCTCCGAAAAACTGTTCGATCCTGGTATTATTGTTTTCCAGAAGAACGGGCAGCACCGGAGCATATTCTATCATCCCCATATTATTCATGAAATAATACTGTACTTTTGTAGCATCGCCGGTGAAATTCAATACGACGCCTTTCTCAAAAGCTGTCGGCTGAAAAATACTCGTAGACTGCGGAATCTCCACCGAAGTCACAGACGTGCCTGAAAAGGCATTATCGTCCACCCAGTCCAAGCTCTCCGCAAATTTTACGGAGGTGATCGCAGAATCGCCTAAAAATACCGATTTTCCAAGGGTCGTCAGCGAAGCCGCACTGAAATCGACCGATTTCAGAGAGGTACAGCCTGCAAAAGCGCTGTCTTCGATTTTTTTCAAATCAGAAGACCACCTTATGTCGTTTAAGCTGCCGCATCCGCTGAATGCGCTGTCTCGAATCGTGCTCACAGAGCTGCCGCTCATATCGAGTAAAGTAAGATTCGTACAGTCTGCAAAAGCGCTCTTTCCGATTTCCTCTATAAACTGTCCCAAAATGACAGTTCGTATGGACTTGCAGCTTTCAAAGACATTATCTCCGATGGCTGTGACCGGTACAGAAGAATCTGCCACATAGTCGGAAACAGTACATACACTCTCATCATACGTACTTTCCAAATGATACACCGATGCTGAAAAATCGTAATCGTAGCTGTAGTAATACTCATCCGCATGCCAGGAGACCGGAATATCGATCTGATAGGTGATCCCCTGATATGTCACTCGATAATAAGTCACTCCGCCAGCGGTCTGCCCGCAAGCGCCGAAATACGGATAGGAAGCCCCTTCCAGCCGGTTCGACCAGTCGGAATACACATAGAGAATCGCCTCCGCCGCTTTTGCGCCCTGTGAATTTTGTGAAACAGACAGATGGACGTTCCCCGGATTGCTGGCAAAAAACGCAAAGGCTGCGATATTCACCACACTGTCAGGAATCGTAACCTCCGCTAAAAGATCGCAATATCCCAGAGCAAAGCCATCGATAGCGGTCACGCCATCTTCGATCGCCACCGTCTTCAGGCTGTCACAATCCATAAAGGTCTTCGGCTGCAGCTTTTCCAAACCGCCCGGTACTGTGATTTCCTCAATCCCGCTGCCCTGAAAGGCTGATATGCCTAAGACGGTCAGATTCTCCGGCAATGTGATATACTTAAGATTTTTACAATCCTGGAAAGCGCTTTCACCGATAGAAGTCACAGAATCGGGAATCTCAACCGTCTCAATGGCGCTGCCTTCAAATGCGGATTCGCCGATGCTTTCGATACCGTCGGGTATCGCAAACGTTTTCAGCACTGTATTATTCTTTAACAGCCCGCTGGGAACCTCCTTCCAGGAGGAAGGAATGCGGATCTCCGACAGATTCGGACATCCCCCTACGACAAAATCGCCGAATTTTATTACCGAGTCCGGTATCGTGACAGATTTCAGACTGCAGCCGTAAAAAGCATAGTCGCCGATTTCCGTAACGGAAGACGGAATCGTTATGGATTCCACACCCGTGCAATTATGGAAAGCATAAGCTCCGATTTTCGTGATCCTTGAATTCAGCGCCACATTTTTCGGACCCTTCGCGCCATTCAGAAAATGCTGCGGAATTTCCGTCCAGTTAGATGGAATATTGACGTTCACCAGGCTGCTGCAGCCCTCGAAAGGCAGCCAGACGCTGCCGTAATCTCTGTACCAGGCTCCGGGGGAAAGCCCCTCTGCCAGTTTCAGCGTAGCGAGACTGCTGCAGTCTCGAAAGGCAGAGTATTCCAGAATGCGCAGCGTGGACGGGAAATTGACGGTCTCAAGAGCCGTGCAGTTTTTAAAAGCCGCCCAGCCGATGATTTCCAGTCCTTCCGGCAGAGTGATATTTTTCAGACTGCTGCAGTTTGTAAAGACCCCTTCCCCTGCGCTGTCCCGACCGATACATTTCAGGCCCTTCGACAGTCTTACCGTCTCCAGCGCCGTACATTCGTAAAAAGTTCTGTCCGGTATCGTTTCGAGGCCCTTGCCCACAGAAACACTCCTGAGAGATCTGCATTCTCTGAATACATCCTCTCCGAGCTTCGTCACCGTATCCGGAATGTCGACAGATACGACGGCGCTTCCGAAAAAAGCTTTTGTCCCGATGCTCTCCAGTCCATCGCTCAGCGTGATCTGTTCCAGCTTCGCATCCTGAAAAAGGCTCTCACTGAGACTCTTCACAGACGGCGGTATCGTCATGTGCTTGACGCCGGCGCCCTCAAACGCCGAAGCTCCTATGCTCAGGAGCCCCGACGGCAGTTTCAGTTCCGTAAGAGAGCTGCATTTGTAAAAAGCCTTTTCTTCGATCTCCAATATGGAATCCGGCAGCGCGATTTCACACAGAGAAGAGCAGCTGGCCAGCAGACCCTGAGGGATTTTCGTCCAGGAAGAAGGAATCGTGAAGCTCTTCAGCCTGCTGCAGGCGAGAAAAACGCTATTTCCCCAACCATCGGTATCCCCGCCTTTTTCAATGATCACCGAAGTAAGAGGTGTATTGGCGAACGCCATATCTCCCACCGTGTCGATTTCACCGTTGATTACGACAGAAGTGATTTGAGAACCATTAAACGCTCTGCTTCCGACAGTCTTCACACGGTTGCCGAATCGAAGCTCCCCGGAAATTTTTGTCGTAGAAAACGCCCCTGCTCCGATCTCTTCCAGAGATTCCGGCAAATTTATTTCGCTCAGATCTGTCATAGCGAAAGCATTGCCGCCCAGCACTGTCAGACCTTCCGGCAAAACGACAGCCGTCAGTGCCGTCTGCTGAAAAGCGCCGTACCCGATTTCCATCACAGTAGACGGAATTTCCACCTCCGTCATACCGGTACACCTAAAAAACGCGGCGCCGCCGATTTTCTCTGTTCCTTCGTGCAGAACGCCGGAAAAATCGGTGATCCCATCGCACCGGGCAAAAATACCTTCCGGCACATTCTTCCATATATCAGAAGGCTTGATGGAATTCAACGAGTCACAGTCATTTAAAATATATGCGCCTGTGCCTTCGTCCGAAAGTCCCGACGGAAAATACACATACGTTAAATTTTCACAAGTATTGAATGCGAAATCGTCGATCTTCGTAAGACTCTCTGGCAGCGTCACCGACGTAAGGCCGCTGCAGCCGGAAAAAGCGTAGCTTCCGATGTGATCCAGCCCTTCGTGAAACTCCGATATCCGCAATCCCGTACAATACGCAAAGGCATAATCACCGACAGAATTTATGACGCCGTACTGCAGATCTGACAGATCGTAACACCTGTAAAACGCATGTTCTCCGACGGATATTCCGCTGCCCTTCATCGTCACAGACGCCAACTTTGTGCAGTAGCAGAAAGCGTAGTCCCCGATTTCCGTCACCGTGTCCGGAATCGTAACAGACGTCAGATTTGCACAGTAGAGAAATGCATAATCATGAATGGCTGTAACGGGTACGCCCTCGATAAATTCCGGCAGATAGATATCTCCCGTCACCGCGGGATCGCAGCTCAT
>CAZGBL010000218.1:0-3578 GCA_964523955.1 uncultured Oscillospiraceae bacterium | reverse complement strand
GTTCGCGTCGTCCTTGACAAGCGAGCTTGTCAGGAGCTCTGCTCCGCTTTAAATAATAGACAGGAAAAGCACCTTGCTGAATCTGCATATGATACAGCAGAAAATCAGCAGCAACATATACTTAAATCAGCATATACCCAATAACTAAAATAACCTTTACGTTCCCGGATTTTGTGCTGCACAGATCCGGGTCCCAAAACCCTAACCCTACAAGCCCTCGTCGAATCCGGCGGGGGTTTGGCCTTTTTTGAAAGATCTGAAATCGGTGAGAAAGAATTTTTATCTTATTTTCAACCCCCGGCTTAAAGCGGAGAAGAGCTTCTGACGGGCTTGCCCTGCGGTTCTGCAGCAGAGATCGTTCGCAATAGGATTCTATGAGGTATGAGTGTTTCTTTTTTTGTGAAATGTTGTATACTTAACGTAGATGTTTTTACCAGATGCGCTGTAAGGCCGTTTCCTATAGGCATGGCGTATTAGGCAATCGAAAATGTCGTCTGTGCGGCTCGAAGGAAATGAGGATGATAAGGCGATATTTCGGTGAAAACAGATGGGCTGAAAGGTCGAGAGGAAGACATTATGAATATTCAATTAGCCATGGCGACGCTCATACTTCCGGCGATTATGGAGATTTCCGGCATGATCATGATGCTCCATCCGCCGAAGGAGAGAAACGCGTTTTTTGGATATCGAACGCGACGGTCTCTGCTGAGCAGGGAAACATGGGATTTTGCAAATTATTACTGCGGAACGCTGTATGTCTATCTCGGATTTTATGTGGCTACGGCCACGCTGTTGACAGATCTCATCCTTCGGATTACGAGCGCAGGAGAAAATGCAGTTATTGCTGCAGTTATAGCGGTAATTCTCATTCAGTCGTTCTGTTTTGTATTTCCGATATTCTTTGTGGAGGCAAAGCTGAAGGCGAACTTCGATGAAGAGGGTAATCTCACGAACCCTGCCATGGATATTAAATCCAGCAGCTCTTATGATGATTCCGACTGGGATGACTGGAAAAGGGACGAATGGAAAGAAGCATGGCGGGATGAATACAGCGATTGGGAGCTTTGGAAGCAGATGAAGGATGAAGAGATCGCCGCGAAAAAGCGAGCTGCCGATGATAGGAATCCGGAGATGTTAGAAGGCGGCAGCAGGACGGGATCGAGTGAAGACAGAGGCGCTTTGCCTGCAGCTCCGGAGGGAGTGGAATATGACGGCGCAGCGACCCGAACAGGTGGAGATACATGCGCTTCGGCGGTAAAGCGAGAGAATGATGATGCGGAGGAAATATGATTTTTCTTGGTTTTTTGATTACAGCGGCGATACCGGCTCTCATGATTTTCTGGGGTGTCTGGCAGCGGAAAAATCCTCCGGCGTACGGCTGCGGCAAGTTTTCCTTTCGGACGAAATTTGCTCGGCAGGATGAAGAGCGCTGGGGCTACTCCAATACGCTGTTTTCGCATATGATTACGGTAACAGGTATCAATACCGGACTCGTTTCTGTCATATTTTATTTCGGAGTGATTTATCTCGCAGGGGGTTCGCAGTGGGCGGCGGCTTCTCTGTGCCTTCTTGTAATTCAGGCGGTCTGCGTGCTGGCAGTGCGGCGGATTACGAACATAATTGCAAAGAAAACGTATCCTGTGCCGGAAGAAGAGGATGCAGAAGGAGAGATTGAGGTTCAGGCAGATCCGGAAAGAGATCGGCATGAATAAAGAATGGATAGGCGCAAATAAAGTCTGTGTGGAAGAGAGGCGGAAAGACCTCTTTTCTTTATTGCAATAGCTTGTATGGAGCTCCATGACGGCAAAAATCGGCAGTGAGCCGCCGCACAGACGGATAAAATGATGAAAGAATCGTTACAGTATACGGAATACGGGATCATATTTTGGTGATACTATGGTTTTCAGCAGTATAAGTTTTCTCACTTTTTTTCTGCCGTGTCTTTTGGCGTGTTATTTCTTGATTCCTTCGAGGTTTCGGAACGCGAGAAACGGCATTTTGCTCATCTTCAGCCTGGCGTTTTACGCTTGCGGGGGACCGAAATTCTTAATATTGATGCTGGCTTCGATTGCAGTGAACTATGTCTGCGGCCTCTTTGCGGGCCGGCAGCATAAGAGGCGGGTGCGGCTGACGGCTATGATCTCGTCGGTTGTTATCGGAATCGGACTTTTAGGCTATTTTAAATATGCGGGATTTTTTGTGGAAATTATCGATTCTATGGGAGCGTCGATTCCCGTGCCGGAGATTACGCTGCCGATAGGGATTTCATTTTATACGTTTCAGGGTCTCAGCTATGTGATAGATGTGTATCGAAATGATGCTCAGGTTCAGAAAAATCCTCTGAAGATAGCGCTTTACATCGCTCTGTTTCCGCAGCTGGTGGCGGGTCCTATCGTACGGTATACGACGGTGGAGGCGGAAATCTCTGAGCGCAGGGAGTCTGTCGAAGAGGTTTCCGCAGGAATCGTGAGATTTATCTTCGGGCTGGCGAAAAAGATGATTCTGGCGAACAGTATGGGAGAGATCGCGGACGCCGCGTTTTCCCAGAGCGCCGGCGATCTTTCCGTGGCCTTCGCATGGCTGGGCGCCCTGGCATATACCGCACAGATTTATTTTGATTTTTCAGCTTATTCGGATATGGCTATCGGATTGGGAAGAATTTTCGGATTTCATTTCCTGGAAAACTTTAACTATCCGTATATTTCAAAATCGGTTACGGAATTTTGGAGAAGATGGCACATATCGCTGTCCAGCTGGTTTCGGGATTATATTTACATTCCTCTGGGCGGCAGCTATTGCTCCGGAAAACGTCAGATTTTTAATATGTTCGTCGTATGGGCCTGCACCGGCATGTGGCACGGCGCAGCATGGAACTTCATCGTCTGGGGAATGTGGTTTTTCGTACTTTTGATCGGTGAAAAATATCTCTGGGGAAAGGCGTTGGAAAGGACGCCGCGGTTTCTGCAGCATATTTATGCGCTGCTGGCGGCGATTATCAGCTGGGTATTTTTCCGTGCGGCAGATTTGCCTCAGGCGTTTTCTTATCTAAAATCTATGTTTTCCTTCGGGGGAACGCTCTGGGACGGAGAAGCAGTCTACTATGCTGTGCAGTATGCACCGGAGCTTATTCTGTGCGTCATCGCATCCATACCGGTGAAAGGAATGGCGGAAAATGCGCTGAAGAGAAGAGCGGCTGCTCAACCTGCAGTTTTGTATGAAAAAACAGATGAACGATCCATGGAACCTGCCAGCATGTCTGAAGAATCCTTTCGGGCGGATGTAGGTGATGCGGTCAATGCAGCCGATGATAAGCAGACGTCTGACGCTGTCGTCTCCGTTTCCGGATCTAAGAAGATATCTGTTTCCGGATCTAAGATATCTGAGATGGCACAGCTGACGCTCATTTGGGGGCCGAAACTTCTGGCATTATGTCTGCTCGTTCTCTCTTATACGAAGCTGGTAACAGGATCCTTTAATCCATTTATCTATTTCAGGTTTTAATGAAGAAGCCCCCGACAGGGTGCCCGAAAACTCAATGCAAAGCGATATGCGACACCAAATATAGTATTTAAGTCTAA
>CAZGBL010000217.1:2464-3581 GCA_964523955.1 uncultured Oscillospiraceae bacterium | reverse complement strand
TACTCCGGATAACACCTCACCTGATCTCTCGTACGGCATACTTTGACCTGTGCTTCACCGTATTCCGTCAGAACAGTCTTCTGTTCCCTGCTCTGAACGGTTCGCGCCATCTCCTGTCTTCGGATTCCGATGGTAGTCGTCTCCCGGAAAATAATCTCTTCCATTCTCGGGATGTCTTCTTCCGAACAGATCACGCTCAACAGCCAGCCCGGCCTGTTTTTCTTCATATATACGGGAATATAATGCACATCTCTGGCGCCCGCTTCAAACAGAAGTTCCATCGCATAGCCCAGCGCTTCGCCGGTGGAATCGTCGATATTGCTCTCCAGCTTGAAAATCGTGTCTGCTTCGTTGAGATTGTCTTTTGCGAGCCGCTGCTCCGTCTCTTCGATGAGCATCGCCCGGAGAATGCTCGGTCTTTCATACTCCCGTTTTCCGGCGCCGGCGCCGATTTTCCGTATCTTAAACTGCTCCGGCAGCCGCTCCGACGTCTGCACCGCGGCAGCGATAGCCGCTCCCGTCGGCGTAACAAACTCGCCGGAAACATCCATAATCTGTAAATTCAGGCCATATGCTTCGATGATATTCGCTACAGCCGGTACCGGCACCGGAAGCACGCCGTGCTGGCAGCGAACCGTTCCCGTTCCTTCGCACAGCCTTGGAACGATCACATGCTCAATGTTCAAATTGTCAAAACAGACGGCTGCCGCTGCGATATCTGCAATAGAATCCACCGCACCCACCTCATGGAAATGTACATGTTCCTTTGAAACCGCGTGTGCCTTCGCCTCCGCCTCCGCTAAAATATCGAAAATTTTAAAAGCGAGGCTCCGAGCCTTTTCCGTCATCTGGCAGGCGTTGAGAATTTTTGTAATTTCCGCCATTCCACGGTGCTCATGATGGTGATCATGCTGATGCTCATGAACAGGAGCGTGACCATGACCGTGCAGATATTCCATATCGTGATCGTGATTCTCATGATGCGTGTCCAGCTTTACACGAAAATCACAACAGTCGATACCCGCTTTTTTTACTCTGCCGATTTCCACGGAAAAACCGCTCATCGGCAGACTGTTCATCGCATCCATGAGCACGCTCTGATCCGCTCCAAGATCCA
>CAZGBL010000217.1:0-2364 GCA_964523955.1 uncultured Oscillospiraceae bacterium | reverse complement strand
TCTCCTTTTTCCACTGCCCTTAGCTTTTCCTGTGACAGCAGCTCTCCGTATGGAAACCTCGTGGCGAGACAAGGAGCGGAAGGACGCGCTGCCACAGAAAGGTTCCGTTCGCCTGCCAGCCTTCGGACGTCTGCTTTCGTCAGATTTGCCTCCTTCAGAGGACTTCGTATATCGAGTTCTTCTAATGCTCGAATGCCTGGCCGATACACCTTCATATCATCGGCGTTCGTACCGTCCGCCAGAACTGCTGCACCCAGATTTTCCGCCGCATTTCTCATGGCTGTGAAGAGGCACTTCTTACAATGATAACAGCGATCCGGCGGATTTTGGCTGATATTCGTTTCGTCGAGAACATTTATTTTTACGACGATATGTTCAGCTTCGATTTCTTCAGCCACCTCTGCAGCGACAGTGCAGTCTTCCGAAGGTAACAATTCCGTATCGGCCGTGATCGCGTATACTTTCGTGCCGTTTTTTGACGCGCATTCCGACACCGTTTTCAACAGCAAGCTGCTGTCTACGCCGCCGGAAAAAGCTATGGCGACGTCACGCTTCGTCATCTCTTCCAATATCTCATAGAGCTTTTTACATTTTTCTCCATAGGTACTCATGTCATTTTTTCCTTTTTAACAGCGGAAACTCCTCGCTCCTTCCATGGCTCTGAACCTTGATAATCAGATAGATATACGGGGCGGAACCACAGCCGAAACTGCCGACATCGCCGCTCTGCTTTCAACGCCGCCGTGAGAAAAGATTCCTTTCTTCACCTCAGATCGGCAGACGATGCCAGCCGATTGATCTGAGCCGCTATATAACCTGCGCCATAGCCGTTATCGATATTTACGGCGGCGATACCGTTAGCGCAGGAATTCAGCATGGTGAGCAGGGCCGACAATCCGTGAAAGCTGGCGCCGTAGCCTACCGACGTAGGAACGGCGATGACCGGATTGCTGACCAGTCCTCCGATGACGCTGGCGAGAGCGCCTTCCATCCCCGCCACCGCGATGACACAGTTCGCCGACTGGATCTCGTCCACTTTCGACAGAAGACGGTGGATTCCGCTGACTCCAACATCGTAAATCCGCTCTGCATGAGCGCCGAAATATTCTACGGTCTGGGCCGCCTCTTCCGCTACGGGAATATCCGCCGTTCCCGCGGTACATACAGCGATCTTACCGCAGCGCTCTTTCTCTGTCTTTTCGATCTTTAATATCTTGGAAACGGGATCATATACCGTCTGCGGCAAATCGGATTTTACGACTTCATATTGGTGTAAGTTCGCTCTCGTTCCGAAAAATTCTCCATTCTCCTCATACATTTTCTTGCAGATTTCCCTTAAAAAGTCGTCCTGTTTTCCGCTGCAGTAAATGACTTCCGGAAAACCCGATCGAATCTCTCGATGGTAATCCAGCTTTGCAAAGCCCAAATCTTCAAAAGGCTGCTTTTTCAGCCTTTTTTCCGCCTCCTCCACAGAGAGAAGCCCGTCCTTCACCTGCCTCAGAAGATCCTTCACTTCCATAACGCCATCTCCTCATATCTCGCAGATCTCACGAAGCTCTGTTCCGTCCTCCGCAGAGCGACCGCAGATATAAAGCTCCATCCCGCTCTCCGAAAACAGAACACCCAGTCCCTCTCTGTCAAAAAAGCTCCTCACCGCCTCCCGCATCGCTCCATCCTTACCGATACACGCGCAAATTCCCAACTCCTCGATACCTATGATCGTCTCATCCTTAAAATTTATCCGATACGGAAGCTCCTTCTCCCGCAGCTCCGCGTTCAGATGCACGACCTGATTATACGTAAAAGCCTGTTTCACTCTGCTTTTCTCCTCCTCACGCTTCCGTTTCCTGCATCGTACCGACTTTATCTTCTGAAAAGAGGACGGCTCCGAAGTAAAAATCGCGTACATAGGAGATCGTTTTATCGATCATCGTCCTTCGGCTACTCCCATTCCTTCCATATCTCCGGACGATATCCTACCGTCGCCTTCTTCCCGTTTCTGACGACAGGCGTCCGAATGACCTTCTGATTTTCCAGAATTTTTCCTTCCTTTAAATGATCCGGCGTACCGTTGATCAGCGCCAGAAGCGCTCTATCCTTGCACCCCTCGTCGATGAGATTTTCCAATCCTCCCGCCGCCTGCTTCACACTTTTAAATTCTCCGGCGCTCATGCCCTTTTCCTTCATATCGATAAATTGATATTTGACGCCGCGCTCCTTAAAATATCGCTCCGCTTTCTTCGTATCAAAGCACTTTTTTGTGCCGAAAATTTGAATATTCATGCCTGCTTCATCCGTTTCTCATTTTTTAATATTTTATCCATAATATGAGTCGTTTCAGACCGTCCAATGCTTTTATTATTT
>CAZGBL010000216.1:0-3594 GCA_964523955.1 uncultured Oscillospiraceae bacterium | reverse complement strand
CCGCGCCGCAAGCCAGACGAACGTCTCGATCCGCGCCGCCGCCCGATCCCGAATCTGCCGAAGCTGTCGAAGCGCCGCCGTTTCTCAACAGAAAAACCGCCGCGCAAACGACGATTCCCAGATACGCCCCCAGAGCAAAAATTCCCTGATTTACCAAGATGTTAAGATATTCACTGTGAGCCGAATCAATATGCGTCTCAATCCACATTTTTCGTTCCGCATCATACCTTCGGAAATTCTCCGTTTCCCGCAGAGAAAGCGTATCCGGTCCGCCGCCGAAAAACAGGCGCTCCGGTACGAGACGCAGCACATTCCGATAAATATGAATACGGCCGCTGCCAAAGGAATCGTCAAAATTTCCGTGCAGAATCTCATGCAGTTCACAGAGCGTCCCAGGTTCTGCCTCCTCTGCCTGCATATATTGAGAATCGCCGCACTTTTCCGCCGCATCTCTTTCGGTCATCGAAAAATCGTCATTCCAATAGACAAGCGACGTGAATCCCACAGCGCAAAACGAGAGAACTAAAAACCATACGATTCTCTTTTTTCGGCTGAATCCGGCAGCCACTGGGACAAAGAGAACCGCTGAACCTATCAGACCTAACATTCCCGCCTGCACGCCGGAATATAACAAAACTGCGGCGCCGCAGAAAGCTGCCGCCGCGGAAAGAAAAGCCGCCGTCCTCCATACTTTTTTTATCCTGCCCATCTTCCACAACCCCGCTGCGGAAAATGCGGAAAACGGAACTGCCGCAGATAAAAAAGCTGAAACCAGCCCTGCATTTCCTATAGTGCTGAGAAATGCGCCGTTATAATCGATATTCTTATCGTAATAATCATAACCGTCAGGATAAAGTCCCAAAGGATTCCAGCCGAAAAATTGAAGAACAGCTATCCCACAGAACAGCAGAATTGCCGCCGAAAAGAGATAATGGCACCATAAAGCCGGACGGTAAAAACGAGCGATCAACAGACCGACCAGACAATAAATACAGATAGTAATCACACCTTCCCTGCGCTCTGAGCCTGTCAGTATGGCTGCAGACCCGTATTCCGATAACAGCGCTGAGAAAATCGTGAAGCACATATAGAGAACGACAAAAAAAGAAAACAGTCTCACCGGGCGGGATAACCATCCTGAAAAAAACCTGTATTCCGCTTCCCCGGGCCGTGGGATTTGTTTCGGCTGGCTTTGATTCAGCAGGATTTGCTTCGTCGAAATTTGTTTCTTCGTGTTTTGATTTAGTGAACTTTGTTTCAGCTGTATTTGCTTCGGAAGAACTCGGCAGTCTCCGGGAAAAAGAACGGCCCTTTGAAAGCAGAGAAACGCCATGACCAGACAATATCCTCCGCAGATCAGAAGAAAGAGCAAATACTTGATTTCCGCAATATTTTCATAGCTGTGTCCAAACAATCCCAGAAGATATATCGTAAACATCAGCGCCAGAAATAAATCCGTTATTCCCGCTGTAAGACTGTTATATAATTTAATCATAAGTTTCCAGATTCGCCGAACTTGCAGACATCCCGCCGGATACGACTTCATTTCCAGAGCTGTCTGAAGATCCGCCCATATTCAAATTACCTGAAGGCTGGCTGTATACGTTAAGATTTACAGGACTTGCAGGCACATTCGTCGTCCTGTTATTATTCTCCTGTCCGCTTGCCGGCTGTGTACTGCTGTACGTATTATTCTGCGTTCCTGCACCCTGAATCCGAACTGGCGTACTGTCGGCGTTATTGTTCGTCTCCGGTTCTGACGCAGGGGTATCCAATTCCCGCTCTGCCTTTTCTTCGCCAGATCCGCCGCTCTCCGAAACGATATCTCCGAGAGAACTGATCCAGTCCAGGTCAAACAGCCCCTGTACCCTATCGGCAGAAAAGGCGGAAGAAGCTTTTCCCGCACCTGTCACCGCATCCGGCGCAGAAGCCGCTTTTTGCGACAGATTTGCTGAAGTTCCAAATGCCAGAGTGATGGAAAGAAACAGAACAAAGGCCGATGTTACCGCAAAAGGCGAGGAGGACGATTTTTTCATAATGGCCGTCACTCTCTCCGTGAGAGCATTTTTGCTGAAGCTGCTGAAAGCGGCCGATGCTGTGCGAAATTCCGCAAACCGTACCAATGTCATAGCGTAATCTGAACGAGATGAGCTGCCCAAAATGCGTATCGCGGTTTCATCACACGCCAGTTCCATATCCCGGTCGAAAAGAAGATACATAATCCAAACCAATGGATTAAACCAATGTATGCACACCGCCGCCGTGCAGAGAAATTTCGCCACGGCGTCAAAACGTCTGATATGTACCAATTCGTGGGTATAGACATATGTCAGCTGCTCTTCATCGAGCATGTCCGACATATTTTTCGGTATCAATATCACAGGCCGAAATAGCTTATAAGTCAGCGGCGACCTGATATAATCCGATTCTCTTACCGTAACTTTTCTATGTATCCCCATCTTCACAGCTATTTTTTTTGCCGGCGTATCGTCCGCAGGAACAGATTCCCTGAACTTTCTGACACTTCTGATATAATGTACAGAAAAATAAAGCGCGGCCGCCATCATTCCCACCAGCCAGATACAGAATAAGATCAGCGTATAGTGTATGTATCCTCCGGAAATAAATTCTCCGCCGCCAGTCACGGCGCTCTCCGCAGTCGCGCCGTACATATCCGCGCCTGCCGCAGGGCTCGAACCCGCCGCTGCCTGAACATCCGCGCCCGCCGCAGAAATCTGTCCGGAACCGTCTGCCGCCGCAAAAGACCCAAGGCCTTCGCCGTCAGCAGACGGATCAAAGGTATGTCCCGTAACCGCCGCAATCAATTGAAAAATCCCCGACTGAACGCTGTAACGGAACGGCAGCGAAATCGGGATAATGAGTCTCAGCGCCGTCACCGTCCACAGCGCAAGAAACAATTTTTTCGGAAGCTTATCTATCGTCAGTCTGCGCAGAATTTCTATGACGATAATCATGAGAGATGCAGACAACGTTATATTTATCATTGACATCTCTATTCCCCGGTATATTCACTGATCATCTTTTTCAGATTTTCCAGTTCCTTTTTCGACAGCTTTTTACTGTTGAGAAGCGAAGTGAACATCAGCTCCGATGACCCCCCGAACATTTTATTCGACAGCTCATCCAGACTTTCGGCCTGCGCCTCTTCTCTCGTAATGAGCGCATGACATATGAACTTCGGCTCCCTGCGTTCGATGGCATCCTTCGCGATACACTTCTTGATCACCGTATATGTCGTGTTCATATTCCAGCCGATCTTTTCCTCCAGTATATTTGAAATCTCCTTCGCTGTTATGTCGCCGTGCTCCCAGATGACATTCATGACTCTGAGCTCTGAATCAAAAAGTTTCATATTTGCCTCCTGCCGCCTTTCTCCTAAATTGACGAAACATCCACTTCATATTTTGCCTTTAATTTATACTATCATAATAGTACATCAAAGTCCAAATATATTTTCAGGCGGAAACTCTTAAGAAAATCTTTTGTTATCCAGACGCATTCTGTAACGCTTTAACAATATTCGGTTTTTTTTCAAATAGTATCGGACTTTTTCCATCCGTCGGCCAGCCTTTC
>CAZGBL010000215.1:0-3642 GCA_964523955.1 uncultured Oscillospiraceae bacterium | reverse complement strand
TGATCTCCTACTCTCCAAGGTGCGGCTCTTTCATCCACAGAGCGATTTATGGCTCATACCCCTCTTTAAAACGGGGAATGATTTCTCAACCGCCGAAAGTCGGAAATGACACCCGCCGCTTGCAGAAGCGGCGGGGACATCTGGCGCTCGTTATATATCCCAAACGGAAACGCGGCCGGGAGACAAGACTCACTGCGCTGTAAAGCTTCTGTCTATGGTAATGACACAGCGGTAACGGGGATCCTCCTGTTCCATTCGCCTGCAGACTCTCTGCCTGAACGTTTCCTGCACAGCCTCATCATAGGAATAAGGAACCATAACATCGAAAACCAAATTGATCTGCTGTTCGCCCCAAACCACGCGAAAATCGTGAAATGTGACCTCAGGATCCAATTCCTGCAGAATTTGTTCGACTTTCTCTCTGACAGCCAACACTCGTTCATCGTTTATTTCAATCGGGTCCATGTGAATGACGAGAAAAATTCCGAGGGACTTCGATACTTCTCTTTCGATGCGATCTATAATCTCGTGAGACGTTTCGATATCTGCGTCTCTCGGCACCTCCGCATGAATCGACGCCATACTTCGATTCGGCCCGTAATTATGAATGATCAGATCGTGTGTTCCCAGGATTCCGTCATATTCCTCCACAGCCTCACGGATTTGACGCGCGATTTCCGGATCTGCAGGAAGCCCGATCAGAGGCTCAATCGTGTCTTTCGCAATGCCGATACCTGCCCAGATGACGATCAGAGACACCACCAGCCCCGCCGCCGCATCGATATTGATTCCCGTAAAGTGCGAAAATAAGATAGAAAAAAGCGTCGCGCTCGTGGTGACGACATCCCCCAATGAGTCGGCTGACGCCGCCAGTATTACTTGCGAATTAATCCGTTTTCCTAATTTCCGATTAAAAAAGGTCATCCATAATTTCACTCCTACAGACAGAAACAGAAACAGGAACGGAACCAATTCAAAAGAGATGTCTTCCGGGTTCCGTAATTTGCCTGCACTCGATTTCAAGAGTGTGATTCCCACTTCTATGACGAGGAAGGATACGATAAGCGCCGCGATATATTCCACTCTGCCATGACCGAAAGGATGCCTCTCGTCTGCGGGCTTTCCCGCAATCTTTACACTCATGAGACTAATCACTGAAGACGCGCCATCCGACAGATTATTAAATGCGTCTGCGATCACTGCCAAACTGTTCATCAGCAACCCGACGGCCAACTTTAAGAAAAATAAAAATACGTTGCAGAGAATGCCTGCTGCACTTGATAGTACTCCGTACGCCGCCCGCACATCTGCTTCTTCCGTCCTCTCATAATCTCTTACAAACTTCCGCACTAAAAACTCTGTCATGCCCCGCTCCTCTTTTATTATTCCGACCCGCTTTTTATGCAGCCGCTTCCACTTCATTCCTTTCTATCTATTCTATGGCGAACATCGGAGATATGACAAGATAAAAATAAACTTCTTCCAATTCCGCAAACAATTTCAGAAATAATGATTATGATATTGTAGATGTATGCGCATGATGTTATAATATTGCTCATGTGTCATTTCATTCATTGGCTTGTGGATTCCGATTTCGCTGTCAGCGCAATACAATACATCCATCTGTCAATCTCATAAGGAAATCCGTCTGATGATACAACTTTTTGATTTGTACAGATTGCGAGCTTGTCGCTGATCTGTATTTTCTTTATTATGTGCGGAAAATATCGGTCACGATACTCCCAATGCAGCAGGAACGTCCACCGACAACCGTACGATCATCAGATCATCAAAGGGAATCTTCTTATTTTCATGAAAATCTATGAAATGGAGGGATGTTATCATGTCAGAACAAACTTTAAACGCAAGCCCGGCGTCTGCTCCGGAGAATAAGATGGGCGTCATGCCTATTCCGAAGCTGCTCTTTACTATGGCAGTTCCGGCAATCTGTTCGATGACGCTTCAGGCTGTCTATAACGTCGTAGACAGTATCTTTGTAGCGAGGATCAGCGAGCGCGCCCTGGCTTCTGTAACGCTGGTATTCCCGGTTCAAATGCTGATGATCGCAGTGGGGATCGGAACGGGCGTCGGCCTCAATTCTCTCATTGCCAGAAGACTCGGTGAAAAACGGTTTGATGAAGCCAATTCGGCAGCTTCTCACGGTTTTCTGCTGGCATTGCTGAACTGGCTGATCTTCCTGATATTCACAATCTTCTTTTCCAGGACGTTTTACCGGACATTTTCAGACACCGCAGATCTCATCGGACAGGCGACAGCGTACAGTAATATCGTAACAGGAGCGTCTCTATTCCTCTTCATGCAGGTAACCTGTGAAAAAATTCTGCAGGCGACAGGAAATATGCTGATACCCATGGTGTCCAATATGATCGGCTGTATTGTCAATATCATCCTCGATCCGATTCTCATATTCGGCCATTTCGGTTTCCCGGAAATGGGCGTTCAGGGCGCTGCCATCGCAACGATTATCGGTCAGCTCACAGGCCTTGTTACCATATCCTGTTTCTTTTTCCTGAAGGAACATCCGGTCAAAGTGAATTTCCGAAATTTCACGTTTTCGAGCGCCATCGTAAAGGATATATACAACGTAGGGCTTCCTGCCATGATCATGCAGGCGATTCCATCCTTTGTAAACGTATTCCTGAATATGATCCTTCTGTCGTTCTCGGAAACCGCAGTCTCTGTTCTCGGCGTCTATTTCCGAATACAATCCTTCGTATTCATGCCGGTATTCGGTCTGAATCAAGGCTCCACGCCGATTATGGGATACAATTACGGTGCAGGAAACCGGGAGCGTCTGATGACAACATTGAAGCTTTCGCTGCTGACGGCTGTCGTGATCATGACCATCGGACTTATTATTTTTCAAATATTTCCAGGCCAGATTATGTCGATTTTCAGCGCCACCGATGAAATGCTCAAAATGGGAAAATCCGCAATGCGGCTTCTCAGCCTCTGCTTCATACCGGCAGCTTTCGGCATCGTATTCTCCACTCTTTTCCAATCATTGGGTTTCGGTACATACAGCCTGTTCATGACGCTTCTGCGCCAGCTCATTATCATTCTGCCGGCTGCCCTGTTACTTTCAAAGCTGATCGGTGTAACCGGTGTATGGCTCGCATATCCGATTGCCGAAATGTGCTCTCTGATCTGCGCATTCTGTTTTTTCCGCCGTATCTACAATCGGCAGATAAAAACGATCCCACTGAAACAAGAACAGAGAAATTGACATTGTCGATTTTCCGATATATGATGAATGCGATCAGAAAAGAGGGCGGATTTGCCGCCTGTTGTAATCAGCGGGCACCATTTCCCGCTGTAAACGACAAACACTCTGTTCCAGAAGACAGTTCATTGGTACCATCCTGTCTTTAAACAAAACTAGGACCTTGTAATGAAACTCGTTTCATACTTCATGGCGGCAGCAAAACAATATCGTACCGCTTTGCGTCTATCCGCCCATGTTTCAGGTTTTGATTACAGGCGTCCTTTTCGGTGGGGACGTCTGTTTTTCTTATTCCGAAAACGCAGGTGAAGGTTCCTGCGCAATAAAAACTCTGCCTCTAGTATTTAAAGCGGAGCAGAGTTCCTGACAAGCTTGCTTGTCAAGGACGACGCGAACGC
>CAZGBL010000214.1:1816-3667 GCA_964523955.1 uncultured Oscillospiraceae bacterium | reverse complement strand
CGTGTCGCGGATATATTTTGCGAACAGTTTTAAATCATAGTTCTGAGGTTATCCGTAATTTTTTTGGCAGTATTTAAATGATAACCTGCGAAGCATGACAAGAGAATCCTGAGCCTGTCTTCTTTTCAGAAACGGTCTTCCAACTGCGGTCTTTTCAATCTTTCCACTTTTTACAGTTTTGCCTAAAGCGAGTTTCACGCCTATTTCAGCAGCTCCGCTTTATCCGTCTTTTCCCAAGGTACGTCGATGTCCGTGCGGCCGAAATGACCGTAGGCCGCTACCTGGCGGTAGATCGGTCTTCTCAGGTCGAGGTCGCGGATGATAGCAGCCGGTCTGAGATCGAAGTTTTTCGTGATTCTTTCCACGATTTCCGCTTCCGGTATTTTGGCGGTTCCAAAAGTATCTACTAAGACGGATACCGGCTTTGCCACGCCGATGGCGTAGGCGATCTGAATTTCGCATTTTTCGGCCAGACCAGCTGCAACTACGTTCTTTGCGACATATCTTGCGGCATAAGCAGCGGAACGGTCTACCTTTGTAGGGTCTTTTCCGGAGAATGCGCCGCCGCCGTGACGTGCGTAGCCGCCGTATGTATCGACGATGATCTTTCTGCCGGTGAGACCGGCGTCGCCGTGAGGTCCGCCGATGACGAATCTGCCGGTAGGATTTACGAAGATTTTTGTTTCATCATCCAGAAGGTCGGCAGGGAGGATCGGCTTGATGACATTTTCGATAAGGTCAGTTTTGATCTGCTCCAGCGTTACGTCAGGATCGTGCTGCGTAGAGATGAGGACGGTATCGATTCTGGCGATTTTTCCTTCTTCATCATATTCTACTGTGACCTGTGTCTTTCCGTCCGGTCTGAGATACGGCAGCGTGCCGTTCTTTCTCACGTCAGTGAGTCTCTTCGCCAGTTTATGAGCGAACATGATCGGTGCGGGCATGAGCTCCGGCGTTTCATTGCAGGCATAGCCGAACACGAGTCCCTGATCTCCGGCACCGGTGGCTTCGATGATATCCTCTTCTGTCTGGGACAGCTCGCCCGTCTTGTATTCCAACGCTTCATCTACGCCCTGAGCGATGTCTGCAGACTGTTCGTCGATGGCGGTAAGAACCGTGCAGGTGTTGCCGTCGAAGCCGTATTCGCCCTTGGAATAGCCGATTTCGTTGATGACGCTCCTCACGAGCTTTGGAATGTCCACATAGCAGCTCGTCGTGATTTCGCCGATGACGAGAGCCATTCCCGTAGTAACCGTAGTTTCTGCCGCTACGCGTCCTTCGGGATCTTTTTCGAGAATCGCGTCGAGAATCGCATCGGAAATCTGATCGCAGATTTTATCAGGATGTCCTTCTGTCACCGATTCAGAGGTAAATAATTTTTTCATAAATTAACTCCTTTGCTGTATTTTTTATTACTGAAGTTTAGGAAGCTTTGTGTGATCGTGAAATCGCTTCCTTCGTAGTTTTCTGAGGCTTTCAGAGTACAAAAAAGGTACCAAAAAAACCTCTTCGCATCGAAGAGGTGTATATTTCCTTTTAGGCGCGCACCTCATCTTTCAGAAATCATCTGCAGGAATTAGCACCTTTCGTATCTTCGCCTGCAGATACGATGGTTGCCGGGCTTCGCAGGGCCTGTTCCCTCAGCCTCTCTCGATAAGGATTACTTACTTTAAAATTCTACACCAAAGGCGGCGAATGTCAATACACATTTTTGCCGCAGCACGGCAGGCGGCGCAGCATATGTTTCATGAACCCGGGCGTTTTGCCGCGGCGTATCAGGCTCGATATAGAGTACAGCGCAGAAACCGGATGAGAAAAAGGCCGATGCAGGCGAAAGATCTTGATAATGCA
>CAZGBL010000214.1:0-1716 GCA_964523955.1 uncultured Oscillospiraceae bacterium | reverse complement strand
TGATTTTGTAATATTATAGAAAATTGTTCCTCTGCTTAAGGTATGGTATGATGTACAATATACAGAAAGGAAAGGGGGATATATTGATGATAAAAAAATTTCTATCTGTTATTGCTGTGTGTATTCTCGTGATTTCTTCAGGAACAGCAGGCATTTTCGCTGCAGAAGGAACATCGGCCTTTTCGGATACGGCGGGAACCGATTATGAAACGTCGGCGGCGTATCTGGCGGAAAAACAGATTCTCAGCGGTTTTCCGGATGGAACGTTCCGTCCGGAGGCGACGATTACGCGGGCTGAGGCATGTGCCATGATGACCAGACTTTTGGGCGCGTCAGACGAGGAACTCGCGGAAGCTGCGAGTACGGCGGCAGGATCTTTTTCCGACGTCACAGCAGAAAACTGGTATGCTTCTTATATCGGTTATTGCGTCAGCAAGGGAATGATTGTCGGCTATACGGACAATACGGTGCGTCCGTCGCAGCAGATTAGTTTAAGTGAATTCGCGACGATTCTGTGTCGTGCGGCAGGTGACAGTGATGAATCTCTGGGCGGGACCTGGCCTTCTAATTATCTGGAGAGAGCTGAAAACAGAGGTCTTTTAAAAGATATTATAAATTGCAGCGCAGACAGTGACAGTGCGAAGCTGCTTTCGAGAGGCAATGCGGCCATTATGACATATAATTATGTATTTACCGAGCCGTCCGGCGGGGAAGATCCGGATCCTGACCAGGATTCAGATCCGGATGAAGATCAGGATTCTGATTCAAATACCGAATCGAGCGATAATCTTCTGGATACATTCAATGGAAGAGCGTTTGGAATTATAACAGAAGTGGGTTCGGCTCTCAACAGTTCGGGTGATGAAGTAGGAAGTGTTACTTTTTTGATGGGGGAAAAGACGTATTCTCTTCTGACGAAGACCTCCTGTCTGGAAAAAGCGCTTGCATGCGAGGGAACGGATGCTCTCGTATATCTCCAGATGAGTAACGGGATCATAAAGGATATCGTTCAGGTTACACCGCAGACAACGGCAAAAGACGGAGAGAAATACATTCTCACCGAAGCAGCAGATCCATCAGATACGGCGAGAATTCTGTTTGTTGAAGTGAAGAGCAGAAACGGCGGATTTGTCAGATATTACGGCGCTGACGGCGAGGAAAAGTCGTTTACCATTTTGGAAGGAGAAAATATTGTTTACACCTGCGAGCCGGACGGAAGTGATTTGAAGTATAACACAGGTTCGTTGTCCGATATCGATGAAGGCTGCTATGTTATCGCTTATTCTATAGGAGAGGAAGCGGATCAGCTGGCGACTGTGATCATTGTGATCGATGGCGGCGATGCGGATGAGATACTGGAAAGTGTTGAAGATGATCAGAGCCATGCGCCGAGAGGTTTTCTTTCTTAAGAGAGGCTTTTTAACCAGGGAATCTTTTGACTCGATTATCTGTATACATTGGCGTGCTTAAACGATAAGCTGCGCGTCTATGCACAGACACAGGCGGCGGGAGTATGTTTACAATTTGTGCAGAATCTCCAAAAAGAGATTTTGCTTAAAAAAATAAAGAATGCGCCGGGCGCATGAATCGGTAAAATTCATGCGCCCGGCGCATTCTTTGTTTTTCCGAAGAATTTTTATAACAAGCGCCAGATGGACTCGCCGCTTCTATAAGCGGCGGATCCATTTCCGACTTTCGGCGGTTGGGTAATATCCC
>CAZGBL010000213.1:2470-3669 GCA_964523955.1 uncultured Oscillospiraceae bacterium | reverse complement strand
CATTTCGTACTGCCTGAAATAGGCGGTTCCGGACAAAAGCGCCTGCTCGATGCAAGGGTGCTTGTCATCGGCGCAGGCGCTCTGGGTTCCTCCGCCTTGATGTATCTGGCTTCTGCCGGCGTCGGCGCCCTGGGAATCGCAGATTTCGACTGTGTATCACTTTCAAATCTCTCTCGTCAGATCATCCATCGTACCGATTTTGTAGGAAAATGTAAAACGGAATCTGCAGAATATACGCTGAAATCCATCAATCCCGATGTCCACATTATCTTACACCCCGAAAAAATCACGCCGGACAACGTTATCGAAACCATTCGTTCTTACGATTTCATCATAGACGGAACCGATCGCTTCGGCTCCAAATTTCTGATCAATGACGCCTGTGTTCTGGAACGCAAGCCGTATTCTCATGCAGGCGCCGTTCGCTTTACAGGACAGACGATGACATATGTTCCAAACCGCGGACCTTGCCTGCGCTGTATTCTCAGCCAGGTTCCCTCGGGAGAAGATGCCATGACATGCGCGGAAGCAGGTGTTCTCGGCCCGGTCCCTGGCATTCTCGGCAGTATACAAGCGCTGGAAGCTATGAAATTCATTCTGGATACAGGAGACCTGCTGACAGGAAGAGTCCTGCATTTTGACGGCAAAAAAATGGAGTTCCGCACACTTCATGCAAAGGCCTCTTCAAAATGTATCTTATGCGGCGATCATCCTTCTCTGCGAAATCTCTCCGACAGAAGAGATGACTATTGTGAATATCAGGCCTGTGAGCTCTGATTTCACCCTTCAAGGCTCAGCGCGCACCGGCAGATTGGAGGCTTCCATGATTTTTAAAAATGCTAAAAACGATGCATATACGTACGACTATATTCCTGACAGAGATACGCATGATATCCTCATAGATCTTCGCGAAAAACCGCTTTATCGTCTCGGCACGATCCCCGGCGCTGTCAATATTCCTATCGACGACATGGGACAGCTGTTTGAATTGCAAAAGGATAGGAAAATCCTGCTCTTCTGCCAGGTCGGAGAAATCAGCGCCGAAATCGCAGCCCTCATGCAGGACGCCGGATACAAAGCGTATCATCTGCCGGGAGGCTACCGACATTATCTGAGAGAGATTATCGCTTGCGACACGACGGAAGCTTGACGCTCCTCACAGAAAAGACAGGTGCGCAGAATGCGCGCCTCATTTTTTT
>CAZGBL010000213.1:0-2370 GCA_964523955.1 uncultured Oscillospiraceae bacterium | reverse complement strand
CCGTATTCCATCAGAATCTCTTCGAGACGTTCCTGGGTCACAGGCGTCGGTATCACGAATTTCTCATTTTCTTCGACCTTTTTCGCCAGCGCCCTGTATTCGTCTGCCTGGTGACATTCGGGCTGATACTCGATTACCGTCTTTTTTCTGATTTCCGCTCTCTGCACTACATTATCACGAGGAACGAAATGAATCATCTGCGTTCCCAATTCTTCCGCAAAGGCGCGCACCACTTCCACCTCCCGGTCTACGTTACGGCTGTTGCAGATGATCCCGCCCAGACGGACGCCGCCCTGACGGGCATACCGGGAAATACCCTTGGATATATTGTTCGCCGCATAAAGAGCCATCATTTCACCGCTGGCCACGATATAGATTTCCTTCGCCTTTCCTTCTCTGATCGGCATCGCAAAGCCGCCGCACACGACGTCGCCCAGCACATCGTAGAAAACATAATCCAAATCGTCTGTATATGCGCCAAGACGCTCCAACAGGCCGATGGACGTGATAATGCCTCTTCCGGCGCAGCCTACCCCTGGTTCGGGACCGCCGGATTCCACACATCGCGTGCCTTTAAAGCCTTCTTTGAGAATCGCATCCAGTTCAATATCCTCGCCATCCTCCCTGAGAGTGTCAAGAACCGTTCTCTGCGCCAATCCACCTAATAAAAGCCGTGTGGAATCCGCCTTAGGGTCACATCCCACCACCATGACTTTATTTCCATTTTCTACCAATCCGGCCGTAAGATTCTGTGTGGTAGTGGATTTTCCGATTCCACCTTTACCGTAAATCGCAATCTGTCTTATTTCTTTTGCCATTTTTCTGTCTCCTCAACTTTCCAAACTCTTATTTTAACCAGCGCCGATCATCCCGCTCTGAAGCAGACGACCAGCCATCCGACTCATACAGCTTATCATCCAATATTTTCTGCAGCAGAGGTTCTATAGGAAAAGGAGCTTCATAAACAGCAAAACCTCTGTGCTCCAAATAATCGGAAGCGCCTTCACCGATGCGTTCCGCCAAAATTGCCTGCACGTCGGAAAGCGCCCGGGCGGCGGCCTCAAAAGCGCTGATTTCGTGACCTCCGCTGCCGCAGCAAGCGTCCACCTTTCTGCTCTCTACGAACCGGTAGCCCTGCTCCTCAGATAGCTCAAAAATATGAAAGCTCTCCGCTCTTCCGAAATGCTGATTGACGACCTTTCCATCCGTACTCGCAGCTGCCACTCTGTAGCTCATACAGTTTCCTCCCGTAACGTGTCATTTTGCAGATAAAACAGATAAAAACGCATTTCGTACATTTACGAACATCGTCCTTATGTATATCCGATCGATTCCTATCAACCATGAGAAAAAGTGTCTTTGTGTGCGATACGTTTCAAATAAATCTGATCTCCGAAATCTTCTCCTCCTGGAATGCCGATGGCGTCCGCTCTGCACCTCTGACAGTGACGGAATACATCGATATACCGCTCCACGCGAGACCGGGCGCTGTCCACCTCAAAGCAGCTCGGTTCTCTGCAGTCCGAAAGCTCATTCTGCGGAATCAGAGGAATGATGTTATATATGCTCGCTCCCGCTGCACTGACAGCCTTTGCCACCTCTTCGATATGCCCGTCATTTATTCCAGGAACGAGTACCGTATTTACCTTCACCGTGATTCCCGCTGAACTGATTTTTCGGATGCCTTCCAACTGATTTTTTATGAGAATTTCCGCCGCTTCTTCATCTCTGTAATGCTTTCCGTGATATAAAATACCTCCGTTGAGCCTGGCTTCGATCTTCGGATCGACAGCATTGACAGTTACCGTCAGAGAATCGATCCCCGTATCTATGACTTCCTGGGCTTTTTCCGGCAGCAGAAGCCCATTTGTACTCATACATTTTACGATATTCGGGAAACGATCCCGGATCAGACGAAAAGTCCGGAGCGCATGGTCTGTGGCCAGCGTATCTCCCGGTCCTGCGATCCCCGCCACGGTAATATCCTGACAAAGCTCCAGAGACCTTTTGATAATGTCTGCCGCTTCTTCAGGCTTGATTACTGTCGAAGCAACTCCAGGCCGATTTTCATAATCGTTTATTTTACGGTCACAAAATTTGCATTCGATATTACACGCCGGACTAACCGGCAGATGAATTCTTCCTTTTTGTGTTTTCTTTCCCAATGCGAAACAGGGATGCTTATCTGTCAATTCTTCGTATGAAATTGCCATTTCCTCACCTCGTACTATCTCTCTTTCGTCGCCCACGGCGCCCTGTCTGCCGCAGCGCCGTGAATCAAAAGCCGCAGCGCCGTGAATCAAAAGCCGCAATGTCGTGAATCAAAAGCCGCAATGTCGTGAATCAAAAGCCGCAATGTCGTGAATCAAA
>CAZGBL010000212.1:1588-3703 GCA_964523955.1 uncultured Oscillospiraceae bacterium | reverse complement strand
TGCTCGCGGCGCTTATCGTTTCAGGCGGCGTGAGACGGTATCGGAAGACGAGGTAAACTGCAAAGCCTCGGAAAAAGCGTTCGGCTGAGACAAGGTAAGCTGTAAAGCCTCGGAAAAAGTGTTCGCTTGAAGTGCAAGATGAAGAGCCATGATGTTTTTCTGTTCAAAATTAATTGTTACGACAACGATGATTCATGTGACTTCCACTTCTATCCGTGGTATAATCTTGACATACTAATCAATTTGTCGATGAGATCGGACGGGCTGCTGTCGGCATCCTGCCCAAGTGATAACAGGAGGACTGAGTATGTTTTTTGAAGATTTTAAAGTCGGCATGAAGTGGGAGCTCGACAGACCTATCGAGATCACTAAGGAGATGATGAAGGATTACGGAAGCAAGTACGATAACGCTCCTATACATAATGACGAAGAAGTAGGAAGAAAGAGCAAGTTCGGCCAGATCATAGCTCCGGGAACTCTGACGGATATGCTTCTGTGGAGCGAGTGGATCAACAGATATAAACCTCTGGATCATTTTATGGCCGGCGCGTCAAGCTATATCGACTGGTTCATTCCGTTTATGGAAGGTGACATTATGACCGGAACCTGTGAGGTGACAGAAACGGAGTCCATGAATCCTCACAATGGTAAAGTCGTAGTAGTCTTTAAGGCTTATAATCAGAAAGGCGAATACTGCATGAAGGTAACGGATACCCTTTATATAGGAAAGACAGAGGAGGGCGTCATGCAGGGTCTGCGCGACAGAATCACCGAGAGAACTGCGGAAGTTGAAAAAGCGGAAGCCAATCTGGCAAAGAAGAAAGCTCTTCTTGAAAAGTCCTGTAAGCAGCTTGCCGAGGCTGAAGCCGCACAGGCAGAGAAATAAAAAATGAACATTGTGTGATGCTTAGGGATCACTGAAAAACAGCTGCGTTTCCAATGCGCAGCTGTTTTCGCTGCGCGGCTTTTTTGATGCGCTGCTTTTTCCGCTGTGAGGCAAATATGGCTGACGCTCAGTGAAGAGCAGCTGGATGCGGAGACATTCAGGCGACTCTGCTCTTCTCACGAGCGTCTAAGATCATGGCTTTTATTTCGTCGGCCAGGGTCTTTTGGCGAGCCTTCTCCATACCTTCGGTTTTGATGGGCGGCAGAATGGTCAGGATGACATGACCAGGCTTAATCCATTTTCCTCCGTTGGCTTCCATGATTTTATAGGTTCCGTCGATGGAAACGGGAACGATAGGCGCGTCATATTTGAAGGCAGTTTTGAAAGCGCCGGACTTAAATTCCCCGATTTCCTCACCTTTGCTCCGCGTTCCCTCCGGGAAAATGATGATTGATTCCCCTTCGGGAATGCGGCTTCCTGCTTCATTGATCGTGCGCAGAGCTTTGCGGGCGTCGCTTCTGTCGATGAAGATACAGCCGATAAAATCCATCCAGGATTTGATACATGGGATTTTCGCCAGGGAATCTTTGGCCACGATGCCGTGAGCTTCGTCCAGATAGCCCAGAACCACAGGGATGTCCCAGTCGCTCTGATGATTCGCCACAAATATGGCGGGTTTTCCATTTAAATTTTCCAATCCATGAACCTCTACGGTAACGCCGGCGGCTTTCAGCATGCTGCGAGCCCATTTTTGAACCTGCACTTTTGCTCTGGCGCGGACGGCGTCTTTTTTTCCATTATTATATAGTTTTCTGCAGCGTATCAAGTTGGGAATCGCTGCGATGAGATAGAGTATTTCATAAAGAAACCATAAGATCGTTCTCATAATTACCTCCAGTCATGTTGATTTTTGCGATGATTCTGCGCCGCTCACGCTGAGGCCGGGAGATGATTCCGGCGATGATTCTGCCCCTGCTTTAAACAGTATAACACAAGAATGGGATCCGTTGGGCAGCATCGGCATCCTGTTCAACAGTATATTTTTTCCTGAATCGGCAAAAATGACTCTTAAAAATGGTATACAATAAGTCAGAATAATTGGAGATAATGTGATATAATTATTTTGGTATATTAAATTATCGTTAAAAATGCGAGGTAATGAAATGCTTGAAAATAAACTGGGAATTACAAATTCGGCAGAATTGGCGAGAATAGAGGAAAAAATCAGC
>CAZGBL010000212.1:0-1488 GCA_964523955.1 uncultured Oscillospiraceae bacterium | reverse complement strand
TCGGAAACCTTAGCGGTTTTTTCTGACACAGGACAACGGTGAAACCCGGGGAGAAATAAAAAACAAATTAATCATTACGAACCGCCGACTGTGCCGTTGGCCGCGATTTGAGAAAAGGGCGTATTTTGTAACAGGCTCTTTAGAAACAATAGGGGAGAGATGTATGATCTCGGAAGTGATCTGATTCAGCTGTACGAGACAATTCAGTCTGTGGAATTCGGAGCCGAGGAGTTTGAATTAAAAATCACGGGCATAGATCCTGAAAGCGGCCAGAGTGTGACCCGGACAGCGGATTTGAACGAACGGACATTAAAGTGATGGAGAAGAGGCCAGGCGCAGCAGTCATAGCAGTCATAGCGCGTTTATGGTAATGTTGGAGGACGAGCCTGTGGATTATCGCCGGAAGTGTGAAAAGCTTCCGGCGATATTTAGTTTACACCATATTTTTTTGTCGGAAAAACAGAGAAAATACAGAGAATCGCAGATATGTTTTTCGATATTTTTTAGAGGGAAAGATCTAGTAAGGTGACACAAATTCTACGCCGAGGAAATCAGCTACGGAGACGGACAAATTGTAGCCGATAGCTTCCACGTTGTTTTTGATCCACTCTGCGTCGGCATAATTATCGTGATAGGCGATTTCGATGAGAACGGCCGGAGCTGTGACATTGCGAAGTTCTGCCAGCGTTACATTGGGGATGATGTTTATGAGTTCCGGATCAGGGTAGACCCATTGGAGATTGTTGGCGAAGATCGTGGCTGCTTCATGACCTCTGGCGCTGTCTCTGTAGTAATAGACGTCAGGGCCTCTCAGCTGGCCGGCCAGCGATTCAGGAGCGGCGTTGGAGTGGAGCGCCAAATGGAGGTCGTAGACGCCGGCATTAGAGGCTGCGATAGCTGCAGAGAGCGGTTCATCCGGGTTATTCCTTGCAACGTAGATGCCGCTGGCTTCGAGATAAGGTACCATTGCATCAGCGATGAGATTCATATATTGCTCTTCGTTGCCGCCGCTGATGTAAGGGTTGAATTCCTGAACTGAGGGACTGAGAAAGATACTTGCCATAAGACTGCTCCTTTCAAAACAGATGATGAAGAAAAATCCGGTTGCTGTTCTGTCCGTATCGTTTTCAGCTTCGCCTGCAGATTACGTCATTCCCTTTGGGTGAAATTTCTGTAATCCTGTTATAGAAACGATTTGATACGGTACATAAAGCGCATCTTTTATTACGCAGAAAATATCGTCCTCGAATATTGTGATGACGATATGACGGAGTAACAAGAAAGTCTGCCTTTGCACAGATAATCGCCGAAGGTGACTTTGTTCCAGAATATGCGGCAGACCGCCTTCAGGTGAATAAGAAAACGGCGTTCTTTCGCTGACCGGAATGGGAGATTTTCGTTTTAAGGATGGGGGATTTGTTGTATACTTATATAACAAGCGCTGGATGTCCCCCGCTTTTATAAGCAGCGGGTTCCATTTCCGGGTTT
>CAZGBL010000211.1:1808-3722 GCA_964523955.1 uncultured Oscillospiraceae bacterium | reverse complement strand
GGGACATCTGGCGCTTGTTATACGTCTCCCCTCTTTCCCGTTTATGAGAATACTGTTATTTTTTCTCGCTGAGAAGCCCCGAAATATGAGTGATAAACTGCTTCGCCGACCGTCCTGATCTGCTGGTCTGGCGCATATCCCACTTATTCGCTTCATTCATGAGCTGCTGTTCGTCGATATCGATTCCTTCTTTTTCAGCCAGCGACTTTACGATCTCAGAATACAGCTCCTTGTCCGGCGCATAAAACGTGATCGTCAGTCCAAAACGGTCAGCCAGCGACTGCCGTTCCTGAATGCCGTCCGAAGCAAATACCTCGCCGTCAGTAGAATTTCGATCCGTCCACGTCTCCTTGACGAGATTCCTCCGATTGGAAGTGACGTAGACCAATACGTTCTCCGGCTGAACTTCTACTCCGCCTTCCAGAACGGATTTGAAATGCTTATATTCGATTTCCGTAGATTCAAACGACAAATCATCGATGAAAATGATAAATCGGCAGCCTCTGCCCGACACCATCTCCATAATCTTTGTGATATCAAAAATTCGCGCCTTCGGCACGTTGATCATGCGCAGTCCACGATCGCTGAAATGATTGAGCAGAGCCTTGACGCTGGACGATTTTCCCGTTCCCTTGTCTCCGTATAGAAGAACGTTATTCGCTCTGCCGCCCTTTACAAAGACCTCCGTGTTGCGAATGAGCTGCTGCTGCTGCACATCGTAGCCGATCAGATCGTCAAAAGTGATAGGATCGTGTTCACCGATTCCCACCAGACTGCCGTCCCAGATAAACGCCTGATATTTACCGAGAATGCCGCAATAATGTTCTCTATAATAGCTTTCTATCCTTTCCACAGATTCTGAAGTTGTCAATTCTTTCGACAGCGCATCACGAATCAGACAGGAACGGCCGTCTTCTTTGATTTCGGGCTTCATCAGACAGACGCAGGGTCTCTCGGGATCGATAGCGCGAGCCACACTCTTCCAGTCTAATTCGATTAAATTTTTAATGTCCGCAATATCTCCTTCCGCAAGAATCCTTGTGGCCTCATCCTCTTCTTCTCTTTCTGCACGGAGGCTGAAGCGGTTTTCACTCTCTGCCACCAGACGAAATACGTAGTTTTCCCAGTAAGTTCCGTCAGTATCTCCCGTTTTTATTTCCGAAAGCATCTTTCTCTGGATTTCGTAATAAGAAGAAACGTCGCTTTCGTCTATACGTCCTTCTGCAGATTTTTCTTCCAGCTCTGCGGCAGCCCGCACAATACTGTCGTTTCTGATGTTCTCGTAAAACAATAATCTGTCTAAATTCATTAAAACCACCTCATGATATATTTCCTGCAAAATTTCCATTTATTTTATCACAATGAACATGCATTTGAAATAGTATAAATCCAAAGGAGTGATGTTAATCAATGAAAAAGAAAGAACCATCTTACAAAAAGTCCGTCTGCGCTTATGTACACAAAGTTGCTGCCGGCGATACGCTCTACAAAATCGCCCGTCACTACGGCGTGGACTACGGCCGTCTCATGGTGCTCAACGGAATCACAAATCCGTATAGCCTTCGCATCGGGACAGAAATCTGCATCCCGCCGTCAGTATCCACAGGAATCGCCGGAAACTGCGCAGGATATTACACGATCCGCGAAGGTGATACGCTCTACAGCATCGCACGTAACTTCGGACTCAATCTGGATGATCTCATGGCCGCAAACAGTGACGTAGATCCCTACAATATGCACATCGGCATGAAAATCTGCATCCCGCCAAGAAATCCGGTAAACAGACCTGCGACGCGTTCTTCCGCCGCATCCCAGACTCCGCAGCAGACAACCGCTAGAACCTCCGACGCATCAGCCTCTGGCGGAATGGCAAATACTTTGAATGCCGCGGGAACGGCTGCCACAGGCACGGCC
>CAZGBL010000211.1:0-1708 GCA_964523955.1 uncultured Oscillospiraceae bacterium | reverse complement strand
CAAATAATCAAAATAACAATATGACCGGTATGGCAAATAATATGGTATATACTGTCTTGGAGGCAGAATCCGGAAACCGACCGTCTCCTGCACGGATCTCCGTACCTGATCCATTCGCGAATCTGCCCTACGTTTCCGACGTTATGCCAGACGGCATCATTTACAACGTAGAACAGGGAGAAACGCTCACGGATATTCTCAGAAAATTCGGAATCTGTTTCAGCGCTCTGGACTACAACAATTCATCCATCGATCTCAACCAGGATCTCAGCGGTTTAACACTGAATATTCCATACGGAGATCACATCTGCATCGCGCCGAATAATCAGCCGTATATCATCAGAAGAAACGATACGCTCGATAATCTCTCCATCCGATTCGACATCTCCACAGATGAACTCCTCAGACTGAATCCTATGAAGAGACCGGAAGATTTTTCCAGTGTAGGAAGCCGAATTAATATTTCCAGTGATCTCTGATTTCTATCGCTGAAAAAATTTTCCCCTCCCGATGATCTCATATGCCTTCCCGCATCCAAAAAATATAGTTTGTTCAAAAACTGCAAAATACGGCGTTCCCCGCTCAGGAACGCCGTATTTGCCGTATTTTTCACGTCGATCTTTCCGTTCTTTCTACCACAGCCCCAGCACATGCTGCATCAAGAGACTCGTACAAGTGATGCCAACCCAACAGCACAATCCCATGACGATCGGTTTCCCGCCGGATTTTACCAGCTTCACAATGTTCGTATTCAGCCCGATGGCCGCCATGGCCATAACGATAAGAAACTTGCTCACCTGCTTCATGAAGGAGAAAAACCACAGAATCGAAGCTCCTAGGATACCGCCGATGAGTCCCGCTGAAATCAGAGCTTGAAAGATCGTCGTAATCACAGACGCTCCTACGAAATACAAGATAAAGAATGGAAAAATAGATTTCATACTCACCTTGGTACCCTCGCCGCTGCGCTCTCTCTTCGTCCGCAGGAAAGCGAGAACGAGAGTGATAGGGATAATCGCCAGCGTTCTTGTCAGTTTTACAGTAACTGCTTTGTCCAAAGTCTGAGAACCCAGAGCGAACATAGAATCCCATGTGGAAGCCGCCGCCGTGACGGAAGACGTATCGTTGACCGCCGTGCCGGCGAAGATACCGAAAGCCTCAGGCGTCGGGGTAAAACCCAGAATATGCGCGCCAAGAGAAGGAAAAAAAATCGCAGCTAATACGTTAAAAAAGAAAATAACTGAGATAGACTGGGCGACCTCTTCATCATCTGCATCGATAACTGGAGCCGCCGCTGCGATAGCAGAACCTCCGCAGATGGAGGAACCCACACCGATGAGCGTAGATATCTTAGAAGGAATCTTCAGCAGCCTGTGCAGAAGATACGCGATAGTTAAAGAAACGGCAATCGTCGATGCGATGATCGGCAGCGATTGCTTACCTGTTTGCAGTATAACAGACAGGTTCAGCCCAAACCCCAGCAGAATCACTGCATATTGCAGTATCTTCTTCGATGTAAACGTAATCCCCGATTGAAAAGACGCCTTATCTCTGATCAGCTGTGTAATGATCATTCCCGCTATGATAGCGATGACAGGTCCGCCGATGATAGGATACCTGTTTCCAAGCCATGCTGACGGCACAGCGATAACAAAACACAGAATTATACCTTTCCAGTTCTTTTTCATCAAATCGATCTCTCCTCTCT
>CAZGBL010000210.1:0-3724 GCA_964523955.1 uncultured Oscillospiraceae bacterium | reverse complement strand
GTTTTCGGACACCCTCCCGCCGAAACCCGGCTGAGCGAAAGCTCCCGGCGCTTGCCGCAAGCGTTCGCGTCGTCCTGGACAAGCAAGCTTGTCAGGAGCTCTGCTCCGCTTTAAACTGACGATATCCTGTGTTCCGACAGCTGCAGTATTTCAGCAGCTATATCAGATTCAGTTCTGTCCTGTCTGATACGTTCGGCAGAAAAAGGAAAAGCTGCTGGGATCATATCGGTGCAGTTTAAGGATAAGCCGTGAAAAGGAAAATTAGTAAAAGAGAGGTAACCAAATGAGAAAATTAGGCGTAAAGACCAGCAGATATGCGAATACAGAATTATATACTTTGAATCCTATCGATGCAGAAGGAAATGGAACGATTCAGCTGGACGGGCTGAAATACGGCTTTGAAAGAGGCTTCCAGTTCTTTAAGCTGGATGTGCCGAAGGAGTGGATGAATCCTACCGGCGAATTTGAAAAGCAGGTTAAGCCGATGTGTACAAAGGAAAGCCAGATCACAGACTGGGCGGAGATCGAATCGTATTTTGCAACCTGTGTAGAATAATATTAAAACGGGAAAATGCAGAGAAGCTCGCTGACAGAATGGGATTTTTTTCATGCTGAGGGGCTAACGCTTCCCGCGCCGGCTGCAATCTGCCGCAAGCTCTTTTTAAACAAGCTTATCGGGAGCTCTGCTCCGCTTTAAAATGGATGAATAAGCAGTAAGTATAAACAGACGAACAATCAAATGAAAATAAACAAAGCGATTACAGGAATGGATAAAAGCGGATCATTTCGCGTATATATGGCGGTAACGACGAAAATGGTTCAGGAAGCTCACGAAGTACATGAAACCTCGCCTCTGGCGACTCATCTGCTGGGCAGAGCTCTTACGGGCGCAGGCCTGATGGGACTCATGCTCAGAGAGCCGGGCTTTAAGGTCACGCTTCAGCTCAAGGGCGACGGACCTGCGCAGCAGGTTTTGTGTACGGCTTCTTCAGACGGTTCCGTAAAGGGATATATCGCAAACCCCGAGGTCGATCTGCCTGTAAAGGGGGACGGCAGCCCGGATGTGGGCGGAGCGCTGGGCATCGGCGTGCTGACCTGCATCAGAGACGCCGGTCTGAAAGAGCCTTATGTGGGAAAGATCGATCTGGTATCCGGTGAGGTTGCCGATGATCTTACGGCATATTTTTTCATATCGGAACAGCAGCAGACTTCCGTATCTCTCGGCGTAAAGCTCGGCGAAAACGCAGAGGTAGAGGCAGCAGGCGGCATGATTATACAGATGCTTCCTGACGCTGCGGAGGAAGCGATTTCCGCTTTGGAGGAGTGGCTTCCTAAGATGCCGAAGATCACAGAGCTGGTCTCTCGGGTTACGGAAAATCCGGGTGCAAAGACTGCGGAAACGATTATGAGCGAATTGATAGACAGCGCTTTCGCCGGTCTTCCGGAGGAATTCAGCGTCTCTGCTATGGATATGCTGGATATCGGCTGGAAGTGCGACTGTTCAGAGGAACGTCTGGAACAGGTAGTTCTCAGTCTGGGATCCAAAGAAATAAAGGAAATCATAGACGAGGACGGCAGCGCGGAGCTCACCTGCCAGTTCTGCCGCAAGCATTATCAGTTTGATAAGACGCATTTGGAGCGGCTGCTCTATGAGAGTATAAGAAATAAGATGAATTAGGATGGAAAATATGCGGGAGGGGACATCGCATTAACGGAAATAAACTGTTAATGCGATGCCCTCTCTCTTATTTTTATACCTGTTTTTAATATGTATCACAAACGTTGGATATTCCCATTTTGTCTGCCAGTCTTCCCAGCATCGCCACAAACATCGCTCTTGATACGGATTCCTCTGTTCATCAATTCAGTTATCGTTCGATAGATTCTTCTTTCATCCGTATCTGCATTTCTGTTTCTTCTATTTTTTGTTGTGAAAATTTATCGTCGGTAATTTCAAATGTGACATCAGATATATCTAATTCCTGTTCTTTACCAGTTTTCGCATAGATATCGTTAATGACTGCCAGATGAGTCAGGTATTTTCTGTCATCTTCCGGTTTAAAGATACTCCAGTAATCTCCTTCAGATATGCCTAATTCGTTGCAATACTGAGTAATATATGCACTGGAATCCGCATCGCTTTTTACTGCGTTTTTTTGTTCCTCAGTGTATGCGGCGATTTCAGCATCGGTCGGATATACATTATTTTCAACAGCATATTTTGCTTCCGTGACTTGTCTCTTCATATGTTCGACGGCATAAGAGTAAGGACTGTTTTCTCCCACTGCTTTTGCGCGGGTATAAAGGATAAGAAAGTCTTTTTCATATACCGGGTGGTCTGAGATGTATCCGATAATTTTTTCGCCGCTGTCAATGAGATTGCTGTTGATTTCCTTTTCAACGCGGAGTTCTTCTTTTATATTGTCTGGCATTACGTCGTTTTTTCCTGCGCCAGCGGCGGCGTAGATCGATATAGAGCATACCGCTGCTAGAACGATAATCAGAGCTGATGAGATGATTGTTTTTTTATTCATAAATATACCTCTCAAAATTATAACAAGCGCCAGACGTTCCCGCTTCTGTAAGCGGCGGGTTTCATTTCCGACTTTCGGCGGTTGGGTAATCATCCCCCCGCGGAAACCCGGCTGAGCGAAAGCTCCCGGCGCTTGCTGCAAGCGTTCGCGTCGTCCTTGACAAGCGAGCTTGTCAGGAGCTCTGCTCCGCTTTAAACTTTTTTGATTTCGGAAAATAACATACTGCTATGAAGCAGATATAACCGACGATAAATCCAATATACATACAGATGATGGATAACAAATCACTTACACCTGCTTTTAAAAGCGGCTGTGCAGTCTCGAAAACGAAACTTATGCAAGCTCCGATACCTAAGCATAGGATTCGATTTTTTACTAAGTATCGCATGAGTATTCCTATCGGTACCATTACGGCAATATCTGCCGAATAAGACTTCCAATGAAACATGAAAGTATCCCAGCCGACAAATGGATTCCAGGAATATTTAAATGTTGTTGCATAATACTGAAGCGAACCCGGTCGAATCCATTTTAAAACAATAATTATCAGAATACATATGGTCAATAATATTCCGGCTGCAATTTTTTTATATCTATTTTCTAATTTTACCATGATATAGTCCCACTTAAGGTTGCAGAATAGGTATCATTTGTTTTTTCAAACATGATATAATAGGATTTATCTGGGTCCAATCCGGTAAAAGTCTTTGAGAGTATTGCTTCTTTTGAATACAATTCTGTCGAAGAGTTATATGTAGTGTATACAGTAGCGGATTTTACCACTTTATTGGTCTTTACACTTTTAACAGAAACTACCATCTTTTTTTGTAAGACGTACTGAGAAGGCCATGTTGTAGTCACATTTACTGTTAATGTGCCGAAAGAGTCAGGTGCAAAATAATAATTTGTATTTAAATATACTTTATATGTGCCGGATACTGCATATGCACCTGCGCTTAGATTCTTAAATTTTGTAGGAACCTCTGTGCCTCTTGTAAAATCTTCTATTAAAATATCAGGATTCTCAATAGTTCCGGATTCATCATTACTGATATCATTATTTGTATTGATATTCGATGCATTATCAGCTATTGATTCACCTGCAAAAGATGTGAACCCTAAACACATGATGATAACTATACATAATGATACTATTCTTTTGATGCTTTTTTTCATAGTTTAAACCTCCT
>CAZGBL010000209.1:0-3807 GCA_964523955.1 uncultured Oscillospiraceae bacterium | reverse complement strand
ATAATGTGGAGAAATGTTCGGCCATGTGCGAGAAACGGAAGGATAAGAAGGATAAAAATGGAAAACGTTACTTTTTTAGATACAATTATAAAATTTCTGGAGAGCGGAAGAGCGGAGACTGTTTTCGGTTCTGTTCTGATCTTTGTGGTGGGAGCGATCTGCATCAGGGTGATCTTCCGCATCATAAAAAAGGCGCTGAAACATTCCCAATTGGACGCGGCGCTGCACACTTTTATTTTGAATACTGTTCGAGTCATTCTGTGGATTGTGTTAGCAGTTACGATTTTAAGCAATTTAGGCGTTCCCACTACCACGTTTGTCACAGTTATCGGAGCCGCGGGAGCGGCGATTGCGCTGGCTTTAAAGGACAGTCTTTCCAACTTTGCTGGAGGAATCCTGGTCATCATGAACAAGCCGTTTGAGAAAGGCGATTATATAGAAGCCTGCGGCGTCGGCGGAAAGGTGGATAAAATCGATCTGCTCTATTCGACGCTGGTGACGCCGGACAATAAGGTGATTTCGATTCCCAATGGAAAATTGTCGGGGGATATAGTCGTCAATTTCTCACGCGCCGACCGCAGGCGAGTGGACTGTAAATTCAGCATCGGCTATGCAGATGACATCGCAGAGGCGAAGGCTGTCATCGACGCCGTCATCAAGAAATCCGATTTATTTATGAATGAGCCGGCCCCGACGATCGGAGTCTCTTCACATGGCGATAACGCTGTGGAGATTGAAGTGCTGGGGTGGTGCAAGACCGAGAATTACTACCCTGCAAAATATTATCTGCAGGAGGAAGTCAAACTGGCCTTCGACGCCAATGGCATCGAAATTCCTTATCCTCAGCTGGTAGTTCACTTTGACGACGGAAGGAATGGGGCGGATAACGGCGGAGAAGATTCCCCATCTTGCAGCGTCAATGGCAGGGAAAGCGGCGGTTCAGGAACATTAAGCGCACGGGAAGAGCGGTAAAAAGCGATAAAGCGAGATAGTGTATCAAATGATCTGAGAAAATGAGTCAAAATAAGGAGGCAGGGAAGTGAATAAGATTTACATAAAAAACGGCCGAGTATTAGATCCCTCGGTAAAACTCGACAGAATAGCTGATCTGATGATATGTGACGGTATAATCGAAGGCGTCTGTGAGCCGGGAACGGCAGTTTCCGCAGAAGAAGAGATAAAAATCATCGACGCATCGGGGAAATGGGTGGTGCCGGGGTTTATCGACGTTCACGTCCACCTGAGAGAGCCGGGCTTTGAGTATAAGGAAGACATCCTGTCGGGATGTGCGGCTGCGGCTGCGGGAGGGTTTACGGCCGTCTGCCCTATGCCGAATACCGATCCCATTACAGATTCTGTAGAAACGGTGGAATATATAAAGAAAAAGGCTGCAGATGCTTGCGGCGTTAAAGTATATCCGTCGGCTGCGATTACTTTAGGCGAAAAAGGGAAGGAATTAACGGATATGGCAGCGCTGAAAGCTGCCGGCGTCTGCGGTTTCAGCGAAGACGGAAGATCTGTGTCCGATTTATTGAAGATGAGAGAGGCTATGAGGCTTGCAAAGTCTCTCGATATGCCGATTTTTGACCACACGCAGCAGCATGAAATTTCGGACGGCGGCTGTATGAACAGAGGAAAATTTGCCGAGCGGCTGGGACTTCCGGGGATTCCTCCGGAGGCGGAGGAGATGATGACGATTCGCGATATTCTGCTGGCGAAGGAGACGGGCTGCCGTCTGCATCTGTCTCATATCAGCACGAGAGGCAGTTTGGATCTCATAAGGATCGCCAAGAGTTGGGGAATGCCGCTAACGGCGGAGACGGCTCCTCATTATTTTACTCTTTCTGACGGCGACGTCATTGCGGATGGGGCGTCGGACTCTTATCATGTGGTAAGAACATCGTCGGGTCATCGAGTGGATACGCATAAGAAAATGAATCCGCCGCTTCGGACGAAGAAAGATCAGTTTGCTATGATCAGCGCTATTATGGACGGTACGATCGACGCCATAGCTACAGACCATGCGCCTCATGCACCGGAAGAAAAGGCGCGCGACTTTGAAAGCGCCCCTTTTGGCGTCATCGGTCTTGAGACGAGCTTTGCGGTAAGCCATACCCAGCTGGTAGCGCCGGGATTTATCAATCCCTTGAGACTCATTTCGCTTCTCAGCACGAATCCGGCGAAGATTTTGGGATGCAGCGGCGGGACGCTTCAGGCGGGAAGACCTGCAGATGTAGTGATTGTCGATCCTGAGGAAAGCTGGGTGATCGGTCAGGAAGGATTTGTGTCGAAGGCGAAGAACACTCCTTTCGCCGGAATGAAGGTCAAAGGCCGTGTCTGCACGACGATTGCCGATGGGAAGATTATATATGACAGAGTACGGTGAAGCATGGATGAAAAATGGAATCTGAAATAGGAATATGTGAATTTGCAGATATGTGAGATGATATGTCGGAAGACAGATCGGAGGAAGGCATGATCGACAGGCTGATAAATGGAATAAAGGAAAAGGACAATCCTTCAGTGGCGGGGCTGGATCCGACGCTGGAAATGATGCCCGATTATCTGAAGGAGGAATATTTTGCAGAATATGGAATGACAGCCAGGGCTGTGGGAAAGCTGTTTTATGAATTTAACAGGAATATTATAGATGAAATCTGCGATATCGTACCTGCGGTAAAGCCTCAGATTGCCATGTACGAGAAGTACGGAACTGAGGGCTTGAAAGCGTATATTGAGACTTGTGAATATGCGAAACAAAAGGGACTCGTGGTCATCGGTGACGTTAAACGCGGCGATATTTCATCGACGGCAGCTGCATATGCGGCTCACATCGGCGGGGCGCAGATTGGAGAAAACAGGGTGGAAACGTGGTACGAGGACGCGGTAACGCTGAATCCGTATATGGGTTCCGATGGAATCCGGCCGTTTCTTGAGGTCTGCAGGGAAGGAGGAAAAGGTATTTTTCTTCTGGTAAAAACGAGTAATCCCAGCAGCAGTGAGATACAGGATCTCGTTTTGGCGGATGGACGCACGGTATATGAGGCAGCGGCAGATCTGGCAGAACGGTGGGGCAGTGAAGTTATGGGGACTCTGGGATACAGCAATGCGGGCGCTGTGGTCGGCGCTACGCATAAGGAGGAAGGGACGAAACTCAGAAAGCGGATGCCTCACACTTTTTTCCTGGTTCCGGGCTATGGGGCGCAGGGAGGAACGGCGGAAGATATCGCCGGATTTTTTGATAAGGATGGACTGGGCGCAGTCGTCAATTCGTCCCGCGGCATTACGGCGGCCTATAGGAAATCAAACGTTTTTTCGGATGCAGATTATGCGAAAGCAGCGCGGGAGGCCGCGATTCGTATGAGGGATGATCTCCGAAGCGTATTGTAATTAGAAGTCTGGTCGTGAGCCGTTCGGAAAGGAAGCGGGAAACAGAAAAAGAGGAAATAAGGGGTTATGATATCTGAAAAAAGGATTTTTAAAGCGGAAGTCGTCAGCAATCGACAGATTGCCGACGGGATTATGAAAATGATATTGTCGGCGCCGGAAGCGGCAAGGGCAGCCCGACCGGGTCAGTTCGCAAATTTGTATCCGGCTGCCGCAAATCTGATTCTGCCGCGCCCGGTCAGCATCGCAGATGCTGACCGGGACGACGGCGTACTGACCTTTGTGTACGCCGTCGTCGGCGCCGGCACGGCAGAGTTTGCAGCTTGCAGAAGCGGCGACTTCATCCGGATTTCGTCGCCGCTGGGCGCCGGTTTTGCTCTGCCCGCGCCGTCGGGCGCGGGAGAAAGCCGCGCCCTTCCG
>CAZGBL010000208.1:0-3828 GCA_964523955.1 uncultured Oscillospiraceae bacterium | reverse complement strand
CGTAAACGGAAAGTTGTCATAAGCCTTAATATCCCCCGCAGCATAGCCGTGTTCTTCCATAAAGCGCAGATTTTCCACCAGCGTCTTGGGATTACAGGAAATATACAAAATCTGATCCACACCGTACTTCAGAATCTTAGGAAGAGCCTTATAATTGATTCCAGCTCGAGGCGGATCTACAACGATAACATCCGGTTTTTCTTCCAGAGTATCCAGAACCTTGAGCACGTCGCCGGCGATAAATTCACAGTTTTCCAAACCGTTGAGCTTTGCGTTTTTACGAGCCGCCTCCACGGCGTCCTCTACGATTTCTACGCCTACCGCTTTTTTCGCCCGCAGAGCCAGCGCCTGCGTGATCGTTCCCGTACCGCAATACAAATCAAATACAGTCTTCCCTTCGATGTCGTCGATCATAGATAGAGCTTCGGTATACAGACGTTCCACAGCCGAAATATTCGTCTGGAAAAACGAAAAAGCGCTCACATGAAACTCCAATCCCATAATCTGCTCCCTGTAATAATCGCGGCCGTACAGAATTTTACATGCCTCGTTTGTTACGCGATCAGATTTATTATCATTTACAGTATGCAAAATACCTGCGATACTGTTTTCCAATGAAAGAGCTAATATCATATCCGCAAAACCCGCCTCGTCAAAAGCGGCCTCAGATGTTGTTACAATATTTACCAAAATTTCATTATAACGCTCACTTCTGCGGATAATCAGATTGCGCATCAAACCGTCGTGCTTTTTCTTATGATAATACCGATACTCTTTCTCCCTGCAAAACGTGAGAACTGCCGACACGATCCTATTGAAATCCTCATGAACCAGCTGACATTCATCCACATTGAGAATCGCCATATACTGGCCGCGCTTATGCATGCCCAGCGTCATCTCACCGCCCTTTTCCAGATTACCAAAGGTGTATTCCATCTTATTTCTGTAATGATAAATCGCAGGACTGCCCTCGATACCCACATATCGACCGGTCTTCATTTTATTCTCTTCGATATATTTTTTTACTTCCCTTCCTTTTAAAAGAACCTGCTCTTCATACTCTACACCTTGATAAAGACAGCCTCCGCACTGGCCGTTCAGCTTACAAATTTCCATAATCAAACGCTCCATTCCGCCGCAAACCCGGCAATACATAAAAAGCGAGCCGGTATCGCATCTGTATTACTTTTCATTACGATACCGGCACTCTCCCATACATCTTTCTTTCTGCAGATTTAAAAACCCCGCAGCAGCCTTTTTCTATTCTTCTATCCTACCATTCCAACTTTTCTAGATCATTCAGATCATAAGGCGTTTCTTGATAGACGAAATTGAGCCAATTTGCATAAAACAGATTCGCATGACTCTTCCAAGTCACCTCGACGCCCTTTGCCGGATCATCGTCCACAAAATAATTATACGGCACGCTGATTTTCTTGCCTGCTGCCACATCCCTGTCATACTCTCTCATGAGCGTACCGCGGTCATATTCCCAGTGCCCCTGAAGGAAAATCCAGCGTTTGTTCTTCGTAGCTATCATATGCGGTCCAGCCTGTTCAGATTCCGCAAGAATGTCGAGTTCTTCGATATTTCTCAATGAATCAGCATTGATCTGAGAATGTCTCGAATGAGGAACGAAAAATCTGTCGTCAAAGCCCCTTGTAAGAGCGGAAAAATAGTCCTTATGCAGAAGCTGGTGCGGATAAACGCCGAAAAGCTTCTCGTCCAGCAAAATCTTTTCCGCATTATAATGATAGTATAAGCCTGCTTGCGCCGCCCAGCAGATGTGAATCGTACTGAATACATTCTTTTTCGTATCGTCCATCAGCTGACTCAGATCGTCCCAGTAGTCTACCTCTTCAAAATCCAGCTTTTCCACAGGAGCTCCTGTAATGATCATACCATCGAACTTTTCATTTTTCACCTCTTCATACGGTCTGTAAAACTCATTGAGATGAGACAAGTCCTCTTTTTTTCTATAGTCCGTATCCATCATGATCAACTGAAGATCGACCTGAAGAGGCGTATTTGCCAACATCTTAATCAGCTGCGTTTCCGTCACCTCCAACGTCGGCATGAGATTGATCACGCCGATCTTCAGAGGACGGATGTCTTGGATCGACGCCCGGTTACTGTTCATGACGAAAACGTTCTTCTCTTTCAGTACGTTATATGCAGGATAATTTTCAGGAATTAAAATCGGCATACCGGCCACCTTCTTTCTATTATAAACAGACGCCAAATATTTCCCGCTTCTGCATTTGTCAAAAGCTCTGCTCACTATAACAATCGCCAGCCGTCCCCGCTTCTGTAAGCGGCGGGTTTCGTTTCCGGGTTTCGGCGGTCGGGTAATTATCCCCGCCGAAACCCGGCTGAGCGAAAGCTCCTGGCGCTTGCTGCAAGCGTTCGCGTCGTCCCTGGCAAGCGAGCTTGTCAGGAGCTCTGTTCCGCTTTAAATTTACTCACAGGCGGATAAAATCCCGCAGACGCTGTCTCCTCTTGCAGCAGCCGGCTGTCTGTTCCACACTCCCTGTCGTTTACCGGGGTTTGGCATCCGTTTCGTTATTTTAATAATTCAGCATAATCATCATACTTATTGTAAAATTCCCTCTTGTATTCTGTGAATCTGTCTTCCTCCAAAGCCTTTCGAATATTTTTCATCGTGTGAACAAGAAAATGAAGATTATGCTCGCTCAGCAGCATGGACGATAAAATTTCGTTTGACTTGTATAGATGACGCAGATACGCTCGGGAATAATTTCTACAGGTATAGCAGTCACATTCCGGATCTAAAGGCGAAAAATCACGCTCATATTTCGCATTTTTGATGGAAACGCGCCCCTGAGACGTCATGGCAGCCCCATTTCTCGCCAGTCTCGTAGGCAGTACACAATCGAACATATCGACGCCGCGTTCCACACCTTCAAATAAGTGATCCGGCGTCCCCACGCCCATGACGTAACGCGGCTTTTCCTTCGGCAGATAGTCTGTCGCATAGTCGAGAACCTCATACATCAGTTCCCTCGGCTCGCCTACGCTGAGACCGCCTATGGCATAACCCGGAAGATCAAGATCGGTGATCTCACAGGCGCTCTGATATCTGAGATCCTTATACATACCGCCCTGCATAATTCCGAAAAGCGATTGCTGCTCCGTATTGTTATGAGCCTTTTTGCAGCGCTTCAGCCACCGCGTCGTCCGTTCCAGAGACTTCTTCACGTAATAACGGTCAGCCGGATATGGAGCACACTCGTCAAACGCCATGATGATATCCGAACCCAGCGCATTTTGGACTTCTATAGATTTTTCCGGTGAAAGCATATGTCTGGAACCATCGATGTGAGAATTGAACATGACTCCCTCCTCACTGATCTTGCGAAGCGCACCCAGACTAAACACCTGAAAACCGCCGCTGTCTGTCAAAATCGGTCTGTTCCAATTCATAAATTTATGAAGGCCGCCGGCCTCCCTTACGATCTCATGACCCGGCCTGAGGTACAGATGATACGTATTCGAAAGTATGATTTCCGCACCCAGAGCCTCTACCTGCTCCGGCAGCATCGCTTTCACAGTGGCAGCCGTACCCACCGGCATGAAAACAGGCGTTTCAACCGTGCCGTGAGGTGTATGGAGCCTGCCTCTTCTCGCCCTCGTCCGGCTATCTGTCTTTATCAATTCAAATGTTACCGCATCCATAATTCACTCCAAAAATATAATTTCATAGAAGATTGACTTCCTCATTTGCCGCTGCGAAGCAAAAACGAAAAAACTCGCAGATCTGAAAACATCTTCCCCTCCATTCTCTCTATATTATAAACATAGCATCCC
>CAZGBL010000207.1:0-3993 GCA_964523955.1 uncultured Oscillospiraceae bacterium | reverse complement strand
GGCAGCGCAATAAGTCATTCGCTTCGCAGTTTTTGTATCAGGATCCTCATGTCTTCCGGAAGATCGGCTTCACAGGTGATCTTGTCACCGCTCACCGGCTGAAAAAAGGAAAGAGAAGCGGCATGAAGAGCCTGACGAGAGATCAGATCGGAATCTTCGTGTCCATAAAGCGTATCTCCCACCAAAGGATAGCCCGTATATGCCATATGTACGCGGATCTGATGTGTCCTGCCGGTTTCCAGTCGAAGCTTGACGAGGGTATAGCCGCCGGCCTCAGCCTCAGGCATGATAAAGCGTTCCATCACGCTATAATGCGTCACAGAAGGATAACCGTCCTCCATGACCCAGCGACGTACATCGTCCGGATCCGGCCTGCCGATAGGAAGATCGATCGTGGCATTTTCCTCTCGGATCACGCCGTGAACGACGGCCAGATATGTCTTTTCCACCTTGTCTTGCTGCATCTGCTTCATCATGAAGTTCTGACAGTGAGAATTTTTGGCGATGATCAATAATCCGCTGGTATCTCTGTCCAGGCGATTGATAAATCGGATTTTAAACGGCCGTCCCGTAAATTCCATATAGCGCATCAAACCGTTGGCAATCGTGCCCGTCGGATGTCCCTTTGTGGGATGAACGACAACGCCGGGCTGTTTATTTATGACGAGCAAATCTTCATCCTCGTATACGGATTCGATAGGAATATCCTGCGGGATGAAGGAACATTTCTCTTCCGGCAGATCCACCTGAATCACATCTCCTTCGATTACATCCGCGAAAAGACGAACTTCCAAACCGTTCCGCATCACTTTTCCCTCTGTCTTCAGCCTGCGCAGCAGTCTGGAAGAAAATCCCATTCTCCGTTTTAAAATCTGCTTTACCGTCAGTTCCTCGTCGGCCGCCTTCACAGTATAGCAAAAGCGGCCGCTGTCCTCATCCGCTTTCTGCCTCTCCGCTGTTTCCCCGCGAACGATATCTGTCAGTTCCCTCTTTAAATTATTTTGTGCCATTCGTTTGCCTGCCTTTATCATCCTGCAATCTGCCTACAAAATCTTATCCTTCACCTTGCTCCAGAAATTATAATTGCTGAATCGTAGAATTTTCGCCTTTCTTTCGGCTACGCGGACCGTCACTTTTTTTACATCATCCCTTGCCACAATCCGCCCATCTTCGATGACGACTACGAAACGATCCTCGTCTTTTGCCGGGAGAATTTCAATCGTCTTATTAGTAGGCACGATAATGCCGGACGTAAAAGAGCGATACGCGGAATTATTTACAGGAGCCATAGGCGTGATCTGCAGCATATCTACTTCAGGATCCACGATGACACCCCCCAGGGAATAATTATACGCCGTACTCCCGGCCGGCGTACAGATGAGAATGCCGTCCCCGCTGAAACGGGAAATATAGTTATCGCCGATGCTCATGTCGAGATGCATCAGCCGTTCGCCTTCCCCGCGAATGACGATCTCATTGATAGCGGTAATGTTTTTAGCGCCGCTTTCTGTACAGATCTCCGCACTCAAGGCACAGTTTTCCTGTATATGGTAGTCCCCCTGTTTCAGCATGCGTATGAACTCATCGATACCATCCATGGTAATTTCCTGAAAAAAACCCAAGTGGCCAGTATTTATGCCGACGATAGGTGCCTGAGGAAAATCGTATTGGCGCAGGAGGCGGAGCAGAGCTCCGTCTCCTCCGATGCAAAAAATCAGATCCGCCTTTTTTTCGTCTTCGCTGTATCGAGCTCCCGCTGATTTCATCTTATCGGTGACTTCCTCAGCGATTCTGGCCGATACTTCATCATAGTTAGCAAAAATATTAAACGTTTCTATCATACTTCACGAGATCCTCCCCTCATCTTTCTTTTATGAGGTCCTCCAGCTGGTCGATGAGGCCCCGGAATGTCTTCATAGCGCTTTCCACCACATCTGGCGTGCTCATATCCACGCCTGCGCCCTTCAGCAATTCGATAGGATAATCGCTGTCTCCTGCCGCTAAAAATTCCATATACGCGGCTCTCGCAGCTTCTCCCTCATGAAGAATCTTATCCGAAAGAGCGACTGCCGCCGAATAGCCTGTGGCGTATTTATACACGTAAAACGCGTTATAAAAATGTGGTATTCTCGCCCATTCCATGGTAATCTCATCGTCGTAGGCCACGTCAGATCCGAAATATTTCCGGTTGAGATCTCCGTAGATCTGACAGAGACGCTCCGCCGTCATCACTTCTCCATCGCCTACCGCTTCATGAACCGCCAGTTCAAATTCAGCGAACATCGTCTGCCGGAAAACAGTAGCCCGAAATTCTTCGATATAGATCGTCAGCAGATATAATTTTTCATCTCTGTCGGTGCAGTCTTTCAAAAGATCATGCATCAGCAGGCATTCGTTGACAGTGGACGCTACTTCCGCGGTAAAAATGGAGTGTCCGCCATAAATATATGGCTGTTTTTTTCTCGTATAGTACGAATTCATAGAATGACCCAGTTCGTGAACTATCGTGAAGGCATCCTTAAACTTGTTATTGTAGTTGAGAAGTACATACGGCATGCTGTCGTAGCTGCCGAACGAATATGCGCCGCTGGTCTTGCCTTCATTTTCGCAGACGTCGATCCACCCTGCTTCGATGCCTTTATTCAGGACGTTCAGATAGTCTTCTCCCATAGGAATCAGACCTTTGCGAACGATTTCCAAAGCCTCTTCATAAGGAACATCTCTCTTCGGCATGTCCACGAGAGGCGCATACATGTCGTACATGTGAATTTCATCCACGCCCAGCAGCTTTTTTCTGAGGCTTACATATTTATGAAGCACATCGAGATTATCGTTCACCGACTTCACAAGATTCCGATAGACGTCTTCAGGAATATTATCTCCGTCCAGTTCTGCCGCCAAAGCCGACGGATAATTGCGGATCTTTGAGAGAATGCAATTCTTTTTCGCATTATAATTATACGTGGCAGCCAGCGTATTTTTCTGAGCTCCATAAGCGGCATAAAGGTTTTCGTAGGCAGCCCTTCTGACATTTCGGTCGGAAGACTCCATCAAACTGATGTAATTTCCATGGGTTACTTCGATTTCGTCGCCTTCATCATCGGTAATCGTGCCGAATTTGATATCCGCGTTGTTAATCATTGAGAAAATCTGCTTCGGCGCGCCTGCGATCTCACTCATCTGCGCCAGAAGAGCCTCGGAATCCTTTGAAAGCACATGCTGCTTCCTGCGGATCAAATCATTCAGCATGTACGAGTACAACTGAAGCTCTTCGTTTTCCGACAGATAAGACTCGATGTTTTCCTCCGGAAGCTCTGTCAGTTCCGGCGTAAAGAAAGAAGTCGCCGCTGAAATGCGGGCCAAGAGAGATTGCGCGCGCTGATTGAGTTCCTGATAACGGGATACCCGATTGTCCTCGTCCTTTTTCATCTGGGAATAGACATAGACCTTTTCCGCCTTCATCCACACTTCATCACGATCCTGCAGAGCGGAAAGCAGGACGTCTGCTCCGTCGCCGAGACGTCCGGAATAGCGGGAAAACGCTTCCGCCAGTTCTTCTGATCTCTTATAGTCAGCCTCCCATTCCGACTCGTCGCCATACATCGCTTCGATGTTCCATTTATACTTACGGTCGATCTCTTCTCTTTGCTTCAGCTTCTTTGAATCTGCCATAAATCGATTTCCTCCTCGTTCCTTCGCCCTTGTGCCCTTTCACTCATCGCCTTTTCGCGCTGCGGACTGACGAAACGGCCTTTCTGCTTTTCAGAAAAAGCAGAATATGCTGCAGCATAAAGAGATGTGCAAATGCACAAAAGATTTTTATTTTTGACATTTTGTTTACAATACTTATTTTTTCATATTATTATATATAATATTATAGAAAATAACACTATCTGACTCGATTTTTCGACGAAAGTATTTTTGCCGCTTTTATCCGTCCGCTCAGCGGCGCATTTGACAATGGCGAATATTTAAAGCGGAGCAGAGCTCCTG
>CAZGBL010000206.1:0-3998 GCA_964523955.1 uncultured Oscillospiraceae bacterium | reverse complement strand
GCGAATCGAGAGGAATGGAAAGACGTATTTTCGGATCCTGTGTGTCGATGAAAAATAATCCCCCGCCGAAACCCGGCTGAGCGAAAGCTCCTGGCGCTTGCTGCAAGCGTTCGCGTCGTCCTTGACAAGCGAGCTTGTCAGGAGCTCTGCTCCGCTTTAGGTGATTTTAATGTCTTTCGGATATTTTTCGCTGCTTGTACGAGGTGGCTGAGACTGGCTGTTGTTTCTCTTTCGCCTCTCGTTTTCAGGCCGCAATCGGGATTGATCCAGAGGTTTTCCAGAGGGACTTTCTGCAGTATCTGGCGGATGGCTTCTTCGATTTCTGAAGTATCGGGAATCCTCGGCGAATGAATGTCGTAGACGCCAGGGCCGACTTCTGTCTCGAAACCGTGTTCCTGCAGAGCGTCTAAGATCGTCAGACTGGATCGGGACGCCTCAAAGGAGATGACGTCTGCGTCCATGGCGTCGATTTCAGGGATAATGTCTTCAAATTCGCTGTAGCACATGTGTGTATGAATCTGCGTTTCCGGCTTTACTGCGGCATGGCACAGGGCGAATGCTTTCACGGCGAAATCCAGATAGTCGCTGTGCCAGTCCTCCCGGCGCAGCGGCAGCTTTTCTCTGAAAGCGGCCTCATCGATCTGAATGATCCGGATGCCGGCCTGTTCCAGTTCAAGGACTTCGTCGCGAATGGCGAGACCGATCTGATACATCATCTCTTTTGTGGAGATGTCTTCCCGAGGAAATGACCAGTTGAGGATCGTGACAGGACCGGTCAGCATCCCTTTTACGTCTTTGTCTGTCAGCGAATTTGCATAACGGATCGTGTCTGTCGTAATCGATTTTTTTCGGCGAATATCTCCGAAGATGACAGGCGGTTTTAACCCTCTAGTGCCGTAAGACTGCACCCATGCATTGCGGGTGAAGACATAACCGCTCAGATTTTCTCCGAAAAATTCCACCATGTCGTTTCGTTCAAATTCCCCGTGTACCAGGACGTCGAGGCCGATTTCCTCCTGCAGTCTGATACAGTCTCTGATAAAAGCTTTCGTATTTTCCTGATATTCTTCTTCACTGATCTCACCTCTGCGGAAGCGGGCGCGGGTATGCTTCACTTCATCCGTCTGAGGAAAAGAGCCGATGGTGGTGGTGGGCAGCGGCGGAAGCTGCAGAAGCTCTCGCTGCAAGGCCTGACGTTGTCTGCGGGGCGTCTCCCTCCGGAAGTCCGCGTCGGTCAGCGCTCCGATGCGGCTGCATACCTCCTCATCTCGTCGGAGATCGTTGAGCAGGAACAGCTTTTGATTGGAGAGAAAGGCTTCTTCTTGACGGTAATCCGGTAATTGAGCCAATCGGCAGATTTCCTGCATTTCTTCCAGCTTTTCGTGAGCAAAAGCGAAATGCTGCGTGATTTCAGGGGCGAGCTGCGGTTCGTTTTTCACGGTATAAGGAACGTGAAGCAGCGAACAGGAGGTGCTGAGAACCACATGGCCGCATATTTTTTTCAGATCTGCAAGCTGGGTTAAGATGGTGGAGTAGTTGCACTTCCATACGTTTTTTCCGTTGATCAGGCCGGCGAAGAGCGTTTTATCTTCAGGAAATCCATTTTCACTCACCAGAGAGAGCGTTCTTTTTCCTTCGATGAAATCCAGCCCGATTCCATCAAAAGGAAGCTCGCACAATTTGTCATAGCAGTTCCGGACGTCGCCGAAATAAGTCTGGAGCAATACGTTTACCGCAGATTTATGCGCTAAAATGTTTTCATAAAGATGGCAGAACAGACGGATATCATCGTCTGTCAGGTCCATGACCAGATAAGGCTCGTCGATCTGAAGCCATGCGACATCATTTTTTGCGCAGCAGGTCAATAGATCGACGTAGGCTGACAGAATATCATCGGTGTAGTCGGAAGATGTTTTGCCGCCGCAGAAGCGAGCCAGTTTCAGGAAGGTGAAAGGGCCGATGACGACAGGCTTTGTCTCAATTCCCGCGCTGCGCGCCTGGCGAAAGGCGTCCAGAAAAGCGTCGGAACGCAGCTTGAGCTGAGTATCGTCGTCTAATTCCGGCACGATGTAGTGATAGTTCGTGTTAAACCATTTTTTCATAGGGAGAGCTTTTACATCTCCCGCGCTGCCCTGATAGCCTCTCGCCATGGCGAAATAGACGGAAAGGTCGTCGGCGTTCAGATTTTGATAGCGCTTTGGGATGGCGTTCAGCATATATGCGGTATCCAACATGCCGTCATAGAGTGAAAAATCGTTAGACGAAATATATGCGGCTCCTGCTTCCTGCTGCGTTTTCCATTGTTCCTCTCTCATTTTCTCAACTGTGGAGAGAAGTTCGGCGCCGCCGATTTCTCCGCGAAAATATTTTTCAATTGTAAATTTTAATTCTCGGTGGATTCCGATGCGAGGGAATCCTATGACAGAATATTTCATTATATAATCTCCTGTGAAATCTTCCATCTCTTTAAAGCGGAACAGCGCCTAAAACGCGCCAGGAGCTTTCGCTCAGCCGGGTTTCGGCGGGGGATTATACCCAACCGCCGAAAGTCGGAAATGAAACCCGCCGCTTACAGAAGCGGGGGACATCCGGCGCTTGTTATACTTTTCTAAGAGATGGGAATTTTTTCTGAAAATATCAATTAAATGATGTAAAAGCAGTATAAAATGAAAGAAACCGTCTTGTAAAATATGTAAAATTTAAGTTTGATATAGCTTTTTCCTATATTTGTTTTGCAGTTTTTCTGATTCGGCTGGATTGGCCCGCCCGCCGTCGTGAGATGATTCGAGCAGGCTGTTCTCATGTTATTTGACGTCTATTTCTGCCGTATATTTTTTCAATGCTTCGATATATAACCTGCCCAGACGGCTGGGCAGGACTTTTCTGTGAGTGATGTAGCCGATTTCCATGTAATCGTCCGCCAACAGCGGGATTGCCGCAATATTTTCACCGTTGAGTTCTTCGCTGATGATTCCGCTGCAGATGGTATAGCCGTTGAGTCCGATCAGGAGGTTGAACAACGTTGCGCGGTCTCGTACGAGAATGTTCTTTTTACGTTCTAACGTGCTGAGAATTTCCTCAGAAAAGTAGAAGGAGTTGTGCTCTCCCTGCTCGTAAGAAAGGCGGGGATAAGGAGCCAGGTCGTCCAGAGAAACGGCGTCTTTTTTCGCTAATGGGCTGGCAGAGCTGACGAATACGTGAGGAGCTGCGCGAAACAGAAGATGAAATTTTAAATCGTTTGCGCGAATCGTCTTTGTCAGGATGGTTTCGTTAAAGCTGTTGAGATAGAGGATTCCGATTTCGCTTCGGAGATGGGATACGTCTTCGATGATTTCATAAGTCTGCGTTTCCCTCAGACGAAAATCGTACTCGTCGCCTCCATGGTTTTTCAGCAGATCTACAAAAGCCTCTACCGCGAAGGAATAGTGCTGTGTGGATACGCAGAAATCCTGTCTGCCCGCTTGTATCCCTTTATACTTTTCTTCCAACAGATTCATCTGTTCTGTTACCTGGCGGGCATATCCCAGAAATTCTTCTCCTTCACGGGAGAGAATGATTCCTTTGTTCGTACGGTTGAAGATGACGATGCCCAACTCTTGCTCAAGTTCTTTTATGGCGTTGGTGAGACTGGGCTGAGAGATATAAAGTTCCCTGGCCGCTCCGCTTATGGTTCCCTGGGATGCGGCGGTGATCACATATTTTAATTGCTGTAATGTCATAAAATTCCTCGCACTTCCGGTTCCGGCAGAAGTACCGTCTTTCTCCCACGTATCTGACTTATCTTCCGAAGAAGCATCACAGTGACCGACTCGCCGGGCTTTTCACCCGATTCCGTGTTCCGCTTTTGCATTGCTGTTCCTTTCGTCTGCGAATGGAGAAAGGCGATAAATAGTTGTCTGATAATCAAATTTTAAAGCGCAGCAGAGCTCCTGACAAGCTCGCTTGCCAAGGACGATGCGAACGCTTGCAGCAAGCGCCAGGAGCTTTCGCTCAGCCGG
>CAZGBL010000205.1:0-4063 GCA_964523955.1 uncultured Oscillospiraceae bacterium | reverse complement strand
AATTAACCACTTTGGAGTTGTCAACCAAAAACTCCACAACAACTTGACACCGTCCAAACAATAGAAAAACTTGCATTTGCCGAAACTTTGATTTAATATAAAAATATCATCGCTGACGGAAAAGTCTCTAAAACAACAGAAGCGGAGAAAACTCTCCGCTTCATTGCACATTATTTGATATTAGATATGATATTATTTTTTCTCAAACGCTATGGGAGGTGATGGATATGAACAAAGATACGATTATGTTCAATAGTCCAGAGAAGGTTCGGAATAAGACCATAGAGGTGATTCTTCAGAACGTTTATCAGGCTCTGGAAGAAAAGGGATATAAACCTCTCGATCAGATGGTCGGATATATATTGTCAGGAGATCCTTCTTATATCACAGGATACAATAACGCGAGAAACCTCATCAGACAGGTTGAGAGAGATGATCTCGTTGAGGCATTGCTTAAAAACTTTTTGAACAAATGATTTATTCTCGATGCCCGGGTTTATCAGCCCGGGCATTCGTTTGTATGGGAATTCAGAGACAGGTAAAGTCTGTACTCTGCGGGAATCAGAATCAAACGGTTTCGTAAAGCTGCATAAGAGAAAATTTTGAAATAGAGAGGAAGATTATGCGCGCAATTTCACTGGATGTAGGCGACAAGACTATAGGCGTAGCGCTCAGCGATCCACTGGGAATCACTGCCAATGGACTGACGACCATCGAAAGGGTCGGCATACGTAAAGATGCCGATAAGATAATTTTACTAATAAAAGAATATCGTTGTGATACGGTTGTCATCGGACTGCCGCTGAATCTGGACGGCAGCGACAGCGTTCAGACGCAGAAAGTGAGAGATTTCAGGAGGATGCTGGAAAACAAGATGATGAGCACCGGTATGAAAGGCGTTACCGTCGTCTTTCAAGATGAACGCTTCACCACGAAGATGGCGGAGAGCGTTCTGATCGAAGCGGATGTTTCCCGGGAAAAGCGGAAAAAGGTGATCGACAAGCAGGCGGCTGTCATCATACTGCAGAGCTGGCTCGCAGGGCGTTAACAGACAGAGGAGACGGCGAAGCGACAGCGAGACGGTGTGATGAAAAATACAGACGATTTTATTTTGACGGTATTTTTTTATGTAATTTTATCACTGTTTATGCCGTTGGCGTCAGCGGCAGAATGGAGATGTTTATGAAACTCGGAAGAAATGATCTCTGCTGGTGCGGCAGCGGACAGAAATACAAGAATTGTCACAGTTCCTTTGATAAACGGATCAGAGAAATAAAAATGCAGGGACATAAGGTACCCACGCGGGAAATGATCAAAACGCCGGAACAGATCGAAGGTATTCGAGAAGCGGGACGTCTGAATACTTTAGTTTTAGATCACGCGGAAAAATATATAGAAGAAGGAATCAGCACAGAAGAATTGAATGTCATTATCGACAAGTATACCAGGGAATTAGGGGGAATTCCTGCTCCTCTCAATTACGAAGGCTATCCTAAGAGCGTATGCATTTCCATCGATGATGTGGTATGCCACGGTATTCCGGATAGAAATACGATTCTCAAAAGCGGAGATATCGTCAATGTGGACTGTACGACGATCTATGGCGGGTATTACGGCGATGCGTCCAGGATGTACTGCATCGGCGACGTCAGCGATGAAAAAAGGCGACTGGTCCGCGTGACAAAAGAATGCCTCAACTTAGGGCTGGCCGAAGTAAAGCCATGGGGATTTCTCGGCGATGTGGGCTATGTGATCAATAAATACGCCTCGGAAAACGGTTATTCTGTCGTGAGAGAAATCGGCGGGCACGGTATCGGCGTCAATTTTCACGAAGATCCGTGGGTCAGCCATATCGGTAAAAGGGGAAAAGACATCCTCTTGGTGCCGGGAATGGTTTTCACCATCGAACCTATGATCAACATGGGGAAACCGGACGTGTTTGAGGATGAAGATGACGGCTGGACAATCTATACTTACGACGGTCTTCCTTCCGCTCAGTATGAGTATACGATCGTTGTCACGGAAAACGGCACGGAGATTTTATCGCGCTGATTTTTCTGTATTTTATCATTTTGTCCTGCCGTTTTGGAACGGAGGAAAAGAATCGATGAATATACAGTTGTCAGAACATTTCACATATAAAAAGTTATTGCGCTTTACATTGCCGTCCGTCATCATGATGATTTTTACGTCGATTTACGGTGTGGTGGACGGGTTATTTGTTTCCAATTTTGCGGGAAAAACACAGTTTGCCGCAGTCAATTTTATCATGCCGGTGATCATGATCATCGGAGCGCTGGGATTTATGATCGGCACCGGCGGCAGCGCTATCGTTGCAAAGACATTAGGAGAGGGAAAGCCGGAAAAAGCAAATCAATATTTTTCTATGCTCGTCTGTGTGATCATCGTCGCAGGCCTGATCGTAGCTGTCATCGGCGAGATGTGCCTGCGGCCGGTGACGTATGCTCTGGGAGCAGAGGGAGAAATGGCAGAGTACTGTATCCTATATGGAAGGATCAGCTTTCTGTCCATCACTCAGTTTATGATGCAGAATGTGTTTCAGAGCTTCTTTATCACGGCGGAAAGGCCTCAGCTGGGACTTGCGGTAATGGTTGCGGCAGGTGCGGCTAATATGGCGCTTGATTTTTTGTTTATCGGGATTTTTGAATGGGGTGTTGCCGGAGCGGCGGCGGCTACTGCGGTGAGCGAGACCATCGGCGGCATCGTTCCGCTGATCTACTTTGCCCGGAAAAACAGCAGTCTTCTGAAGCTGACAAAGTGCCGCTTTGAGGGAAAGGCGCTTCTGAAGGCGTGTACCAACGGTTCATCGGAACTTATGACGAATATTTCCATGTCTTTCGTAAATATGCTTTATAATTTTCAGCTGATGAATATCGCAGGAGAAGATGGCGTGGCGGCTTACGGCGTCATTATGTACGTAAATTTTGTATTCGTAGCCATTTTTATCGGCTATTCCATCGGCAGCGCTCCAGCGGTGAGCTATCATTATGGAGCGGAGAATCATGACGAACTCAAGAATCTGTACCGAAAAAGTTTAAGGATTACCGGAACTTTTGGAATCGCCATGTTGTTTCTTGCAGAATCTGCTGCGGTGCCGCTCACAAAAATATTTGTGGGATACGATGCAGATCTTCAGGCTATGACATGCCATGGTTTCCGTCTGTTCTGCCTGGCATTTTTGATCAATGGCTTTAATATCTACGGATCGTCTTTTTTTACGGCTCTGAACAACGGAATCGTATCGGCGGTAATCTCTTTTTTGAGAACCCTGGTATTTCAGGCAGCAGCTCTGTTTGTACTGCCGCATTTTTTGGGGATTGACGGAATATGGTTTTCCATCGTGGCGGCAGAATTGCTGGCGCTGTCGGTTACATCCGCTTTTTTCATAAAAATGAGAAAAAGATATCATTATGCATGATCAGGAGAGACGAACAGATATTGGAACTAAAATAAACAATGGGAGTATCTAAAAAGTATCGGGAAAGTGTATCGACGCCGATAGGGTTTCTGATTTGTATCGGAAGTCCATGCATTTTCATCGGACTGTAAGAGATACTCTCTTTTTTTGACTTTTTTGAAGCATTGCAAAATCGAGGCCGTACGATGAAATAAGAAAAATCGGCAAAGAAAAAAAGAGAAACGAGAAAAATTATCTGTTGCAGGATTTCATATGGGTGCGGCAAAATTTAAAGTCTTTTTTGTTGTATAATATGTAGAAGCTTTCTGTTTATAACAAGCGCCGGATGTCCCTCGCTTCTGTAAGCGGCGGGTTCCATTTCCGACTTTCGGCGGTTGGGTAATCATCCCCCGCCGAAACCCGGCTGAGCGAAAGCTTCTGGCGCTTGCTGCAAGCGTTCGCGTCGTCCTTGACAAGCAAGCTTGTCAGGAGTTCTGCTCCGCTTTAAAGAAGTTATTTGTGTATTTAAGCGTAGAAAAATTATATATCATTTGGATTGACAACATACACCGATAAGAGCATAATAATTATTAACCGACCCGAGGGTCGGAAAAAGGGATAAGGAGAAAATCATGACAGAAGAAA
>CAZGBL010000204.1:0-4082 GCA_964523955.1 uncultured Oscillospiraceae bacterium | reverse complement strand
CGTCAGTTTTTTTCTTCCCCATTTGTTGCAAATGCCCTTTACAAAGAGCGGTATATAATATATGATTATATCTAATAAAAACACTATATATAGTGATTATTATATGAAAAATAACAATATAATGACAAAAGCCTGCCAGGCGGTGAGGGATGAGAAACGCCTTTTAGATGCTTAAAATGCAAGGAGTATTTCGCAGATATTTCCGTTGAAGGTGGAGCAGGCTGGTGCGAAGAATCGAGGGTAGCCTTCGGGGAGATATTTAACTTCCCATAGGAAAAGGGTATCGGACGGTGCGGAGCATTGGAGGCATTGAAAGAGTCGGACGGTGCGGAGCATCAGAGGTATCAAAAGCATCGGAAACATCAGAGGAATCGGTGGAGATATTCATTTTTTATCGATAAATGGATTCGGAGAAGGTGGAAAAAATACTATTTTCTGGTTGTTTTGCGGGCGGCGTTTTTTGCCGGACGAGTTTCCTATGGCGGTGAAAATGTTATCAATTTACGGTTTTGGAAATCGTTTTTCTGCTTAAAAAGCTGTATGCGGAAAGATGATTTCGTTCAGCAATTAAATATAGCGTATTTTTCGTAGATTTTATGGATTCATCTGAAGGGAAGTGCGAAATGGGGCAGATAGAGCAGATTGTAAAGAGGGATGGACGGAGGGTTCCGTTTAATCAGGAAAAAATAACGAATGCCATTTACGCGGCGGCGACAGTGTTGGGAGGACAGGATCGGCAGACGGCTGAGAAGCTTTCGGGCGAGGTGGTGTCGTATCTTACGGATGATTTGAAGATTACAGAGCCTTCTGTGGAGCAGGTGCAAGACGCGGTGGAGAAGATTCTCATCGAGAGGGGACATGCCCAGACAGCGAAGGAATATATTCTGTACCGTGCGGAGCGTACTCGTGTCAGGAGTATGAATACAAAGCTCATGAAGATTTACGAGGATCTCACCTTCCGCGACGCGGCAGAAAACGATGTCAAGCGCGAAAACGCGAATATTGACGGCGATACGGCGATGGGTACGATGTTGAAGTATGGTTCTGAGGGCGCAAAGCAGTTTTATGAGATGTACGTTCTCGATCCGAAGCACGCGGATGCGCATATTACAGGAGATATTCACATCCATGATCTGGATTTTCTAACGCTTACTACTACATGCTGCCAGATCGACCTCAATAAACTGTTTTCCGGCGGATTTTCCACAGGACATGGCTTTATAAGAGAGCCAAAGCATATTCAGACGTATTCAGCGCTGGCCTGTATCGCGATTCAGAGCAATCAGAACGACCAGCACGGCGGTCAGAGTATTCCGGATTTCGATTACGCCATGGCGCCGGGAGTAAAGAAGACCTACCGCAGTCTTTACGAGCAGAATCTGGCGAAAAGCATTAATTTTTTGCGTGAAAGTGAAGACGGAGAAAAAATTGCGGCAGAGGTGTCAGCAAAAATCGAGTCAGAAAAGGGCGTTGCTGCGAATATGGCAGATGAGCCTGGTTATCTGGAAGTCGAAGCGGAATACCTCAAGGAATACCTTACTTTGGAGGAAATCGCGAAATCGCAGCGCTATGCGAAAAAATACGCTGATAAAGAGATCGTGAGAAATACCTATCAGGCGATGGAGGCTTTTGTTCACAATTTAAATACGATGCATTCCCGCGCGGGCGCTCAAATTCCTTTTTCTTCCATTAATTACGGTACAGATACGTCGCCGGAAGGAAGACTTGTCATGGAGTGTGTGCTGAAGGCTACGGAGGCAGGATTGGGCGGCGGCGAGACTCCGATTTTCCCGATCCATATTTTCAAAGTAAAGGAAGGCGTAAATTATAATCCGGAGGATCCGAATTATGATCTCTTTAAACTCGCATGCCGTGTTTCAGCTAAGAGATTATTTCCGAATTTCTCCTTTATGGACGCTCCTTTCAACTTACAGTACTACGATCCGACAGATCACAATACAGAAGTCGCTTATATGGGCTGTCGGACGCGAGTGATTGCGAATAATTATGATAAGAGCCGTGAAACGACGGCGGGACGTGGAAATCTGAGCTTTACCTCTATCAATCTTCCAAGAATTGCGATTAAGGCAAAAGGCGATATCGACATTTTCTTTGAGGATTTGGACAGAAAAATTTCGCTTGTTATAGATCAGCTGATGGAAAGATTCCGGATACAGTCGGCGAAAAAGGTGAAGAATTATCCTTTCCTGATGGGTCAGGGCGTATGGCTGGATTCTGAAAAGCTGGGAGTGAACGACGAGGTAGGAGAGGTGCTGAAGCACGGAACTCTGACCATCGGATTTATCGGATTGGCGGAATGTTTAAAGGCGCTGATCGGAAAGCATCACGGGGAATCCGAGGAGGCTCAGAATCTCGGCCTGGACATTATCGGTTATATGAGAAAGCGAGCGGATGACGCGTCGAAAAAGACAGGTCTGAACATCACTGTGATCGCGACGCCGGCGGAAGGCCTGTCCGGCCGCTTTGTCAGAATTGACAGAGAAAAATACGGAGAAATTCCAGGAGTAACAGACAGGGAATATTATACAAATTCCTTCCATATTCCGGTATATTACAATATCAGCGCCTATGATAAGATTCGGCTGGAGGCTCCTTATCACGCGCTCACAAACGGAGGCCATATCTCTTATGTAGAGCTGGACGGTGATCCTCTGAAAAATCTGGATGCGTTCGAGTCGGTCGTAAGATGGATGAAGGAAAGCGGTATCGGCTACGGTTCTATCAATCATCCGGTGGACAGAGATCCAGTGTGCGGTTTTACGGGTATTATAGATAATGAATGTCCTCACTGTCACAGGACAGAGGATGACGGGCTGGGCAATTTTGAGCGGATTAGACGTATTACCGGCTACCTGGTAGGAACCGTAGATCGCTTCAACGATGCAAAACGGGCTGAGGTAAAGGATCGTGTGAAGCATTCGGTGATGAGAAAGATCGTTGCAAATGATGCAGGTGAACAGTAAAAATGTTAACGGTTCATGGAGTATATTTCAGCGCCACTGGAACGACCGAAAAGACCGTCAGGTGTACTGCGGCCGCTGCAGCGGATTTCTTGGGAACTGAGCGGCGGGAATTTTGCTTTAATCTCCCGCGTCAGCGGGAGCAGGCGCTGGTCTTCGGGAAAGATGATTTGGTCATTTTTGGAATTCCTGTCTATGCTGGACGTGTACCGAATCTTTTGCTGCCATATATAAAAGAAAAGCTTTCCGGCGGCGGAGCCGCGGCGGTTCCTTTAGTACTGTTTGGAAACAGAAATTTTGACGATGCTCTCATCGAGCTCAGAGATCTGTTGGAGGCCTGCGGGTTCCGTACTGTCGCTGCGGGAGCGTTTGCCGGAGCGCATGCATTTTCCAGGATTTTAGGTGCGGGAAGGCCGGACGAGGCGGATATGGCGTTAGCGGAAGAGCTTGGACGCAGAGCTGCAGAGATGTTTTTACGTTTTGAGTCCGTAAATTGTCCGGTGGATGTGCCGGGAAATCAACCGCCGGCGCCGTATTATACACCTCGGGATCGTCATGGTAATCCGATAGATATTTTGAAGGTTCGCCCGAAGACTGATGCGGAAGCGTGCGGTAATTGCGGTCTGTGCGCTGAGCTGTGTCCTCTGGGTTCTATCGCCCCGGAGGATCCTTCAAATATTTCGGGAATCTGCATGAAGTGCGGGGCATGTGTGAAAAAATGTCCATCTCAGGCGAAATATTTCGATGATCCGGGTTACTTGTACCATAGAAAAGAACTGGAAGAAATGTATGAAAGAAGAGCCGAAAGCCGGATTTTCTTTGCAAAAAGCCGGATTCTTCAGCGCGCTGAAAACAAAATAACAGAATCCGGAAGCTTTTAGACCCGAAAACGCGTAATGGTTTATAACAAGCGTCAGATGAACTCAGCGATAATAGTAGCCGCCGCTGCCCATGCACAAGCCGATCATGATAGATGTAAGAAATGTCATCAGCGCATAAGCGGCTCCCACCGCCGCCAGAGCTTCTTTTCCGATAAATTGCCCGACGATCAGTGTATCTACTATATTATATAACATTGCTGTAATAGATTTCCGATTATTA
>CAZGBL010000203.1:0-4094 GCA_964523955.1 uncultured Oscillospiraceae bacterium | reverse complement strand
GAATGTGATTTCTGATATCACTCTTTTCGGAGCGGAAAAAAAGATGCTCAGAAAACGTTTGAAATCCAGGCTGCCGGAAATTTCGGACAAGCAGGCGGCTCGCCTTGCCGAGCTTCCATATACGGGCTGGGGTAGGCTGTCCCGCGAATTTCTGGAAGACATAGAAGATACGAATATTGAGACCGGAGAAGTTTTGAACATCATTTCCATGATGTATGAGACGAATGATAATCTGATGCAGATTCTTAGTGAAAAATATAATTATTGTCAAAAATTACAGGAACTGAATGCAGGGACAAAGAATTACAGCCTTACTTATGATACGGTGGACAGTCTTTACGTATCTCCGGCAGTGAAGCGCGCAATCTGGCAGACACTCACGATTGTAAAGGAAATCGTCAAGGTTATGGGCTGCGAACCGAAAAAAATCTTTGTAGAAATGACCCGTGAGCAGGGGAAAAAGAACACTCAGACGATTTCACGAAAATCTCAGCTTAACGAGCTTTATAAGAAGTGTAAGGCAGAAGAACATGAATTGGCAGATCGGCTGGAAGGTACGCCGGACAGTAAGCTGCGCAGCGATAAGTTATATCTTTATTACACACAGCGGGGACGCTGCATGTATTCCGGGGAACCCATCGATTTCGGCGATTTATTTACGAACAGATATGATATCGATCATATTTATCCCCAGGCAAAGGTTATGGATGACAGCCTTGATAATCGTGTTCTTGTCAAGAGAACGCTGAATGCCGACAAAGGAGACAAGTATCCGTTGGATGCGGGGATCCAGACCGCCCGGAAGAGTTTCTGGAAGATGCTGAGAGCAGACGGTTTTATCAGTCAGGAAAAATATAATCGGCTGACGAGGACGACCGCTTTTAACGAAAGTGAACTTGCCGGATTTATCGCTCGCCAGATCGTGGAGACCAGTCAGAGTACGAAGGCTATCGCCGAAATTCTGCAAAATGTCTATGACAGTGAAATCGTCTACGTGAAAGCCAGGGTGGTCTCTAAATTCCGCCAGAAATATAATCTGCTAAAGGTCAGAGATATCAATGATTATCATCATGCGAAAGACGCTTATCTGAATATCGTCGTCGGCAATGCCTATAATGTGAAATTCACGCGCAATCCGCTGAACTTCGTCAGGACGAATCAACGGTATTCCTACAATATTGAGAAACTATTCGATCACGATATCGAACGCGGCGGCGTTCAAGCCTGGAAAGGCGGTGACGGAGGAACCATCGGAACGGTAAAACAGACGATGCGGAAAAATAATATTCTCTTTACAAGGTATGCTCATGAGGGCAGGGGAGGATTGTTCGACCAGCAGCTAATGAAAAAAGGCAGCGGTCAGGTTCCGATTAAGGGCAGTGACGAACGGCTATGCGACATTTCAAAATACGGAGGATATAATAAAGCATACGGTGCGTATTTTATGCTTGTGGAATCTCTGGATAAAAAGGGCAGGCCGATGCGCACTATCGAATATGTACCCATTCATGTGAAGCGGCAGATTGAACAGAACGCGGAGACCCGCATTCGATACTGTGAAGAACAGTTCGGTTTAAAGAAACCCAAAATCCTCATCGATAAGATAAAGATTGGTGCATTGTTTAAAGTGGATGGATTTTATATGCATCTGTCCGGGCGGACAGATGATCGCTTGAGCTTCAACAATGCCAATCAACTGTGCTTGAGTGACGAACAGGCGGCGCTCATCAAAAAGCTCGCAAAGTACCGGGATCGCGTTACTCAAGATAAAAATGCGGTATTCAGTAATAACGATGAGGTGAGTGAGGCGGCTCTCGCAGCGCTCTATGAGACATTCATAAAAAAACTGACAGATACTGTTTATGGAAGGCGGTTGTCAGCTCAGATAAAGACGCTTGAGGCGGGTAGAGAAAAGTTTGGACTGCTGTCGTCAGAAGAGAAGGCGCTCGTTTTAATGGAAATTCTGAATTTATTTCGCTGCAGCAGTAAAAAAGCGGATTTAAGAATGATAGGAGGAAAGAAGGGCGCAGGTTCTATAAAAATTAGTAAATCGATCGGCAAGAGTGTTCAGATCAGTATCATCAATCAGTCTCCTACCGGCATCTTTGAGCAGGAAATCGACCTGCTGACGTTGTGAGCTGGCGGGTTGTCGTCATATCGAGCAGGGCAAAGCTCGATCTTCAGATGAATCATCTCGTCGTACGGAGAGAGACGACGACGAAAATTCATCTGAGTGAGATCAGTACACTGATTATCGAGTCTACGGCTGTTTCAATGACAGCTTATCTTCTGAGCGAACTGACGAAGCGCAAGATCAAGGTGATATTCTGCGATGAAAAGCGGAATCCATCCTCTGAACTGGCAGCGTACTACGGAAGTCACGACACCGGTATAAAGGTCAGGCAGCAGGTCGCCTGGAAACCGGTTATGGCAGATTTAGTCTGGGCGGAGATTATTTCAGAAAAGCTCAGAAATCAAAAGAGTTTTTTGGAAGAAATAGGAAAGGAGAGTGAAGCGGAGCTGATCGCTTCCTATATCCGTGAGATTCAGCCCAAGGACGAAACGAATAGAGAGGGCCACGCGGCAAAAGTATATTTTAACGCTCTGTTCGGTCTCGATTTTACCCGCTCTGCAGATAATAATATCAATGCAGCGCTGAATTACGGATATACGATTCTTTTATCGGCATTCAACAGAGAGATTACCGCAAATGGATATATTACTCAATTAGGTATCTTTCATAATAATATGTTCAATCAATTTAATTTGGGATCTGACCTGATGGAGCCGTTTCGTCCGTTAATTGACCGCAGGGTTTATATGATGGATCATCAGGAATTCGGTCATGACGCAAAGATGCGGTTGGTGGATGTGCTGAATACGGAAGTTAAGATTGATGGGAAATATCAATATTTAAACAATGCAATCAAAATATATTGCAGGAGTGTCTTTGAGGCATTGGGTGAAGAGGATATTTCGGCGCTCCGTTTTTTTACCGATGAGCTATAGATTTATGAGAATTCTCGTATTTTTTGATCTGCCTGTGACGACGAGTCAAGACAGGCGGGAGTATGCAAAGTTTCGGAAGCATCTGATAAAGAACGGCTTTATCATGATGCAGGAATCGGTTTACAGCAAACTGGCTTTAAATTCTACAGCAGCGAATGCGGTCATCGCCAACGTCAGAAAAAACAGTCCTCCCGCCGGTCTGGTTCAGATATTGAAGATTACGGAAAAACAGTTTTCGAGAATCGAATTCGTTATCGGAGAACATTCTTCGGAAGTCCTCGACAGCGATGAAAGGCTGGTGATTTTATGAAGCTCGCATTTGAGGGAAGCGGGTTCTGCATCGAATTTAAGGAAAATCGAATCGAGCAGCTGATTATTGAACATCCGGTCTGTTTCCGGAGCGTATTGTCGGAAATCATTCGGCAGTCCGAAGGAAAGGATGGAAAACTGATCCTGTCCGATTCGGATAAGATCCTCGATTTTTCAAAGAAAACGACGCTGATTTACAATCTGTTCGATCTGGACAGCAGCAGCAGAAAGCTGACAAATCGTCTTTATGAGATGTTAAATCAAAGAATGATGGAAAGTGAATTATATCTTCGATATCAGAGCATACTGGCGAATGCGGAAATGTTTATGAATGATCTGGAAGGGATGAGTGACTATGCTTTGCAATATGATTCAGATGTAGCGATTGCTGAATTTTTGAAACTCCTGGGTGTAAAGATTGCGGAAGAAGATCAGACACTTTTGGAGCGATTGTCGGATTATTTAAAACTGTCAGTGGATCTGTTGGGTTCCGAATTGATTATTCTTGTAAATTTCAGGAGTTATTTTGCAAAGGAGGAGGCTCTTCAACTGTATGAGATGATAAATTACTGTAAAATTCCTGTGCTGCTGCTTGAAAATTCGGAGAGGGAAATGATAGAATATGAGCATCGTTATATCATAGATTCTGACCTTTGTATTATTTAGAATTGTGATAAAGTTTGAGTACCTGCTGTTATGCTGTTGTAGTGGGCAGCTTATTCTTGAATTTGAAATTTGAGGTTTGAGAATAGTGTAAATATGTATGGTACTCAAAC
>CAZGBL010000202.1:0-4215 GCA_964523955.1 uncultured Oscillospiraceae bacterium | reverse complement strand
CGTTCGCGTCGTCCTTGACAAGCAAGCTTGTCAGGAGTTCTGCTCCGCTTTAAAGCTGCAGATTTCATTTCCACTTTAAATCGAAGTTCGTAATTTAAGCGTTCAGAGGGGTAGAAGTTCGGTTGCGGATGTATGGGATTCATAGTAAAATCTTAGTATACGGCTGATTCTGCCGTTTGGTGCGATAGAAAGTAAAATTGAGAGGTGAGTCTTGATGGCAGGAGACAATGTTCGGAAATTCTCAGATCTGACGGGAAACAGCGCTGGAGCAGATGGTAAAAACGACGCGCCGGGAAGTAAAAGAGCGGGGCGCAGCGGTAGGAATGACGGCAGGTTTGAGCAGAGCGAGATAGATATAGAAAAAGATGAGCAGACGAAGAAAGATCTTGCCCGGATGGCAGAGATAGAAGAGCGTAATGCTAATATGGAACGTATCGTCCTCGAACGGGAAAAAGTGGTAGGCGCTGATGTGACGCGATCGGTACAGGACGGTATTCAGATTAAACAATATAGAGTATCGGAGGGCGCCGATACGATATATAATGTGCGGACGGAGTCTGAAATCGAGAAGGAAGTCAAAAGCTATCGTGATCACATGCAATACGATGACGACGGCGTCACCGGAGCTGCAGAATCTTCTGCGATTACTGCAGAAGAAGCCGCGGCTGCTATTAAAATTGATCCTGAGGAAGTGGCGGAGAAACTGGCTCAGATCGTAAAGGATGACCGCATCGTATGTATCGGCGACAGTATCACTTATGGATATGAAGTAGAAGGTTCTCTGACATGGATCGGACGTCTTCGCAGAGAGGAAGAGATCAACCTGCTCAATGTAGGCATTAATGGAGATACCTGCGGTAATATGCTCACCCGCTTTAAAGAGCATGTGGTGGATCTTTCTCCTAAAGCCGTTTTTATCATGGGCGGAGGCAACGATATCCTTTCAGGCACACCATTGGAGTATGTCACAAATAATATCGCTATGATGGCACAGATGGCGCTGAATAAAGGAATCGTGCCGATGATCGGCATCGCGCCGGAGCCGTCGCCGAAAGATGTTCCACAGGAATGGAAGCAGCTCATGGACTATGATCAGGTACGGGAACAGATCGCGACCTATAAAGAATGGCTGATCACCTTCGCAAAAGCGAATCTGCTGCCATATATCGATTTTGATTCCGGCATGAAAAATAAGCTGCGTTCCGGCTATGGACGGTACTTTTTTGACGGCGTTCATCCCAATCCTGCAGGCCATAAGATTATGGCGGGAATCGCTAAAAAAGGCTTTCAGGATATGGGGATTCTCCCGGAGCCGGAGGATGACGGCCGGTTTGCTTTATGATTATGTAACAGGCGATGGATGTCCCATTTTTTTGGAAGATCCGTTATGGATGGATATGGCAGAATGGAGAATAAAGTATGTATGAAGAATTAAAAAAAATTATAGATAACAGTGAAAAGATCGTCTTTTTCGGAGGCGCAGGGGTTTCCACGGAGAGCGGGGTTCCTGATTTTCGCTCGGAAAATGGTCTTTGGAATGCGAAGACGCGCTTTAATTGTACGCCTGAGGAGATCGTGAGCCATTCGTTTTTTTCGAGCAGAACAGATGATTTTTATGAATATTATATGCAGAATCTCATCTTTCCGGATGTAAAGCCAAATGCGACGCATTATGCGCTGGCGAAGCTGGAAAAGATGGGAAAGCTGAGAGCTATCGTTACGCAGAATATCGATGGATTACATCAGGCTGCAGGAAATACAGAGGTCTACGAACTTCATGGAACGATTTCCAGAGCGTACTGTATGAAGTGCGGGAAAGAACATTCTCTGGAATATACGCTGGATAAAAATAACTGGAAAGAGGGAACCTATACTCCGCTTTGCGAGTGCGGCGGTATCCTGAAACCGGATGTGGTTCTTTACGAGGAACCGTTGGACAATGATATTATGATGGGAGCTCTGCGCGCTATCAGCGAGGCAGACACGCTTATCGTGGGAGGGACTTCTCTTATCGTATATCCGGCTGCGGGACTCATTCAGTATTTCAATGGAGATCATATTGTTTTGATCAATAAACAGGAAACAGGATTTGATGAAAAAGCGGATATTGTGATTCACGATTCTCTCGGAAAGGTCTTTTCCTCTGTAGTGGAGGGAATTGAGTTTTCAGAGATTCCGGTTCCAAAAAAGTAAAGAGTATTAAAGGAGAAAGATTTTGAATATTTTAGTATCTAACGATGACGGTATCGGTGCGAAGGGGCTGCATGTGCTGGTGGATGCTTTGAGCAGAGTACCGGGCAATCAGGTTTATATTTCCGCGCCGAATGGACAGAGAAGTGCGTGCGGACATGGGATCAGCATGCACGATATGATTAAAGTTTATGATGGAGAGGTTCCGGGCGCTGTGTGGGCGCAGTCGGTATCTGGTACGCCGGCGGATAGTGTGAAATTCGGAATCCGACGTCTCAGAAGAGAATTTGGAGTAGAGATCGACGTCGTATATTCTGGAATCAATCATGGCGCGAACATCGGGAGCGACGTTCATTATTCCGGCACGGTTTCCGCAGCAGCAGAGGGGATTCTCTGCGGTGTTCCGGCGGTAGCCGTTTCGGTAGGGACGCATTTTCCGACGGAGGAAATGCTGAATAATTGTGCGACGTTAATACAGGAACTCTGCACGAAAGCGGTTCCTGCTATCGAAAAGACGACGCTTCTGAATGTCAACTTTCCGGCGGCTGCGCTGGAAGATATGAAAGGTCTCAAAGTTACAAAGCTGGGTCCACGGGAGTACGATGAAAATTTTGATATTCTCGAAAATCCGAGGGGGCAGAAATATTATTGGTACAGCGGTAAGCTGGTGGAGTACGAAAACCTTTCGGATGATATGGATACGATGGCACAGCAGGATGGATATGTATCGATAACGCCTTTGAAGCTGGACATGACGGATTATGAGCTGCGCGAGAAGGTTCGCGGCTGGAATCTGAGGTTCAGGTAAAATTGGGAAAAGGGTGTTTTACATAGCGGTACAAAGGGTATAAAATTCATTTGGATTCCGCAGGTATGCAGAGATCCGCATATCTGCGGGAGTTTTTTTGAACAAAAATGATAGAAGAAAAGCTTTTCTGAGCGAGCTAAATATAAAGAAGGACATTAATGATCACTCGGAAAGGAACGGACAAAGGAAGGATGAATGGATTTTTTTAAAAATAAAATATCGCTCGACTGTAAAGATGAATTCGATTTATTTGTAAATAAATTTCCGCATGAGACGTCAGGATTGTCTTTTTCCTCGATTTATATGTGGAGCAGGGAATATACTTATACTTATGACATCGTTAACGACTACCTTTGTATGGCAGGTCTGAGCAACTTCAAAAACGAAGAGGAAGCGCCGTTTCTCTTTCCTGTTTTGCCGAGGAACGGCAGATGCGATAAATCTAAGCTGGCAGAGACGTTAGAATTTCTGATCCATCGGTTTTCCGAACGGAATAAGCCATTTGTCATGCGTCTGGTGCCTCCGCATCTTCGCGAAATCTATGAAGAAGCGCTTCCAGGCCGCTTCATATTTATTGACGATCCTTCCAACTACGATTACATCCACAGGGTATCCGACTTAACAGAGTTAAAAGGGAAATCTTTTCATGGAAAAAAGAATCATTTGAACCGTTTTAACTGTGAATACGGCGCGTCATGCCAGGTAATTCCGATGTCCTCAGAGTTGGCGGAAGAGACGTTGAATTTGGTCAAACGCATAAATGATTCAAAAAAGGTTTCATACTGCGAGCGTATTTTGCTGGAAGGCGAATACGAAATGATGGAAAAAATTCTGCCTGATTTTGAAAAGATCGGACTGGAGGGCGTAGCGCTGCGTATTGACGGGGCTTTACAGGGAATCGCCTTCGGCGGGCCTCTGGGAGACGATACCATCGTGGAGCATGTTGAAAAGGCTAATGTGGAATATAATGGGATCTATCAGAAACTGAACAATGAATTCTGTAAGAGCCTTGGAAATAGATATAAATTTGTAAATCGAGAGGAAGATATGGGTCTCGAAGGCTTGAGGAAGTCGAAGATGTCATACAAGCCTGTTCGATTGGTGGACAAATATATCGCACTGCTGGACGGAGATGAAACGGCCATGGAGCGCTATGGCAATCCGTATTGATAATTCCCGCCTGTATGGCGCAGTAATCGGTGGAGCTGATTTAAGGC
>CAZGBL010000201.1:0-4220 GCA_964523955.1 uncultured Oscillospiraceae bacterium | reverse complement strand
GCTGAATGTTGTACATTTACAAAATTTCTGCACTATGCTGTTTTCAATGTTCACGGTTCACCGACGAAGGTTTTCGCCAGCGAACTTTTATATATTAACATGCCAGTTTAGCATTGTCAATATCGTTTTTTCTCGAACTCTCGCTTTTTTTCTATCGCTTACGAAGCGAACTTTTCGATAATACCATTGTGGCCTCATTCTGTCAACAGTTTTTTCTGTCATCCATCTATTTCTGAGCTTATCATCTTTTGGGGACGTTTTTCCCACAACGGAACTTTATTATATTTCGTTTTTTTTATTCTGTCAATGGAATTTTTCCTATTTTGCTGCATCTATAAGCCATCATAAATTTCCAAAGTAAGTTCTAAAATCTGTAATTATGGGTGGAATTTACCATAAAAAACGGTTACGAGCCCTTTAAAAACGGCATTTCGTCTTCAATACGGGATTTAACTACAAACAGAGCTTAACTTTTCGCTCAACCTCTTTGTCAGACGAGTTTTCTCATATCATCCGTATTCAGCCGCTTTCTCACCTCCATCAGTGTATATCCCAACAGATTCTGTCCCTGCCACAGGTGGGGATCGCCGCAGCGCTCATCTCCGAGAGCCATTCCGATTCCCCAGATTTTATCGCTGGGCTCACATTCGGCAAGCAGAGCAGTTCCCGTAGCCAATAGTTCGGCTCTAAGCTTTGGATTCTGAGCGAATTTCGCTTCCGCTCCCCGATATACGATCAGCTGACGGCAGCCGTTCCAAAGATGATCGTCATAATTTTTCACCTGACGTCCCAAGGCTTTGATTTCAGCAGCATCCGTAAGATTCAAAACCTTTTCTGCCACCTCGTCGTCCCCGAAGAGCATCGCCTTTTCATACATCATATACTGTTCCACCGATGCAAATCGTTTGCCCTCGATCTCGAATTCCGCTTCATACCAGTTGCTGAAACAGATATTTTTCTCGTCCTCATTATCAAAACATATGATGTCGCGCATTTTAAACTCCTTTCAAAATCAACATATCTCACTCGCATTTTCCAATCCCTCAGAGCTTCCAGTCAGCAGCTTCTTCTCTCCTCATCACGAAATCGGCGTAAATCCCTTTTTGCTTTATCAGAGTATCGTGAGTTTCCTGCTGGACTACAGCTCCATCGTTTAATACCAGAATCTGATCCGCATTTCGTACCGTCTTCAGACGATGGGCGATCATGATAATCGTCTTGTCTCTCGTGAGTTCTTCGATAGCCCTCTGCAGACGATCTTCATTTTCAGGGTCTGCATTTGCCGTGGCCTCGTCGAGAATGACCACCGGCGCGTCCTTCAGAACAGCGCGGGCGATACTGATTCTCTGCTTTTCTCCTCCCGACAGAGATGTGCCTCCTTCTCCTATGACCGTATCGTACCCGTCCGGCAGTGATTCGATAGAATCATCACAGCATACCTTTTGGGCGGCAGCTTTCACCTCCTGGCGAGTCGCTTCCGGCCGCCCGAATCTGATATTATTTTCAATCGTATCCGCAAAAAGATATACACCCTGAAATACCATGCTGATTTGATCCATCAGAGATTCCAGCGTATATTCCCTCACGTCTCTTCCTCCTATTTTTACGTCACCGCTGTCCACATGCCAGAGCCGAGCGATGAGACTGCACAGCGTCGTCTTTCCGGAGCCGCTGGGATCGATGACCGCCGTAGTCGTTTGATCCGGTATGTACAGATCGATTCCGTGCAGAATTTCCTTTGCTCCCTATGAAAAACGAACGTTTTCGAAGACGATATCATGCTTTTTCGGAGTAATGTCTCTGCCGCCTTCATCCATTTGCGGAATCTCATCCATCCGATTCGCATGATCGATGGAAACCCCTACGAGACACAGCATGACCATACCGCTGCCGGCAGATTCGATCTGCGCAAACACCAGGAAGGATATGATTACCGTCATCAGCGCGTCCGCCAATGACATCGTTCCCTGAACCTGTTCTAAGACAGCGCTCACCAGCTTTGCAGCGGATTCCTGCCTTTTCGGCGCAATGGCTGCAGACTTTTCCTCCATGGCAGACGTGATCAGGAGATAAATCCCGGTATCCGCCACTACGAGAAGCCCGATACGCCAGTCGAAAGCGATTTCCATGAGAGTGAACCACCGCATTGATGAAGCCGCTCAAAATCGTAACCAATACCATAGGCACCGTATTTTCCACATCTTCCAGCACGGTTGTCGTCACACCTGTCACCTTTTTTTCCCCCAGGCTGTTGTCATTAAAGTAACCCATAGGAACGCTCTTCAATTTGTTTCCTATGTCCATCCTCTTGTCGGCTGCCATAAAATTGCCCGCATGTGTCTGCTGAAGCTGAGAAAAATAATTCGTCAGCGTTCTGCCAGCGATACTGATGCCGAGAAGCGCCAGTGAAATCCAGGCGGCGCGCCCGTCGAGCTGCCTTTCTGCCAACGCCTTGATTACAACATAGATGGCACCGATCTGAAGCATGTGAAAAATCGCATAGAAAAAACTCACTGCGATAGACTTACGTGCAGAACCTCATGCTGCACATCTCCGGTATAGGAAAATCGCACGTTCCGAAGTTCCACATCAAAACCGGACAGCTCCGCTCTTTTTCCGGGTTCCGGCAGCGCGGGCATCTCCAGATATTCCTGAAGCTCCTGAATGTTCAGCTGAATCTGTTTTATACCGTTCATAAAAACTTCCACTCTGGCCGGAGAACTCACCATCGACATAGGCAACATGACGCATAAGACAGCTTCCGCCGCTGTAATTTTGCCGCCTGCGCCCAACAAAAGGCACATAGGAAGATTTCCTAAAAGAGTAGAAGGAAACAGTGCAAACGCCAGTTTTACTGTGATCCAGGCAGACGTCATCCATTTCACCGCAAACCCCTTATAATCGGTAATCGCCGTTGCGTATTTTTCATAAGATATACCTGCACGTCCGAAGGCTTTGATCACCTCGATGCCCTCGATGTATTCTACGATAACGCTGTTCATATAGGCATTAGAGGAATTATATTGATCGAAATTTTTTCCGCTGATCTTAAACGTGAGCGCCATGCAGACCATAGAAAAAGGCGCCGTTACGAGGGACGCCAAAGCGATGCGCCAATCGATCAACGCCAAAACGATAATACTGACCACCGGCAGCACAGCATGCCCTGCTCTCTCCGGAATCATATGAGCCAGCGGAGGCTCTATATTTTCAATTTTATCCACCATAATATTCTTAATCTCACCGATGGAATGAGACGTCACCTCTCCCAGAGGCGCATGCAGAAATCGGTCTGCCGTCTGCAGCCGCAGCCGTTCTAATATATGATACGCTGCATGATGAGAAAGTCCTGTGGAAAGTCCGAAAAAAATAACCTTGATACCATATGCCAGCAATGCTGCACTGCACCAGAGGAGTATCATATAAGAATTCAGCTCTCCTGCAGCAAATAATTCGATCAGCCGAAAAATACAGTAATACGGCATCAGTCCGGAGACCACGCTGATCACAGATAAAATCACAGAAATCCCCAAATGTATTCCACTTCCTCTTCCATAGCCAATCAGGCAGGAAAACCATCCCTTCGTCTTTTTGTTTGGTTTTTTCGCCGCAATATGATTCTCTTTTATCAATTTAGCCTCGGCCTTTTCTTTGCAGCTGACTACAATTTCTTTTAAAGCGGAACAGAGCTCCTGACAAGCTGGCTTGTCGAGGATGACGCGAACGCTTGCAGCAAGCGCCGGGAGCTTTCGCTCAGCCGGGTTTCGGCGGGGGATTATTACCCAATCGCCGAAAGTCGGAGATGGAACCCGCCGCTTACAGAAGCGGGGACATCTGGCGCTTGTTATACCTAATCGACAGATATTTTAAAAGAATCTTCATCCGATATTAAAGCGGAGAATGATTTCAGTTTTCGTTCAATTTCATTGATATTTTCTGCCAGCAAAATCTTCCGCCTTTCCGCCTCCGTAGGCCAGCCTGTGTCCGCCGTGAGCAATCCATTCACCTACTGATTCCTCAGCCTGCCTGTACGCATGATCATCGCCCATCGACGATGCGCAATATACTGTTATATTAATTCTATCATCTTTTCTCCCTTCAAATTTCCTAATCGATCTGTGAATGCCTCCCACAGTGAAAGCAAGGATTTGAAAATCGGAGCAGAACTCCTGATCGGCTCGTCTGCGTTCCCGCCCGCAGTTCACTGCCGCGCCGGTTCA
>CAZGBL010000200.1:0-4263 GCA_964523955.1 uncultured Oscillospiraceae bacterium | reverse complement strand
GGAATAAAAATTTAATAATAGGTCGATAAAATATATGATTGACATTTTCAGTATGGGGATGATATACTGGAATTCGGTCTACGGCAGATGATCGGTGGCTGCGAAAGCGGCCACCGTTTTCGTTGCGATTCTGCACAGCAGATCAGGAAGAGATTATTCGGAGCGAAGACAGCTGTTAAAGGAATGTATTGCAAGTTGCCGCTATATTTTATGATTTGTGGAATTGTGAGGATGATGACATGTCGGAAGCAGGAACAACAGAAGACCTCGTCGTCGGCGTTAAGCAGACCTTTCGTATGATCGAGCAGGGCAGGCTTTCCGCTGTTCTTATCGCTGAGGATGCAGACGTTTTTGTGACGAGAGGCGTGGAACAGGCAGCTGAAAAAAACGGGGTGGATGTGATTCGTGTTCCATCGAAGCGCCAGTTGGGCATGCGCTGCGGAATCGATATCGGCGCTGCGGTGGCGGGGCTGGTTTCGTCAAAGATATGAGGGAAATCCTTCTGATGTCAGGTTCGGATTTTAAGTATTGCGGTTTCCGATGCGGAGTTCTTTAAGTAAGACTCGAGTAAGGCTCGATATATTATTGATTTAAGCCTAAATGGTTTAGATATATTATCATTATCATTATGCATTTGTGTTTTATCCGACACAATCTGCAGGAAAGGAGAAAAAGAATGCCTACTATTAATCAGTTAGTAAGAGAAGGTCGTAAAAAGACTGTAAAGAAATCTACAGCACCTGCTCTCTTAAGAGGTATGAACTCTCTCAAGAGAGTCCCTACGGACACAAAGTCTCCACAGAAGAGAGGCGTATGCACGTCTGTAAAGACGGTAACTCCTAAGAAGCCTAATTCCGCTCTCAGAAAGGTAGCCAGAGTTCGTCTGACAAACGGTATGGAAGTAACTGCATACATCCCTGGTATCGGTCATAACCTCCAGGAGCACAGCGTAGTTCTCATCAGAGGCGGCAGAGTGAAGGATCTCCCGGGCGTAAGATATCACATCGTCAGAGGCACACTCGATACAGCCGGCGTATCAGGCAGAATGCAGGCTCGTTCTAAGTACGGTGCAAAAGCGCCTAAGAAATAGGTCTGAAACCAAAAAAGTAAGTTAATTTTTGCGCCCTCACCACGGAAATGGTGATCTCGTTTCGTACAGACTGCGGAAGGTATCACAAATGCATGATGGGGAATGATATATATCTAATCAAAGAGTTATATCTGCGCACCACGGCAGCAAAAGAGCTGTCGAGTACCTATGCTCTGATGTGTGTGTCAGAGCAGGTAGTCCGCATTTTTGCGGATTATAACAAACAAGGAGGGAAGAGAAGTGCCTAGAAAGGGAAGCGTTCCTAAGAGAGAAGTACTTCCTGATCCAGTATACGGAAGTGTTGTTGTTTCCAAGCTGATCAACAACATCATGCTGGACGGCAAAAAGGGAGTAGCACAGAGCATCGTATATGATGCTTTCGATATGATTAAAAAAGCGACCGGCGAAGAACCTCTCGACATATTCGAGAAGGCTATGAACAACATCATGCCTGTAGTCGAAGTAAAAGCGAGACGTGTCGGCGGCGCGAACTATCAGGTTCCTATCGAGGTAAGACCTGACAGAAGACAGACACTCGGCCTCAGATGGCTCACGAAATATACGAGAGCGAGAGGCGAGAAGTATATGTATGAGAGACTTGCTAAAGAACTTATGGATGCGGCGAATAATACGGGCGCATCGGTAAAGAAAAAGGAAGACACTCACAAGATGGCAGAAGCCAACAAGGCGTTTGCTCACTACAGATGGTAAATTCCGATTGAAGTTCGGATTGCCGTTTGATCTACAAATAAGAATTTTGAGACTTCCGGAAGAGATCAGAGCATTTCTGAGAAGTTCGGAAAGGAGGAGCGAATATGGCTAGACAATTTCCGTTAGAAAAGACCAGAAATATTGGTATCATGGCTCATATCGATGCCGGTAAGACGACTACGACAGAGAGAATTCTGTTCTATACCGGCAGAACACATAAAATCGGTGAAACTCATGATGGAGCTGCCCAGATGGACTGGATGGCGCAGGAGCAGGAAAGAGGCATCACGATCACTTCCGCTGCTACGACGGCTCAGTGGAAGGGCAATCGAATCAACATCATCGATACGCCGGGACACGTGGACTTTACGGTAGAAGTAGAGAGATCTCTCCGTGTACTCGACGGCGCAGTTACAGTTCTCTGTGCAAAGGGAGGTGTAGAACCTCAGTCCGAAACGGTATGGAGACAGGCTGAAAGATACGGCGTTCCAAGAATGATTTTCGTAAATAAGATGGACATCCTGGGCGCTGATTACTACAGAGTTATCGATATGGTGAAGAACAGACTCAAGGCAAATGCAGTTCCTGTTCAGCTCCCTATCGGCAAAGAGGATACTTTCACAGGCATCATCGATCTCATAAAGATGAAGGCTGAGATTTACAAAGACGACTTGGGTAAGGAAATCGAAGAGACTGACATTCCGGAGGATATGCAGGATCTGGCAGACGAATGGAGACATGCGCTTCTGGAGTCCGTTGCAGAAACCGATGAAGAACTCATGATGCAGTATCTCGAAGAAGATACTTTGTCTGAGAAGGACATCAAGCAGGCGATCAGAAAATCTACGATCGCAGGCGAAATGGTTCCTATGCTCTGCGGTTCCGCTTACAAGAACAAGGGCGTACAGCTCATGCTCGACGCGGTTATCGACTATATGCCTTCTCCGATCGACATCCCTGCCATTAAGGGTATCAATCCAGATACAGAAGAAGAAGTAGAAAGCCCTACCGATGACAGCGCTCCTTTCGCAGCGCTGGCCTTTAAGATCATGGCCGATCCGTTCGTAGGTAAGCTGGCATTCTTCAGAGTTTACTCCGGTACGCTGGATTCCGGCTCCTATGTGTATAATTCTACTAAGGGCAAGAAGGAAAGAATCGGACGTATTCTCCAGATGCACGCAAACAAGAGAGAGGAAATCGAGAAGGTATATGCAGGCGATATCGCTGCTGCAGTAGGCCTTAAGGATACTACGACAGGCGATACGCTCTGCGACGAAAAGCACCCGATCATTCTCGAATCTATGGATTTCCCTGACCCTGTAATCGAAATCGCTATCGAACCTAAGACAAAAGCCGGTCAGGAAAAGATGGGTATCGCTCTCGCGAAATTAGCGGAAGAAGACCCTACGTTCAAGACTTACACGAATCAGGACACAGGTCAGACGATTATCGCCGGTATGGGCGAACTCCACCTCGATATTATCGTTGATCGTCTTCTGAGAGAATTCAAGGTAGAAGCTAACGTCGGCAAGCCGCAGGTTTCCTACAAGGAAACTCTCACAGCTCCTGCAGACGTGGATTACAAGTATGCGAAGCAGTCCGGCGGCCGCGGTCAGTACGGTCACGTCAAGATCAAGGTTACTCCGAGAGAACCGGGCGCAGGTTACGAATTTAAGAACTCCATCGTCGGCGGCGCGATTCCTAAGGAATATATTCCTAAGATCGATGAAGGTATCCAGGAAGCGATGCAGACAGGTATTTTAGCGGGATATCAGGTAGTAGACGTGGGCGTAGAACTGTATGACGGTTCTTACCACGAAGTCGACTCCTCAGAAATGGCGTTCAAGATCGCCGCTTCCATGGCATTCAAGGAAGCCTCTAAGAAGGCTAAGCCGGTTCTCCTCGAACCGATCTTCAAGGTTGACGTAACCGTTCCTGAAGAATATATGGGCGATATCATCGGCGACATTTCTTCGAGAAGAGGACGTATCGAAGGTTCTGAAATGCTGAACGGAACAGTAATCGTAAGAGGCTATGTACCTCTCTCTGAAATGTTCGGTTACGCGACAGACCTGAGATCCAAGACACAGGGACGCGGCGTATATGTAATGCAGATGGATCACTTTGAACAGCTCCCTGCAAGTCTCCTGGAAAAGGTTACGAAGTAAATCGCAAATACAGACAGTTCAAATAATTATTGAAAGTCTTCTGTACCGCTGTATACCACGATGACGTCATCGCGGTATACAGCGCGCATAAAAAAACTGATATTCGAATATTACATCTGCAGGAGCTTCGGTGCCTTACACGTAAAAGCGCTGAGTCAGATATGTAAAGCCGGATAGGTATAAAAGGGCAGAAGGCTGTCACCTGTTAGGAGGTAATTATAATGGCTAAGGAAAAATTTGAAAGAAATAAACCGCATATTAATATCGGTACCATCGGTCACGTAGACCACGGTA
>CAZGBL010000199.1:0-4267 GCA_964523955.1 uncultured Oscillospiraceae bacterium | reverse complement strand
AAAAATGATTCAGTTCGGGGATGTTCGGGCTGAATCATTGGCACGCTTCTCATCGGTTGTTCAGAAACAGTGAAGCTGGTTCGGTTAAAATATCGATTTAAGGGTTAGTATTCATAATATTCTGTAGGAACGTCAACTTTTTGCAGCTCGTCGTCATAATCGAAATTTCCGACGATATAGTTGAGATGTCCATCTACGAATTTATATCCTTTTTCAAGTACATATTTGACAGGGATCTGTATTTCGTAATCGTCAAGCTCACCTGTCTCCAGCGCTACATCGAGATAATTTCTTGGAATGACCATCAGAACATGTCCTTCATGGGAGAAGCAATAATGAAATTTTTCCAGTTCTTTTGGCAGATCACCGGGATAAGGGTCGTCTAAAGTCATGACCTGCATATCGTACACACTTTTTCTGATATCGAGACTTTCAAAGTCAAAATTTTTCATATTGTTGTAGTCCATTGAATACTGCCTCCTAAAGTATTGATTTAAGACAATTTTTAACGCCAATTGCGGATAAAGCCGAAATGATTCTTTCGTTGTCGAGAACGACGCGAACACTTGCTGCATAGTATGATTAGCAAATATATGTATTATTATAACAGGAAATGGTCAAAATAACGTATAAAAATGATTTTTTTTTGATTTAAAACGGGAAACAAAATTCTTTTTCGATTTAGTAGTTGACTTTACCAATCAAAAAATAGATAATAAAAATACATGCTTAGAAAGGGAGGTTTAAAAATGGTTATCAACGGACGAAATTTAAACAACCTGACAGATGAAGAAAAGGTGCTTTTGGAGCGGAAGTTTGCGCAGTTTAAAAGACTTCCAACAGAGTCGAATAATGTGTGTCCGAATTATTATAACCCTTACCATGATCCGAGAAATTGTCCCGGTTCCTGCAGGTATTGCCTATGGGATGGCGTTCTCTCAGAGGAAGGCCTTTAAAATGCGCTTCGATTCGGCGGATTTAGTCGAATCGAAGCGCATTTTATGTGCGGAAAGGAATATCAGCTCCGGCTGTTCTGACTATCGGTAAGGCGTTCGATCTTTTCGGTAATGTTCCGATTCAGGGGAGCAGCCATATTTCTTTCTGACGCCAGCTGTGCTACGGCGCCATTGATTCTGCGTATTTCAGTCTGTCTGCCATTTCTCATATCCTGGAGCATAGAGCATATGTTTTCTCCTGTAGCCTGCGCTACGGATTCCACATGTTCCCAAATCGCATTCGCATCGTATTTGCGCCCCGCAGATGAAAAGATTTCGACGGCTTCTTCTACCAGTTGGCGGGCGTATGCGCGCATCTCGGGATCGGAGCTGATATATTTGTTTTGACAGTCGTTTAGAGTGCAGACCGCATTTATGCCGACATTGACGAAGAGTTTACGGATCACGGCGTCTTCAGCGTCCTCTGTGATTACTGTTTCGAGCCCGGCTTCATTGAATATCTGAGCTGTAAGAGTCAGCATTTCGCCCGCGCCTGGGGTTTGGGGACGGAGTGCGCCGATGGTGGTCAACCCGCTGCCGGCATGATTAATCTGACCGCCAGAAGCGATGTTTGCACCTTGTGATGTAGTTCCTATAATAATGTGATCCGGGTTTATGACGGATTCCATATCTTTATGATTTCCATATCCGTTTTGCAGGGAAACAGCGATGGTTTGTTCTCCGAATAAGCTGCTGTGCTGGCGGACCGCAGTCCATGTCGCAGGAGCCTTTACGGCGATCAGAACGAGATCGGAAGGCTTTGCGCCTTGCGTATTTGTAACGGCTTTGGGATATACGGTGCGCGTCGAGCCGTCTTTTTCTGCGATTCTGATGCCGGAATCGTTAATTGCATCGGCATGCGCTTGTGTCTTGACGACACAGGTGAGTTCATGATGATCGGCGAGACCGGCTGCGAAGATGGAACCGATGGCTCCGGTTCCGAGAATTGAAATTTTCATAATGAGGAATCCTCCCTGTCGTTTGGCTGTAAGGCCGGTTGGCATGTTCCGGTGTTTACAGGAAAATTACGTTGTTATTTCTCATCTTATCGGATATAGGATAATTTATCAAGGCTGTAATGTTCTGAGTATTTTTCTCGGAGACTCATGGATGTATAATTAAAAAGAAAATTCATTATTTCCGCGGCGAAAATATCGGCGGAAGCTATTTTAGAACAGGAGAAGACGAATTGAGCGGTGCAGAGAATAAGAATAGAGAGAAAGAAGACAGGATTTTTCTGGCGGGACTCGAGGATAAAATACGGCAATCGGAGGATCGCTGCATGATAACGAACAGCTGCTTTCTGGATCTCAGACAGAGAGGGCTGGCCGAGGTGATGTCTCATTCGCATTACGGCCTGATTTACGGATTTTACGGCGGTTACGAAGGTGCGGAGCGGGTGATCGAGGTTTTTTTGCCTGATGGGTTTATGGTCGGAAACAGTGTGTCGGAACATTTTCGATCTATTTCCGAGGAAAATCCGCTGACGGTGATCCGGGCGAAATTGAAGAAGGGATCTCCTGCTCTGTCGCACAGAGATTATCTCGGCGCGCTCATGGGACTGGGGATTCGGAGAGAGATGACAGGCGATATTATCGTACGCCGGGACGGTGCGGATATCATCGTGATGAAAGAAATTTCTGAATTTCTTCTGTTAAATTATATGAAGGCTGGAAGAGCGAGTCTGGATCTGTCAGAAGTGTCTGTAGAGGAGCTGATTCTTCCCGAGAAGGCGCATGAGGAGGTATTGGAAAGCGTTGCTTCTTTGAGATTGGATAATGTAGTATCTGCGGCGTTTCATATGCCGAGAAGCAAGGCGGCGGAAGCGATTTCTGCGGGGTTGGTATTTTTAGGAGGAATTTGTGAGAAGAAAGCCGATCGCCACGTTAAGGAAGGGGAAAAAATCGTCCTGCGCGGTAAAGGGAAGACTGTGGTAAAAGACATAGGAGGAAAGAGCAGTAAGGGAAGGACTATGATTACGCTAGAGAGATATACATGATTTGCTGTCAGAGATTTGATTTTGCTGTAGAAAAAAGGACGAGGATTCTGTAAACAAAGGGCGAAGATACTCGAAATCCTCGTATCTTCGCCCTTTTATCTCCCGGATGAAACCTGTGTTCTTCCGGTGATTGAGAGAGCAAATCTATCGATGAAAGAGCCAGAGGAACTGCTGAGAGCTGCTAATCGCTGCTTAAGACAGAGCCTCTGTCAGCTGAGGGATAATCTGCTTTTTACGAGAGACACATCCCTTAAGATATGTTCTGCCTTCTTCAGCAGAAGTAAATGCTTTTGACGCGGCTTCGTCCGCACCGTTTCCCGCAAAGATCAAATCGGTAGATTCATCCAGAATATCTGTGAGCATGAAGAATATCATATCGACGCCGTGATCCGCAAATGTGTCGTTCATATATGTGATCATACGGGATTTCAGCTCTAAAAGCTCATCTGCGTCCATGGATGTAACCTGGCCTACACCGAATGTCGTGCTGCCTGCGGTAAATTTCTTGTAGTCCATATGAAAGATTTCTGCCGGTTCCTTTTCCAGGAGATTGCTGCCGGCTTTAAACATTTCCTTTGCGTAAGCCTGAACATCTTCAATACCTGCAATTTCAGCCAGCGCTTCTGCCGCTGCGCGGTCCTGATCTGTACAGGTAGGCGAACGGAATGCCAGCGTGTCGGAGAGAATGGCAGAGCAAAGAATGCCGGCGATATTTTTTTCAGGTGTCAGACCGGCCTCCTGGTAGTGAAGATATACGATGGTAGCTGTACAACCTACCGGCATCATTCTGATGTAAAGCGGCTCAGCTGTCTGAATATCGCCTAATTTATGATGGTCCAGGATTTCGACGATTTTAGCGTCCATGATATTGTCTGCAGCCTGCGCAGCTTCGTTGTGATCTACGAGAATAACCGTTTCACCGGAAGCGTCAGCCAGAAGCTCAGGGATGTCGGCGCCGAAACGGTTGAGAACAAATTCTGTTTCAGGATTGAGGTTTCCGGCTCTTTTCGCTTCGCAGGATGCGGCGCCGGAGGCGTTTTTAAACGCAGCGTAGCCGATAGCGGAGCAGATGGAGTCAGTATCCGGATTTTTATGACCTACAATATAAGTTGCTGAGTTACTCAAAGTATTTTCCTCCTGTCTTCGTGTGTATGCTAATGAAATCTAAGATAATTTTACACTTCTATGGGCAGTTGCACAATTGCTATTTTGAAATTAAGTGATTATGACCCAACCGCCGAAAGTCGGAAATGGAACCCGCCGCTTACAGAAG
>CAZGBL010000198.1:0-4279 GCA_964523955.1 uncultured Oscillospiraceae bacterium | reverse complement strand
TGAAGATGCCATTTCCAGCACTTCAAGATTAGTTCGTGAGGTTTCACAACAAAAGGAGGTCACAATAATGTGTGAACTGTTCGGATCATGTTCCAAAGAACGAAAACAGATCAATTCCTATTTAAAAGAATTTTACAGTCACAGCAATAAACATCCCCACGGCTGGGGTTTGGCCTGTATGCAAAACCACAACGTCACGTTGGAAAAAGAATCGCTTCAGGCGTCGAAAAGCCACTATCTGAAAGAACGTCTCTCACAGCCGATCTGCGCCACTGCCGCTCTGGGCCACATCCGATATGCCACCATCGGCCATGTGGAATATCTCAACTGCCATCCCTATTCCCTAAAGGATAACAGCGGAAGAAGATGGATACTGACACACAATGGAACGATCTTCGATTATCCGCCGCTGAGCCGCTTTCGTGCCATTCAATCCGGCAGCACAGACAGCGAACGTATTCTGCTCTATCTCGTAGAACAAATCGATAAAAAACAGGATACGCTCAGCCGTGCTCTTTCCCCGGAAGAACGGTTCCGCCTGCTGGATGAAATCATCTCAGAAATGGCCAGAGGCAACAAGCTGAACTTACTGATCTGCGATGAAGAAAATCTGTATGTCCATACCAATTATGCTAATTCCCTGTACTATCTGGAAAAAGAAGGACAAGTCCTCTTTGCCACCACTCCGCTATCTCAGGAAAACTGGCAGCGCGTCCCCTTTACCACACTTCTGGCATATCGGGACGGCAAATTGATTCGGATGGGCACCGACCATCAAAATGAATACAGAGACAGCGAAGAAAATCAAAGACTTTTATATCAGATTTTTTCCGATCTTTAGTTCAGGCCTTCAACCGGATATGCGCCGCAATGCAGAGATATTCATCGCAATTCAAAGATATACACTGCAATTCAGAGACATTCGCCGCAATGCAGAAATATACGCTGCGATTCAGAGACATTCGCCGCAATGCAGAAATATGCGCTGCGATTCAGAAAATATACACTTCGATGCAGAGATATGCGCTGCATTGCAGACGTCAATGCAGGTAAAAATAAGAGTGTGGAAATCACAAGGAGAAAAATGATGGAAACGATCGACCAGAATCTGGTCAGAGAACATCTGTACCGAAAATACATCGAACCCACGAAGAAAAAAAGACCCGCCTATATCGGCGTCGAAATCGAAATGCCCATCGTCAATTTAGATAAAAAACCGGTGGATTTCGATATCGTTCACAAGGTTACAGCAGATTTCATCCGTTGCTTTGACTTTGAAATCTCCGGAAGAGACGATGAAGGTCAAATTTATGCGGTAACATGCCCGAAAAACGGAGACATTCTCTCCTACGACTGCTCCTATAATAATCTGGAGCTGTCCTTCGGCAGAGAAAATAATCTCTTCTCCATCGAAAGCCGGCTGCTCGCATATTACACATTTTTGAAAGAAGAATTTGAAAAATACTGCCACATGCTCACCGGTATGGGCGTCAACCCCTATCGTCAGTACAACCGCAACGTGCCGATTCCCAACGGCAGATACCGTATGCTGTTCCACCATCTGAATACGTACGATCGATACGATCTCCCCATGTATTTCCATAAATATCCTGAGTACGGCACATTTTCCAGCGCCTCTCAGGTTCAGCTGGACGTGTCGTACGAAGATCTCCCCACGGCCCTCAACGTATTTTCAAAGCTGGAACCCGTCAAAGCGATCCTCTTTTCCAACTCCGTACTGCTGGATGAACGAGAGGATTTACTCTGCTGCCGCGATATGTTCTGGGAAAACAGCACGCACGGCATCAATCCTCACAACATCGGCATGTTCGACTGCGAGTTTTCCGGCATCGACGATATCATGGCCTACATCGAATCCACCAGCATTTACTGCGTAGAGCGTCAGGAAAAATATATCAATTTTCCGCCGATTCCTATCATGGATTACTTTCGGCAGTCTGAGATTCAGGGAGAATACTACGACGGCAGTTCCTACCGCAGCATACGCTTCCAACCGGAAATCCAAGACATCGACTACCTTCGGACATTCAAATTTGAAGATCTGACTTTCCGCGGAACCATCGAATTTCGCAGCGCATGCTGTCAGCCCATCTGCGACAGCCTCACGGTAGCCGCATTCCATCTGGGTCTGATGAAACGTCTGCGCCAGTTGGACGAACTGCTGTCAGAAGACCGCGTCCTCTACCATCGCGGCTACACCCCATCGGAGCTGCGAAAAATATTGGTAAAAAGCGAATATCCCGCATTTGTGAATAAAAACGAATGTCATCTTCTCGTCAAAAAAATCCTCGATCTTTCCGCAGACGGGCTGAAAGATCGAGGATACGGAGAGGAAATACTCCTTCAGCCGCTCTACGAACGTCTCACAGACGGAATGAATCCCGCTCAGAAAATGCTGGATATGCGCCGCCGAGGCGTCAGTCTGGAAGAAATCATACTCGAATACGGAAAAGTAAACCGCCGCATCATCACGAAGCCTCGTTGAAAATAAGAAAAGAGCAGATGCGCGGAAAAGATGGTCTAAATGCTTTCTGACCACGAGAAAACACCGTGATAAAAAAGCCATTTAGAGCATATCGCCCATCGCTCACAGAAAGCGGCAGGAGCTTTCGCTCTGTCGGGTTTCGGCGGGGCGCTATTACCCAACCGCCGAAAGTTAGAAAGGGAACCCGCCGCTCACTGAAGCGGAGAACATCCGGCGCTTGTCACGGATTAAATATTGCGCAAAAGCTCAGACAGCTTCTGCGCTTCTTCTTTTGTCAGCGTGACGCCTTTTCCCATTTTCTCATGCTCCGGCGCCCAATCCCGAATATCGTATTTGGGCGCCTTTTCATTCCACGAAATCAGATTCAATTCCTTCGTCCAGCCTTTTGCGCTTTCGGAAATCACGCCCAGCTCTTTTACTATTTCATATTTTATCTCTGCCATGACTTTTTCCTTCCTTTCTTATCAGTTTCCAAATCATTTAATTTATCACAAATATACATGTCAAATCGAACATATGATTATCCGACCATTCCTATAAAGATGCCAACGTTCCCCCATACGAGGAATCGAACTGCGATTCCTACACGATCTGTTCCAAAATAGACGGATCTTTGATCTTCCGGTCCTCCGCCAGCAGAATGATCTTCGACAGGATCTCCGCTGTCTTCGGATCGTCATCGGCAAACGGCAGGAAAATACGGCCCCTCGCCTGAGAATGTACCGGCAGGATAGCGATCATGCCGACTCCTTCTGCGTGAACGACGCCGGAGCCCATGTGTACCGAATAATTGCCCAGAGAACCGCGAATTTTCGCGTGAGAACCGATAAATTCCACATTTGAGAGCCTAAGCAGCTTCACCAGTTCTGCGGCGATAGCCGTTCTCATCTCCACCGTCGAATGGCTCGCTTCCGGATCTACGCCGCCCACATGCGCTACGCTGACGACGAGATCGAGATCGCGCATGACCTCGGAAAACAGAATCGGCGGAATTTCTGAAAGCTCCACCGGCTTACCGTCCCTTCGGCCGAAAAACCGCACCGTCTCCAGCGTCGGAGCCTCGACGTCCGCCGGAGAAAACCAATCCGCTAAAGCGTACATGCGGACGATGAGATCTTCCTTATAAAAGACTTTTTGCAGCCCCTCTTCATAATCCACCGTCCAGCCTCTGGTCTTCAGCAGAGCCGCCGTTTTTTTCGGCTGTACCTGATGGCCCGCATAGCGTCGGGAAACCGTCTTTTCCAGACGTTCGTCTTCCGTCATCGGATAATATTCTCGGAACACCTGCTTAAACAGCTGTACGATTCTTCGCTCATACAGAAGGCGCATCCAGCCGCTCCACTCTCCCGCGTTTAACAGATCGTGAGGATGCGCGATGCGAAGCTCCGAACTCGGAAAATGACAGAAAGGTACGGTGCGAAGCTCTGATTTCGGCTGCTGTGAGCGCGCAGTCTGCTTTCCGGAGCCGGTGGAATCATCCGATTCTTCCGCGCACAACAAAATCTCTTCGCCCGTAAGCCCGCTGAGACAGAGGACCTCCCTATTCTGCGGAGCTCCGTTGTTCTTCGCTTTCTTCAAAAATCCGCTGCGCTCGCCGTCCGTCCAGACCAGAGTGGAAAACATAGGGAAAATCACCGGATTCTTTGCGATCTTCATCAGCTCGGATAACGAGAAAGGCGTTCCCTCCGACATGGCGCGCTCCAAGCTCTCCTTGGCGCGGCGTTTTTGTTCCTTCAAATCCTTTGCCATGGCTTTCAGCGACACAACGATCTC
>CAZGBL010000197.1:2249-4333 GCA_964523955.1 uncultured Oscillospiraceae bacterium | reverse complement strand
AAACGTGACGGCAAAACTTGTGGAGTTTGGAAATGCTGGATATAATAGAGAAAGAAAAAAGATGGAATATTGCACATATTCTTACAGACCAGCTTTTCACTTAATCAGGCGAGGATTCCCCTCCCGCCTCTGCGGGCTGCGGGCTGTGGGCTGCGGGCGGAAAAACCGTGATGAGTGGAAAAATAGAGATAAGCGGGAAAACCGTGATGAGTGGAAAAATCGGGATAAGCGGAAAAAATCGTGATGAACATGAGCGGAAAAAATCGCGATGAGAGGAAAAATCGGGATGAGAGGACGAAAGCTATGGCGTTTTTACCTGTGACAAGAGAAGAAATGGCAGCGTTGGGATGGGAAGCTCCTGATTTTGTACTGGTGACAGGGGATGCGTATGTCGATCACCCTTCCTTCGGACATGCGATCATCAGCCGCGTATTGGAGAGCCTCGGATATCGCGTGGCGATTCTTTCACAGCCGGATTGGCGCACGACAGAGGATTTTATGCGATTCGGACGTCCCAAATTGGGATTTTTGGTAAATTCAGGGAATGTGGATTCTATGGTGAATCATTATTCCGTATTTCGTCACAGACGCCGTCAGGACTTCTATTCGCCGGGCGGCGAAGGGGGAAAGCGGCCGGATCGTGCGGTAATCGTGTACTGCAATAAGATCCGCGAGACTTTCGGATGGGACGTGCCGGTGATCATCGGAGGCATCGAAGCCAGCCTGCGGAGACTGGGACATTATGATTACTGGGATAATCGGGTGCGTAATTCCATCCTGCTGGATTCTCAGGCGGATCTTCTGATCTATGGAATGGGCGAACGTCCCGTGACCGAAATCGCGGAGGCGCTGGCGTCGGGTATAGATATCAGAGACGTCACGTGGATCAGAGGCACTGTATATCGGGCAAACGATCCGGATTTCAGGAAAAATAATGCGTGGGATGACGAACTCGTATTTCTCCCTTCTTTTTCCGAGATCTGCACATCGAAGGAGGCCTATGCTCAGAGTTTTTTGCTTCAGTACAGAAATACCGATTCGGTTTCAGCCAGGCGTCTGGCTGAGGAATATGGCAGGGGCGTGTTCGTAGTGCAGAATAAGCCGGCGGAGCCGCTTTCAGATCTGGAACTGGACGATGTGTACGAACTTCCTTACCAGCGGACGTATCATCCTTCCTACGAAAAATACGGAGGGGTTCCGGCTCTGAAGGAAGTGAAATTCAGTCTGACTTCTGTTCGGGGCTGCTTCGGCGGGTGCAGCTTTTGTGCGCTGACATTTCATCAGGGCAGACGGATTCAGAGCAGGAGTAAGGATTCGCTGATTCGCGAAGCCAAAATCCTCATCTCTGATCCGGAGTTTAAAGGCTATATTCACGATGTGGGCGGCCCCACAGCTAATTTCAGACAGCCGGCCTGTAAAAAGCAGCTGGAGCATGGCGTATGCACTTACAGGGACTGCCTTTACCCGAAGGTCTGCGGCAATATGGAAGTAGACCATAGGGAATATATCGAAATTCTCAGGGCGCTGCGCAGTCTGCCGGGGGTGAAAAAGGTCTTCATCCGTTCCGGCATTCGTTTCGATTATATGCTCGCAGACTCCAGCGACGATTTTCTGCGGGAACTGTGCGAACATCATGTCAGCGGAACTCTCAAGGTAGCGCCGGAGCACATTTCCGATAATGTGCTGAAGCGCATGCACAAGCCGAATCGGCGCGTATTTGAAAAATTCTGCGAGAAATACGCGGCGGAAAACAGACGTTTGGGCAAGAAACAGTTTATAATCCCGTATTTCATCTCGTCTCATCCGGGAGCTACGCTGGAAGACGCCTGCGAATTGTCGGTGTTTCTGAAGAAAAATGGCTTTGTCCCTGATCAGGTGCAGGATTTTTACCCCACGCCCGGGACGCTGTCCACCTGCATGTTTTATACCGGAATCGATCCGGTGGCGGGAGAGCGAGTCTACATTCCTTCCGATCCGGAGGAAAAGCGTCTGCAGCGGGCGATGCTTCATTTTAATAAGCCGGAAAACGCCGCGCTGGTGCGTACTGCCCTTCGTAAAATCGGACGTACAGACCTCATCGGATA
>CAZGBL010000197.1:0-2149 GCA_964523955.1 uncultured Oscillospiraceae bacterium | reverse complement strand
GGAAAAATACGGAAATCGGTGCAGCCAGCCTGGTGAACGCTTCTCAGACGGCGTCGTGGGCGGCAGAGGCCAGCGAAAGACGGAACAATATCAGCAGGAGGGAGAAAGGAAAGAAAAAATGAGTATTCTGTACGAATTGCCCGGCATTCTTGCGAGAGCGGAAAGAGAATACGCCATGCTGATAAAAGATGCAAAAGAGCTGCCTTCTGCAGCGATTCCGAAAAATTGCCAGGGATTCTTTTCTGTCGGCGACAATGCGCGCTTTATGGCGGAAAAAATTGCGGATGGGTCGCTTTCGGGCAAGATCGATCTGATTTACATCGACCCGCCTTTTTTTTCTGAAACGGATCAGGGCGCGAGGATAGAAATTAAATCGCCGATATACGATAAAACTGTTATTCGGAGAATCAAAGCGTATAAAGACACATGGGGCCGGAATATGGCCGATTATCTTTTCATGTTGGCTGTCCGGCTGATGCTGATGCGCGACACCCTCAAAAATACGGGAAGTATTTTCGTTCACCTGGACTGGCATGCGGTTCATGCGGTGAAGCTGATGATGGATGAAATTTTCGGCGAAAATCATTTTATCAATGAAATCATCTGGACATATAAATCCGGCGGCGCAGCGCGCCGTCATTTCTCGCGAAAACACGATACGATTCTGTTCTATGCGAAAACGGATCGGTATAAATTCCGCTTAGGGAAGGAAAAATCGTATAACAGAGGACTGAAACCCTACAATTTTAAAGGCGTGGAGGAATTTCAGGACGGTGTGGGATGGTATACTCTGGTAAATCAGAAGGACGTCTGGCAGATCGATATGGTGGGGCGCAGCGCGGCTGAGAGACTGAATTACGCTACACAAAAGCCGGAAGCTCTTTTGGAGCGTATCATCGACGCGACGACAGAGGAAGGCGATCTGACGGCCGACTTTTTCTGCGGCTCCGGCACATTGGCTGCAGCCGCCCTGAAAACGGGAAGAAGATTCCTCTGTACCGACATCAGCAGCCTGGCTGCGGCAAATGCGATGAAACGCCCTCTTCGGCAGTCCTGTGACTTCGCGCTGAAGCTGAACGAAAATCTGTTTCTCGGATGGAATGCAGAGAATGCAGGGGATGCAGGGGGGCCGCAAACTGCGGCAGGCGTGAGAGTCGAGTGTAATACAGCCGGCCAATGGAAAGGGAACTCCATAAAGGCGGTTCGTAATGAAGATGAAATACATCTCTTATCGTATGGAAACGATAAGGAGAAAAACGACAGGGAGCCCGGCTTGAAATGGGACGCGGAGCTCCTGGAGATTTTGGAAAAGGATCCGCTGTCCTTTGTGGATTACTGGGGAATCGGACTCATAGATAAAAAAGAAGGTATTTGTTATCCCCGAACAGCGGTGTTCCGGGATAGAAGAGGCTTTCTGAAGACGTCGGTCAAAATCGATATCCGCAGCAGGGACATTCGCAGCAGGGAAGGAGCCGATGAGATGGAAATGGTAATTTTCGCTGCGGATATCTTTGGAAATATCATTTTCACCCAGCCGACAGAGTGTTAAAATATAACAAACGCCGGATGTTCTTCCCGCTTCTGTAAGCGGCGGGTTCCATTTCCGGGTTTCGGCGGTTGGGGAATCATCCCCCGCCGAAACCCGGCTGGACGAAAGCTCCCGGCGCTTGCTGCAAGCGTTCGCGTCGTCCTTGACAAGCGAGCTTGTCAGGAGCTCTGTTCCGCTTAAAAACACAGCGGGAGATTTTTTCATAAAAAAGCGGATTTTTGAAAGCGCGCGCAGCAGCCTGGAGCCGATCCGCCATAGCCGCTGCAGCAGCCAGTCACAGAGGATAAAATGAAAACGTGCGAGGTGTACGGAATGGAGGAAATAAAAATACCGGGACATGTGATGTGGGTTCTGGATAAACTGGAAAATTCGGGATTTGAGGCCTATGCTGTAGGAGGCGCTATACGGGATAGTATTATGGGTCTGAAGCCCCATGACTGGGATGTGTGTACGTCTGCGCGGCCGGAGCAGATGGCGGCTGTGTTTTCCGGCAGCCGTGTGATTCCCACGGGATTAAAGCATGGTACGCTGACGGTTCTGCCGGAGCAGGATTTATGTGAGAAAATCCATTCTCACGAGAAAAAAAGCTGCGAATCGGAG
>CAZGBL010000196.1:0-4362 GCA_964523955.1 uncultured Oscillospiraceae bacterium | reverse complement strand
AAAAAATATTTGTTATTGACAATTCATGTAGTGCATGATAAAATTCTACTGTTCTTTTGTGAAAGATAAAAAACATTTGCTTCCGTGGCTCAGTTGGTAGAGCAGCTCATTCGTAATGAGCAGGCCGACGGTTCGAGTCCGTCCGGGAGCTCCATAAGAAACGCTCAAGTTATTGACTTTGATCGGCTTGAGCGTTTTATATTTTTTGTGATACGTTATCTAATTTTTTACTGGATATTCTTTTATTCTACCTATCAAGAGATACCAAAGTATTGTATAATCTATAGAGATAATTCACACATGATATATTTGGAGGTTTTTGATGCAGCTGTCAGAGAAATACCAGCTTATCCGCAAGCTGGCGCGCGATTTTGCAGAAAAAGAACTGACCTCAGAGATTCTGGATGAAGTGGAGGATACAGGAATTTTTCCGGTCGACATCCAGAAAAAGATGGCCAAAACAGGATTTTACGGCATCAAGGTGCCCGTAAAGTATGGCGGCCAAGGATCAGATCATTTAGCATATGCCATTACGATAGAAGAGATTGCCAGAGTTAGCGCTGTGGGAAGTCTCTACGTTAATTCACCCAATTCCCTCGGAGGAATGCCGATCTTGATTGCGGGCACAGAAGAACAGAAGCAGAAATATTTACGTCCCATGGTTGAGGGCGATATCGTGATACCGTTTGGACTGACGGAGCCGGGAGGAGGTTCGGATGCCGGAGATATGAGAACCACAGCGGTACAAGATGGGGATTACTGGATTCTTAATGGCAGAAAGACATTTATCACTATGGCACCTTTTGCCGATTATTCCGTCATCTATGCGAATACCGGAGCGCGAAAATCAGGCAAAAAGGGTGTGACAGCATTTATCGTCGATATGAAGCTGCCGGGAGTTAGTCTCGGAAAAGAAGAACAGAAGCTCGGCCTCGTGGGATGCGCTACCAGCGACATCATTTTGGAGGACGTCAGAGTACATAAAGACGATATTCTAGGTGAGGTAGGCGAAGGCTTTAAAGATGCTATGAAATGTCTCGATGTAGGCAGAATCGGTGTTGCGGCTCAATCGTTGGGCGTAGCTCAGGCCTGTCTGGATGAGGCGATTAAATATGCGAAAGAGAGAAAGCAGTTTGGAAAATATCTGTACGAGCATCAGAGCATCGCATTTATGATTGCCGATATGGCTACCAAGGTAAAAGCTGCCAGAGAGCTCGTCTATGATGCCGCCGTGACGAAGGATACCGGTGGAAACAGTACCCTTGCCAGCTCGATGGCAAAATATTACGCATCGGAGATCTGCAATGAAGTTGCAGGAAAATCGCTCCAGATTCACGGTGGTTACGGTTTTGTACGAGGCTTTAAAATCGAAAGACTCTACAGGGACTGCCGCGTATTCACTATATATGAAGGCACGAGTCAGATACAGCAGATCGTCATCTCGGGTCAGGTTTTGGGACAGTAAAGGAGGCTTTCGGATATGAAAATTATCGTTTGTGTGAAGCAGGTGCCCGATACCACGGAGATCAAGATCGATCCGATCAAAGGAACGCTGATACGCGACGGCGTGCCCAGCATTTTGAATCCGGATGATGCAAATGCGCTGGAGGCTGCGCTGAAGATCAAAGATGAATACCCGGATACGGAGGTAGATGTTCTCTCTATGGGACCGCAGCAGGCTTCCTATGCGCTGAGAGAGTGTCTCGCCATGGGCGCCGACAATGCATATCTTCTCAGCAGCCGTGCTTTCGGCGGCGCTGATACCTGTTCTACCAGTACGACGCTGGCTTACGGTGTAAAGAAAATAGGCGCGTACGATTTTATTTTTGCGGGAAGGCAGGCTATCGACGGCGATACGGCTCAGGTAGGGCCGCAGCTGGCTCAGCGTCTGGAACTGCCGATTGCAACTTATGTTCAGAATATCCGTGAAATCAGAGAAAAAACGGTTATCGTGGAACGGCAGATGGAAGACGGTTATGAGATTTTGGAGGTCAAACGACCATGCGTATTGACAGCCGTGAAAGAGATGAACGAACCTCGCTATATGTCAGTCATAGGCATAGAACGAGCCTATGAGAAGGATATTATCATCTGGGATGAAAAAGATATCGATCTGGACGTCAGAGACTGCGGTCTTAACGCCAGCCCGACAAAGGTATTCCGAAGCTTTACGCCGCCGCCAAAGGGTAAAGGCGAAATGCTCGCGGGAACCGCTAATGAGATGGCGCATGCGCTCATTTCAAAGCTCGTAGAAAAACATATATTATAGGAGGAAGGGTGACGAAAATGTCAATCAAAGTAATAAAGGAAAAGTGCAAGGTTTGTGGCCTCTGTGCGAAGAGCTGCCCTTTCGATGCCATAAAAATAACCGACAGGCTTCCGAAAATCGGCTCAGAGTGTACCGACTGCGGCGCATGTGTGGAAATCTGCAGCTTCGATGCGTTAGAAAAAATAGATGAAAATGCGAGCAAAGGGATGAACATCTCAGAGTATCACGACGTCTGGATTTTCGCTGAGCAGAGAGGAAACAAGCTGATGCCTGTCGTCATCGAGCTTATGGGAGAAGGCAGAAGGCTGGCAGATGAGATCGGCTGCCGGCTCTGTGTCATCGTGTGCGGTGAGAATGTCGATCAGCTTACCTACGAGCTGAACTGTTACGGTGCGGATCAAATTTATATAGCCGATGCGCCGGAGCTGAAGGCGTATACTACGGATGCTTATACGAAGGTTATCTACGAAGCAGTGATGAAATATAAGCCGGAAATCCTGTTGATGGGGGCGACTCATATCGGACGGGATCTGGGACCGAGCATCGCTGTAAAATGCGGCACAGGTCTGACGGCAGACTGTACGAAGCTGGAAATTCATCCGGAGGATAAAAAGCTGATGCAGACCCGCCCCGCTTTTGGAGGAAACCTTATGGCTACGATTGTCTGTGAGCGCCACAGGCCCCAGATGGCCACAGTGCGCCCAGGCATCATGGAAAAGGCTGAGTATAACAGAAATCACAATAGTGAGGAAATTCGCTTAGATGTGAAATTTCAAGAGTGGGAGTTGAGGGAACGCGTTATCAAAGCAGTCAAGTCCATACGGGAACAGGTTTCTCTCACCGATGCGGATATCGTCGTCTCGGGCGGTTTAGGCCTAGGCGGTTCTGAAGGATTTGAACTCGTCAAGAAGCTGGCCGACCGACTCGGAGGCGTAGTAGGTTCCAGCAGAGCTGCGGTGGACGCAGGCTGGATACCTCACAATCATCAGGTGGGACAGACGGGAACTACGGTAAAGCCGAAGATTTATTTCGCTTGCGGTATCTCGGGCGCTATTCAGCATTTAGCCGGAATGCAGGATTCCAAGTGCATCGTAGCGATCAATAAAAACGAGAACGCACCTATTTTTGAAGTGGCGGATTACGGTATTGTCGGAGATCTTTATAAAGTAATTCCGGCTATTTTAAATGCCTTGGACGGCGTGGAATAGAGAGTATATAATTGATGATGGAGAAAGGAGCAAAAATATTATGGCAAAGATAAGCGACTCTGCTTTTGTAGCGCCGGATGCGGTGATCAAAGGAGAAGTAGAAGTGGGTGAACGCGCCGTGATCATGTATAATGCGGTGATCAGAGGCGACGTAGAACCGATTCGGATCGGTGAGGAAAGCAATGTTCAGGACTGCTGCATCATTCATGGGGAGCAGCCTGTAAGACTCGGCAAAAGAGTCAGTTTGGGTCATGGTGTGATCATACACGGAGCCACGATAGGCGATAATGTTCTCGTAGGTATGGGTTCTATCGTCATGGATGGAGCGGAAATCGGAGACAATACGCTGATTGCAGCAGGCTCGCTGATTACGAAGGGAAAAAAATTTCCGCCGAATTCCCTCATCATGGGAAGTCCGGCAAAAGTGAAGCGCGAACTGACGCCGGAAGAGCTCGAATCTGTTTCTTACAACGCGGATCTCTATCTGGCCATCGCGAAGAAACATAGAGAAGAACTCTGGGATACGCCTATAGACGATCTGGTGGAAGAAATAAAGAAGGACAGATAAAGGTCTATTTACAAAGAAAGTACTTCCGAGATAGATTTCATGCATTAGACGGGAATCTACGGCAGAGCGAGCCGTTCTATCTCGTTATCCGGGACAATGCCAACGGACAGATTCCCTTTGCGGGACAGTGTGAGACGTCAAATAATGTATAACAAGCGCCAGATGTCCTTTTCCGCTTTTGCGTATTTTACGCAGTTTAACTGGAAAATTTCAGCGCGGAAAATCGCTGGAAATTTCTGTATGGGTTGTGCGAGCCGTATCGCGGATACGGGCAGAACCGCAAGCCGCAATGTAAAATCAGCTGGAAACAATTTGGA
>CAZGBL010000195.1:0-4365 GCA_964523955.1 uncultured Oscillospiraceae bacterium | reverse complement strand
GCTGCTGATATTCCGGCCTGTTTTGCTTATTTGTGTTAGCAAAACAGGCCGGAATATGTTATACTCTAAATTATACTTTCGGATATATATGAGTATATCATTTGCGAGATTTCCATCGCAGATCAGTGCGAGAATATATTTGGATATTCTGCAGAAAATTCCTCAATGAGGCCGAGGAATTCAAAAATATTCAGGAGAAAACAAACTGATGATGAAAAAGATGAAAATCAATCCGGAGAATATGTATATCTCCCAACGATTGACAGATCGATTGGCGCAGATGGAGCGCTATCCTCTCACCGTAATCGAAGCTCCTATGGGATACGGAAAGACGATGGGCGTGCGTTCCTATCTGAAGAGGCGCATGACCGCTTATGTCTGGCAGTCGTCAATGGACTCGTCGCCTGACTATTTCTGGAAGCAGTTTTGCAGATCATTTTCTCAGATCGATTCTGAAATCGCCCAGGAACTGGAGGCTGTCGGCTTTCCGGAAGACAGCGTTCTGTCTTGTATGGCAGTTCACCTGATGAATACCGCTTCGATCGATCAGCATACACTTTTGATCATAGATGACTATCAGCTCGTTTTTTCGCAGAAGCTGAATTATTTTTTTCAGACAGTGGCTCGAGAGAATATTTCAAACCTTCATGTCGTTCTCATCGGAAGAAATCGATTTGATAGTTGCAGAGAAGAACTGAAGCTGAAAGGATTTTTGCTGACGCTGACAGAACGCGATTTCAAATTAACAGAAGAAGAATGCGGCAGTTACTTTGAATCCTGTGGGCTTTATCTTACGCAGCAGCAGCGAAAGACGGTTTATCGGAATACGGAAGGCTGGATCAGCGCATTGTATCTGTCGCTTCTCAATTATGTGGAGTGCGGTGAATTGACGGCTGACGACAATATGAACCGACTGTTTGAGGGATCGTTATACGAAAACTGTTCTGACGATCAGAAGGACTTCCTTCTGCGCATCAGCATTTTTAATGAATTCACGAGAGAACAGGCCAGATTTGTCCGCCGGAAAGCGGATCCCTCTAAAATTCTCGACCGTATCGTGGCCTCCAACGGCTTTATCCGCCTGGATTCTAAGAAAGTGTATCATATTCACAATATGTTCGCTGATTTTCTTCATGCGAAGCTTTTAGAACAGGACCGTGATTATGTAAATGAAGTATATCGGCATGGCGCGGACTGGTATTATCTCAACAGAGAGTATTATCTGGCAACTCTGTATTATTATTACAGTCATGATTATAATGAAATGTTAAAAGCCTTTGAGAGGGACAAGGCGAATGGGCTTTCCGCAAAGAGCCGGACAAGTATGATCGACGGATTTGAAGAGTGCCCGAAGGCGATCCGTACGAAACATCCCATGGCAAACCTGCTCTATGCAAAACAGCTTTCGATGATGAATGAAAAAGAGAGATTAAAACAGACGATGGGAGATCTAAAAGAATATTTTAAGACGGAATCCCTGTCGGAAAGCAGAAAAAAAGAGCTGAATGGCGAGTATTTTATGCTTCTCAGTTTTTTATCCTATAACGATCTGGATCGGATGATCCGGTATCAGCAAAAGGCCTCCAGGCTGCTGCTTCGGCCGTCTATGATAGAAGGTGCAAACGGCAGCTTCACTTATGGCTCTCCTTCCATTTTCCACATGTTTTACAGAGAACCGGGTACAGCTGACGAGTTGGTACGAAAGATGCATGAAAGCCGGGAAGTGTATCACAAGCTGACAGATAAGAACGGCTATGGCTCAGATTATATGCTGGAGGCGGAAGTAGAGTATAATCGGGGAAACTTCGACAAAGCCGAGATTCTTTCTTACAAGGCTCTTCATCTGTCAGAAAACGAGAATCAGACGGGTGTGCTGGTTTGCGCGCTGTTTCTTCAGGCGAGACTGTTCATGCTGAAGGGAGAAACGGAAAAGGGACTGTCTGTTTTAAAAGAGTTGAGAGAGAAGGTCATCGACAGTAAAAGGTATCTTTTTATCCATACTGCGGATATATGCAAGGCGTTTATCTATTCGATGTTTCGACAACAAAGGTCGATCGCTGAATGGATCGCTGACGGAAGATTTGATAGCACGAGTATTTATCATCCGGCGCTCAATTTCGTCTATATCGCTTACGGGCGGATTCTCATCGAAAGTGAGAAGTATACAAGATTTCTGGGTGAGGCGGATCAATTTATTGCGGCGGCTCGAGAGTTTCCTAATCTTCTCACAGAAATATATCTTCATATTTATTCAGCTGTGGCTTATAAAAAGATTGGACTTTTCAGCGACGCCTTTGATTCGATGAGCCGCGCCATAGAGCTGGCAGGTGAGGATCGGCTATATCTTCCTTTTGTGGAAAACGGCAGAGAGGTTCTCGCTCTGTTTGACGATATGCTGCTGGTGGGCGACAGATCTGGCTTTGCACAGAAGGTTCGTAAGATCTATGAGGAAAACGGGAAAAATCTATCGGTGGTCCTCAGCGAGGAAGAACAGACGCCTTTGAGCATTTTGACAAAAAGAGAGCAGGAAATCGCAATTCTGGTTTCCGATGGAAAGACGAACAGCGAGATTGCAAAAGCACTTAATGTTGCGGAAATAACGGTTAAAAAGAGCCTTTCTAACATATATGCGAGGTTCGGAATCACAAATCGTGCGGCTCTGGCGCGAATGATAAGCGAATGATTCAAAATATTTGCATACAAATTATTGTATGTCATTTTGAACAAAATTAAATAACCGTTGAAATTTAAACATCTGATGGCATTTTGTGCTGTCAGATGTGCTTTTTTCGTCGAAAAAAATTATACTTTGGTATACTGTACAGTTGTCATACATGGCATTATAATAACTACAGAAATTGTACAGAAGACGAAGGCGGTTTGCATTCGTGACAGGTTACAATTTTGTAAGTACCTTAACAACTTAATAATTTATATGATTCTTTTGTTAGAAACGATGTTTGTTTCGGTATTTACCAAACGCACTTTTTTATTGCATCGTTATTGATGCGGAATTCATATGAAAAGGAGAGTTTTCAAATGAGTGAGAATCAAAATCTGACAAAGAAAAGATGGACAGTTCTGACGATCAGCTGTATCATCAACATCATGATCGGTACCGGTTATGCGTGGTCCATGTTCGTAGGTCCGCTGAACGAGCATTTTGTATCATTAGGCTATAACGCTGCTATGGCTACGCTGACTTGGGCTTTTACACTGGCTAACTCCATCGGACCTATCCCTATGATCATCGGCGGATTTATCAACGATAACATCGGTCCTAAGTGGTCCGTATTTATCGGCGGCATCTTCTTCGGCGGCGGCGTATTCGTCGCAGGCTGCGCTACGAGTCCTGTTATGGTGGTATTTGGATATGGTATTCTCATGGGTCTCGGAATGGGCTTAATTTACGGATGTACGATCGGTAACTCCGTTAAGTTCTTCCCGGATAAGGCTGGTCTTGTCGGCGGTTTAACGACGGCTACATATGGCCTTGGTTCTGTAATCCTTCCGCTGATCATCAAGAATATCGTAAATGCTGACACAGTACTCAACACATTCAAGGTACTCGGTATCGTTTACCTCGTAGTTATCTGCGTAGGCGCATTCTTCATCACGAGATGTCCGGTAGGCTTCATTCCTGACGGTTATCAGCCGCCAGCTCCTAAGGCCGGTATTAAGGCTCCGGAAAGCAAGAACTGGAAGCAGATGCTCGCAGACCCTATCTTCTGGGTAATGATGATCATGATGATGTGCGGCGCTACGTTCGGTCTCATGATGATCTCAAATTGTAAGGGTCTCATCGCAGCTCTCGGCGCTGAAGCTACTCTGGCCGCTACAGCAGTTACTACTTTAGCATTATTCAATGCGATCGGACGTGTGGCGTGCGGATGGATTTCCGATAAGCTCGGTCGTGTAAACACGCTGACAGTTATGATCTGTATTGGTATCGTCGGTCTGTTTGTCATTTCCATCGCAAAGACTCCTAGCGTATTTATCGTAGGCGTCTGCCTCGTAGGTCTGGCATTCGGTTCCTTTATGGGCGTATACCCTGGATTCTGTGCAGATCAGTTCGGTTCTAAGAACAATGGTGTGAACTATGGTATCATGTTCATCGGCTTCTCATTAGCAGGTATCGTTGGACCTCAGATCTTACAGAAATTAGGAACACCTACTGCTTACTATGTTGCAATCGGTCTTGGTGTGCTCGGTCTCATCATGTCTTTCATTTACAGAGCTATGAGTAAAGCGAAGTAGTTCAGATTAAAAACTGACAATTGACTGTTATAACAAGCGCCAGATGTCCCCCGCTTCTGTAAGCGGCGGGTTCCATCTCCGACTTTCGGCGGTTGGGTAATAATCCCC
>CAZGBL010000194.1:1571-4369 GCA_964523955.1 uncultured Oscillospiraceae bacterium | reverse complement strand
ACCGCACAGCTTACGGATATCCCGTCCGGCACACCGCTCTACGGCCTTGAGGATGGAACTCCCGCAGAGATGGCAAGCGATACCGTATCTCTCAACACAGGCGCCTTGGACTGCCAGAAAGACGGCGGCAACACAATCAATGTTTGGTATCAAAACACTAACGATGCCAGCGTTTCCGTCATCTTATACAGGAACAATTCCTATGATACCGAGCAAATATTGAGCTTCCAGGTCGCAGCCGGAGAGGCCGCGGGAATGTCCTGCTCCGGAAGCTCCGTGTCAGGGGAAACTTATCTGGTTCGGATCGAAGTCTATGAATCCGGCGTCGGAGAACGCCGTTCTCCCGAAATCAGCGGAACTCTGTTGGTGACACAAAGCGATTGATATTGACGTGGAGCCGAGGGCAGGTTCTTTCCCGTCCATACATACTCCATCATTGCGAAAGCTCTTGGCGCTTGCTGCAAGCATTCGCGTCGCCCTTGACAAGCAAGCTTGTCAGGAACTATGCTCCGCTTTAAATAAGATTCAAGGGAGGAGGCTGCTGCATTGCTGCATCATGTGAGGCTGCTGCAATAATGTGAGTCCGATCGACTGGTTTTCAGTGACTGACGGTTTTTCTGTCAGTCATTTTTTCGTTATCCGGATATTTGAAGGGAGCGGGCAGCCCTGAAACTGCAGAAAAATTACGGGAAGGAGAAAAATCATATGAGATACGCGAGACAATTCGGAATTATTTTAGCCGTCACCTTTCTGGGAGAAATACTGAAAAGCGTGATTCCGCTGCCGATTCCAGCCAGTATTTACGGTCTGCTTCTGATGCTTTTCGCGTTGAAAACAAAAATAATTGCGCTGGAAAGCGTGAAAGGAGCGGCTGATTTTCTCATCGAGATCATGCCGATGATGTTTATTCCAGCGGCGGTGGAATTGATCGACGCATGGAATGTGCTGCAGCCGATTCTGCTGCAGGTCGCTGTTATTACTGTGGTATCTACCGTCGGCGTTATGGCGGTGTCGGGGCGGGTGACTCAGATGGTAATCCGTATCGAGAGGAAGTGGAAAAAATGAGAGATTTTTTGTGCGATTCCGTCTTTTTCGGCGTGATGATCAGCCTGACGGCTTACGAGGCGGGAGCATGGCTGAAGAATAAGTTTAAGCTGGCGATTTTTAATCCGCTGTTGATTTCGATTATCGCAGTGATCGCTGTACTTTCCTTGTTTCATATCGACTACGACAGTTATTTCAGCGGCGCAAAATATCTGAGCTATCTGTTGACGCCGGCTACGGTCTGTCTTGCAGTGCCTCTGTATGAACAGCTTGAGCTTTTGAAGAATAACTGGAAGGCGATTACGGCGGGGATTTTGTCGGGCGTTTTGACGAGTCTGCTCTGCGTTTTGGCGTTATCTTTTCTGTTCGGCTTTACCCACGAGCAATACGTTACACTGCTGCCGAAATCGATCACGACAGCTATCGGTATCGGCGTGTCGGAAGAATTGGGCGGAGTGGTTACGATAACGGCCGCAGTCATCATCATAACCGGAGTTTTAGGAAATATCATCGCAGAGGGGGTATGTAAGATATTTCGCATTCAAGAGCCTGTCGCGAGAGGAATCGGCATCGGTTCTGCGTCTCACGCCATCGGGACCGCAAAGGCTCTCGAAATAGGTGAAATCGAGGGAGCCATGAGCAGCCTTTCCATAGCCGTTTCGGGATTGCTCACCGTTGCGGCAGCGTCAGTGTTTGCGCAATTTCTGTGATAAGCTCCGGATACCGCAGAAGCGGCCGGTTCGCTGCGATTTCGTTTCCCATCTTCTTTTGACGATTATCGTCGGCTTCTCTCCGGCGTGGGGAGGTATGAAGCGCGGCTGTTTGGTAAATAGTCATATCGGAGAGAAAGGGGATGTGATTATGTTATCGAACCGCAACTGGCCTGCTCTGACTCTGTCATATCCGAAGGCCTTAGAGACGGAAAAAAACAGTTATCGGAACAGTGTGATTCAGCTCCTTCAGTCGGAATTTGACTGCAGATTTTTAGCAGCGGATTCCTTTGAAGAGGCGTGGAAGATTTTTCAGAGCAGATCCGATCTGGGGTGTGTGATCGTTTTCTGCGGCGATTTTTTGAGTGGACACGGCTCCGAGAAGGAATGGAAGAGGCAGCCGGAATTATATCGTTTTGGAACGGAAATGGAAAAATTTGTAAAGAAAGTGTCGCATCAAAATGGAAAAATTCCGATCGTATTGTTGACTGACGCTGAATGGAAATCTGCCGATGTGAGCGGAATCTGCAGTATTTCAGATCGTCCGGAGGCAGCGGCGCAGCGCATTGCCCGGCAGATGGAGGAATATATTCGTTTTGTTCTCCCCGATTTTTTTGAGACTCTGGCGGCGTATACGGAAAAAAATAAGTACGCATGGCACACGCCCGGTCATATGGGCGGAGCGGGATTTCTGCGGGCTCCTGCGGGAACAGCGTTCTATAAATATTACGGTGAAAACGCTCTGCGAAGCGATCTGTCGGTTTCTGTCTCGGAGCTGGGATCACTGTTGGATCATTCCGGAGTGACGGGAGAGGCGGAAAAAAATTCGGCCAGGGTTTTCGGCGCAGATCAGACGTATTATGTTCTGAATGGTACGTCCACCTCGAATCAGATCATCTGGTCGAGTCAGGTGACGGAGGATGATGCGGCTCTTTTGGACAGAAACTGTCATAAATCTCTCAATTACGCCATGGTGCGGACTAAAGCACTTCCCATTTACATGATACCGCGCCGCAGCCGATACGGGATGATCGGTCCGGTAAG
>CAZGBL010000194.1:0-1471 GCA_964523955.1 uncultured Oscillospiraceae bacterium | reverse complement strand
CGGAACATTATCCGTTCAGGAAGGGGACGCCGCTTTGCCCGTCAGTATGATGGCGCTGACCAATTCCACGTACGACGGGTTGTGCTATAATGTCCGAAGAATTTTGGAAGTTCTTTCTGAGAGAGTACAGCGCATTCATTTTGATGAGGCGTGGTTTGCATATGCTGCTTTTCACCCTGTGTATAGAGATCATTACGGACTGGCTGATATCGATGAAAGCTGTGATGACGAGGAACTCGATGAGGGAGGGAATGAGTCTTTACGGAGGGGTCGTGAAAAATTTTCCGGCGTCAGAAAGCCTCTGATTTTCTGTTCTCAGTCTACTCATAAGCTGCTGACCGCGTTATCGCAGTCGTCTATGCTTCATATCCGTAACGGCAGTACGCTTGCAGTTGATCCTGTCGCTTTTAACGAATCTTATATGATGTACGCATCGACTTCTCCTCAGTATAGCATGATCGCATCTCTCGATGTGGCGACGAAGATGATGCAGGATCAAGGATTTCAGCTGAATCATCAAATCATCTGCGATGCGGTGGAGATAAGGAAGAAAATCGCCCGGATTCACAGACAGGCGGAAGAGAGGAATATCGGCAGAAATGAAGGCGACAGAGCGCTATGGTCTTTCGGCATCTGGCAGCCGAGGTGGGTGCGCGCAGATGGAAAACGAATGAGGTTTGAGGATGCCGACACAGAATATTTAGCATCCCATCAAGAACCGTGGATTCTCTCGTCAGAGGACGACTGGCATGGTTTTGACGATATCGAAGAAGATTATATCATGCTGGATCCTATCAAGCTCACGATCATGACGCCGGGGATCGCGAAGGACGGCTCTTTAGAGGAAGATGGGATTCCGGCGCTGATCGTCTCCCGTTTTTTAGCCGAGTACCATGTAGTCTGCGAGAAGGCGGACTATTACAGCTTTCTCATGCTGAACTCCATCGGAACGGATTCTTCCAAACAGGATGCATTGCTGGAAGCGATGGAGGCGTTTCGCGTCTGCTATGAAAAAAATCGGCCGCTTTCCGAAATTTTGCCGAGTTTGGCGGAAAATTGGCCGAAAAATTATGGAGATATCGGTCTGGCGGATCACTGCAGACAGATGCATCGGTTTTTCTGCAAGACGGATATGCTGCAGACGATGCACCGTGCGTGCAGTCAGCTTCCGAAGCCGGTCATGACGCCGTCGAAGGCTTATGAGAATATCGTGCGGAACAAGGTGGAACTGGCAGAGCTGGGAAGAGCCGCAGGACGTGTCGCCGCGGCTATGGTGGCGCCGTATCCGCCGGGGATTCCTATCATAATGGGCGGAGAGTACGTGGAAGAGGATTCCGATGTGCTCCGTTACCTGTCGCTGTTGGAACGATTTGAAAATATTTTTCCGGGATATGAGAGCGAAATCCACGGTGTGAAGCGAATCGAGAGGAATGGAAAGACGTATTTTCGGATCCTGTGTGTCGATGAAAAA
>CAZGBL010000193.1:0-4398 GCA_964523955.1 uncultured Oscillospiraceae bacterium | reverse complement strand
TAATCATCCCCCGCCGAAACCCGGTTGAGCGAAAGCTCCTGGTGCTTGCTGCAAGCGTTCGCGTCGTCCTTGACAAGCAAGCCTGTCAGGAGTTCTGCTCCGCTTTAAAATATGATGTTGAGCTCAGTACATATTTTTATACAAAAGCACAGGGATTGTTTTGATTTCTCGAAAAACGTTTGCATATTATGCTGAGAAGTCAGCAGATACGGAATAACAGATGTTTTTATGTTTGCAGCTTTGAAGGAGAACCGAATGAATACGATCAAAAATTTTCTTTACAATATCAGCGATATTCTCATCGCACTTCTTATCATAGCTATCGCTGCCTTTATCATCGGGTGGCGTGTAGATGCTATTATGCAGTATCCACAGACGTTGAGCATAGATCAGACGGCTGTTTCCAAAAGCTCCGGTACAGATTCGTCCCATGGAAATGACGTTGAAGATGAGCAGATTCCGACAGACAAAGCTTCTGACAACACGGCTGCTCAAGATGTCACTGTCACGGTTGTTCAGAATGATACGGTTACTATTATCGCGCAATCGTTGGTGGACGCAGGCGCAATTACAGATGCGCAGCAATTTATAGATGCGGTAAATGCTGCGGGCGCCGCGACAAAATTGAAGTTCGGAACATATAAAATTCCCGCAGGAGCTACCGTCGAAGAAATTCTGCAGATGATGATGTAATAAAAAACCGCGTCAGTCGGCGCAGTGTGTGCGAATAGAAATCTCCGATTTCGTCATTCGCACTTTTGTTTTTTCATAACAATTTTCAGGCTTATGCTAAAAACCACATAGGCAAACACTTTAAGAGCCATCGGAATTTTAATTTATTTTCTTATGAGCCTCCGCCTAAAGACGGTGGCTTCTTCTTTATACAATCTTAATATCTATCTTTGATTCTTTACACCTCTTTTATTTTTTTTAAATGATAATGATGATACATGGTACGGTACCGTAAAACAGCGCTTAAGGATAGAAGGTGTATCAGATGTTTTTTTCACGGGGAAAATGCAGGAAGAAAAAATTTTCGTCTTTTCGCATCATTATTGTCGGATTTTTGGCAGTCATTCTTCTGGGATGTGTCCTGCTGATGCTGCCCATTTCTTCAAACGACGGAAGAAAGGCTTCTCTTCTGGAAGCTCTGTTCACATCCACATCAGCGGTGTGTGTGACGGGGCTTGCAGTAGTTGATACGGCGTCAGGCTGGTCGTTTTTCGGTCAGCTTGTGATTTTGCTGTTGATTCAGGTCGGAGGAATGGGTGTCGTAACTATCGCCGTAGCTCTGACGATGTTTTCCGGCAGAAAGGTCAGCCTGATGCAGCGAAGCGCGATGCAGGATGCTATTTCAGCGCCTAATGTGGGTGATGTGATCTATTTGACCGGATTTATTTTAAAGACGACGATAATGCTGGAGCTTGTCGGCGCAGTTCTGATGTTTCCTGTCTTTTGCCGCGATTTCGGATTACTTCAAGGGTTGTGGTATGCCCTGTTTCATTCGGTGTCTGCATTCTGTAATGCGGGTTTCGATCTGATGGGCGCGGAGGAGCCTTATTCTTCGCTGACAGGCTATTCGGAACAGCCGGTTGTGATTTTGACGGTAATGGCGTTGATCGTGATCGGCGGCATCGGGTTTGTCACCTGGGAGGATTTTCGCAGGCATGGGCTTCATTTTTGGAGGTTTCGGATGCAGAGTAAAGTGATTTTAACGATGACGGGAATTCTCGTCCTGTTACCGGCGGTATATTTTTTCTTTTGCGAGTTTTCGGGTTCTGAATGGAGAACCGTGCCTTTTCAGGAGAGAGTACTGTATTCTCTATTTCAGTCGGTTACACCGCGGACAGCGGGATTTAATACGATCGATCTGAATCTGATCAGCGAACCGGGACAGGTGATCCTTATTCTTTTGATGCTTATCGGAGGTTCGCCGGGGTCTACGGCAGGCGGTCTCAAGACGACTACTGCAGCTGTACTGTGCGCGTCGGCGCTGGCAGTCTACCGAAGAAGGGAAGAGGTGACGTGTTTCAACCGAAGGATCGCTTCGGATACGGTAAAGTATGCAGCTGGGATTCTTCTCATGTATTTGGGACTGTTTCTTTTTGGAGGACTTTTTATCAGCTGTGTTGAAAAATTACCGGTGCTTCCATGTTTTTTTGAAACGGCTTCGGCTGTCGGAACGGTGGGATTGACCTTGGGCATAACGCCGGCGCTCAGCGCTTTGTCTGAAGGCGTGCTCATCCTGCTCATGTTCTTCGGCCGCGTGGGTCCTCTGACGCTTGCCTTTGCGGCTCTATCCGGTGAAGAAAAGAACATTTCAAAGCTGCCTCAGGAAAAAATAACGGTGGGGTAAAAGATGAAAGCCTGAAAATAAAAAGTCAGGGCGGAATTGTTGAAATTGGAAATTTTATACAGATCGAAAGGAGAAACGGCATTTTCCATTACCTGGACGTAGTGGGTTTCCATGCCTGTAAAATTTTATGAAATCTATATTACTGATCGGTTTGGGCAGATTCGGCAAGCATATCGCCATCAAACTGAATGAGCTGCGCCATCAGATTATGGCGATAGATATGAGAGAAGATAGGGTCGATGAAATACTGCCTTATGTTACAAATGCGCAGATCGGCGACTGTACTAATGAGGATTTTCTGCGCTCGTTGGGAGTACGGGATTTTGACGTGTGCATCGTGGCTATAGGAGATGATTTTCAGAGTTCTTTAGAGACTACGTCGCTGCTAAAAGAGCTGGGAGCTAAGATGGTCGTCTCTCGTGCTGCGAGGGATGTTCACGCAAAATTTTTACTGCGAAACGGTGCGGATGAGATCGTGTATCCGGAACGCCAGCTGGGGTTTTGGACAGCGATACGATATAGCTCTGACCACATTTTAGATTATATCGAGCTGGATGAAGAACATGCGATTGTGGAGTTATCCGTTCCTGACGAATGGCAGGGGAAAACCATAGGAGAGTTAGAGATTCGCAAAAAATATCATGTGAATATTATGGCGGTGAAGAAGGACGGACGATTGGATCTGACTGTTGGTCCGGATACGGAGCTGTTTTACGATGAAACAGTTCTGATATTAGGGAGTCATCGTCAGATACAAAAGTGTTTTCGTATCTAGGCAAGGATTTTATGATGGACAGAGATGTTTCATCTGTATGTTGGGAGGAAAGCGTTATGAAGAGTATTCTGTTGATGGCAAGTATCGTTTTTGGAATTCTTTTCGGATTATGGCTGATGGGGCGGCTGGACTTCTTTCTGAAGAAAAACTGCCGTGAGACGTCGGAGGATGATATTCCCGCGGTTTCCTGTTTACCGTTCTTTTGTCATGAATCGATCCAGAGGCTTTTGCAAAAGTGCGATGACTCTGCCGGTGAAGATCATGGCGAAGACGGTACCGATGCCGATACCGATAATGCTCTTTCCAAAGATCAGGCCCACAGAGGCGGAAAAAACCAGGCTGATAAAATCGAATAGATTTTTTCCGAAACCGAAGCCTTTTCCAAGCTTTCTGCCGATGACGTCTGCAAGACCATCTGCGGGATTGGGTACAATTTTCATGGCTACGGTTATAGCAGCTCCGATTCCTGTAAGAATAATAGCGGCAGCCAGAACGATAAAACGGAGAAGGATACCTTCAGGAACGGGCAGCAGATAGTCAAATATTTGAATAAAAATACTGCTCACCAAACTCATAAAGATCTGGAGCAGGCGTGTCAGCTCAAATTCTTTGCGCAGAAGGACGAACTGCAGGGAAATTAAGATCACGTAAAAGATAAAGGTGAGGACACCCAGAGCGCCTCCGGAGAGGACGCTGATAGTGTATGGCATAGAGATGATAGGGGAGACTCCCAGCAGCGTTTTTGTGTTTAATGTGATGCCCAGGGTGAGGATGACGATTCCGACGGAATAGATGACGAAACGCGGCATGAAACGAAGTGTGAAGGAATTTGATTCTTCAGATGATGCTGGTTCTGTTTCTGTATTTTTTGTCGTATGGATCTTCATGGGTGTAATTTCCTTTCTCGTTTCGATGACCTCATGTCCAGATATCTGGCATGGCATAATGCGTCTTTTTACGCGTATACGGCATATTCGAGCTCTTCTATTTGGATGCGTCTTTCTATGCAGCGTAACGATATTCGCAACTAACATTATATTATCGGCATACCGAAAAGTCAAAATATGTGAATTTGTAAAAAATCGGCATAGAAATTTAACGGATACGGAGATTTTTTAACGGAGCGAAGCTCCTGACAGGCTCACTTGTCAAGGACGACGCGAACGCTTGTTATAATGCTTAATAAATAAAATATAGCCGTGTTATGACTGTAATTTCAATCTTTTTTACTCATACTAATAAATCTTGCTGAAGTGTAAAATTAAAA
>CAZGBL010000192.1:0-4407 GCA_964523955.1 uncultured Oscillospiraceae bacterium | reverse complement strand
GAGCGAAAGCTCCCGGCGCTTGCTGCAAGCGTTCGCGTCGTCCTTGACAAGCAAGCCTGTCAGGAGCTCTGCTCCGCTTTAAAGTGAAAAGTTTTGCATAATCTTAGATATTTGATAGAAAATATTGTAAATTAGAGTTAAAATAGGTAAGAAAATAGTGACAGCGGCGATCCTGAAAGCGGAGACAGAGCCGGCCGCTTAAAGAAGCGGGGATCATTCGGCGATTGCTATAGGAGTCTCTTAATCTATCTCCGTTCTGTAGAATTTGCTGGGTCTGCGTGATAAAATTTTAGGAAGAAAGGTGGTGTTTGGATGATCACAAGAGAAATGTATGAAGAAGCTGAGAGAAAAAATCTTTCTCCGTGGGCGACAAAAGCGGCAGAGTCGAAAGGCAGAATCGAACAGGAAGAACCCTGCGAGCTGAGGACGGCATTTCAGCGGGACAGAGATCGAATCGTTCATTCAAAAGCGATTCGGCGTCTGATGCATAAGACGCAGGTATTTCTTTCACCAGAAGGCGATCATTTTCGAACACGTTTAACACATACCATGGATGTATCCCAGATTTCCAGAAGTATTGCCCGGGGGCTTGCGCTCAATGAGGATTTGACAGAGGCTATCGCATTAGGACATGATCTGGGTCATACGCCGTTTGGGCATAATGGAGAAGAATATCTTGCCATGCGCCATCCCGACGGATTTCATCACAATGTGCAGAGTCTTCGAGTTGTCGATATTTTGGAAAAGATGCCGGGGAAAAGAGGTCTGAATCTTACCGCAGAGGTCAGAGATGGAATTTTAAATCATTCCGGGCCAAACGAGCCATTTACGCCGGAAGGCTGTATTGTGCGTACCAGCGATCGAATCGCTTACATAAACCACGATATCGACGACGCGGTGAGAGCCGGCGTGATCAGAGAGAGGGATTTGCCGAAGGACTGCATAGAACATCTGGGTGCGGATCACAGAAGCCGGATTAACACACTCGTTCTGGACATGATACGCTCCAGCGAGCGGAACGGCGTAATCTGCCAGGGCGAGGAATGCAGCTATTACATGAATAGGCTCCGTGATTTTATGTTTGAGCATGTATATCGAAGCAAAATCGTTAAGCAAGATGCAGAGCTAGGAAAAATAAAACATCTGATTTTCTCACTTTATGATTATTTTATGGAACATCCGGAGAAAATGCCTGATGAACACATTGAAATGCTCTATCTTTACGGTCCGGAGGAAGTGGTAAAAGATTATATTGCAGGGATGACAGATCGTTATGCCATCAGCATGTATAATTCGATTTTTGTGCCCGTGGGATGGAAATAGAAGAAAAATGAGGATAAAATCAGTTTTTTTCTTTATAAAGCGCGCAAAATTTAAAATAATAGAGGAATCTCATCTTTTGTGTCGAATAAATAGAACGTGGAGGATTTCTATTGAGCAGCAATAATATAGCAGATGAAATCAAAAGCAGGTGCAACATTGTAGATATTGTAGGACGCTACGTCGAACTTAAGAGAGCAGGCGGCAGCCACAAGGGACTTTGTCCGTTTCACAATGAGAAGACACCTTCTTTTGTTGTCTCTGAAAGCAAGCAGTTTTTTTACTGCTTTGGATGCGGTGCTTCCGGCGATGTGATTTCCTTTTTGATGAAGATAGAGAATATCGATTTTCATACGGCGATATCCAAATTGGCCGAAGAGTATAGAATAGAAATGGATAAATTTGGGTATCGAAATGACGGTAAGAAAAATCAAATTTATGAGATGAACCGTGAGGCAGCGATTTTCTTTTATAAAAATTTAACGGAAAAGCCGAATCCGGGGTATGAATACATGAAACGCCGGGGACTCAATCCAAAGACGATTGCAAAATTCGGCATCGGATTTGCTGAAGATGACTGGCACGGATTGATGAATCACCTTCTGGAGAAAAAATATTCGGAAGAGCTGATGCTGGAGGCAGGTCTCTTGTCAAGGTCAAAAGGCAGAAGCTTTGACAAGTTTCGCAATAGAGTCATGTTTCCGATCTTTAATACGAGAGGAAAGGTCATCGGCTTCGGCGGCCGGACTCTGGGAGAAGGCGGTCCTAAATACTTAAATTCGCCGGAATCCAGTGTCTTTTCAAAGAAGAACAATCTCTACGGCCTCAATCTGACGAGACAGGATATCAATAGCAGCAACTGCGCGATTCTCGTAGAAGGCTATATGGATCTGGTTTCTCTGTACCGAAACGGTGTGACAAACGTGGCTGCTTCTCTGGGAACTGCGTTGACAGAGCATCAGTGTACACTGTTGAAGAGGTATACGGAGAATGTGGTGCTGTCCTATGATGCGGATGCTGCGGGGCAGAAAGCGGCTCTCAGAGGAATCGAATTGTTAAAAGCCGCAGGCATTTCCGCGAAGGTTCTGCATCTATCCGAAGGCAAGGATCCGGACGAGTTTATCACGAAAAACGGCAGACAAGCCTTTCAGATTCTTGTGGACCAGGCACTTCCTTATGCGGATTATAAAATTTCGGTTGCGAGAGGAAAATACGATCTGTCTACGTCCGACGGAAGCATCGGATTTTTGAAAGAGATAAGCGGTATTCTGTCGGCGCTCAGCCCTGTGGAATCGGATGTTTACATAAAAAAGATCGCGAAGGAAACCCATATTTCCGAAAGCGCCATACGGCGCGAGGTGAATGAGGGCGGAGAACGCAGAGATAGAACCGTGCCGGCAGAGCAGGTTCGGGTGAAGACAAGCGACCGTCGGGAAATCAGAAGCATCGAAGGTAATCAGGTGCTGCAGATGCATTTTATCAAATTGTTCTCTGTGAATCCGGATTATTTTGAACAGATTAAGGATTATGAATTTGTCTTTGAAGATCCTGCGTATTACAGAATTTATCAGATGATAAAGAATGTTTATCTCGAAGATTCCGAGGTAGATATAAATAAAGTGTCAGACAATCTTCTTCCTGAGGATCATATCCTTTTTCGGGAGGCACTGGACAAGGTGATTTTTCCAAAGAACAGCGATCAGGTGCTGAAGGAGTGTATCGCTGCGGTAAAGTCAGGTCAGCTGAAAAAGCGTCAGGAAGAAATTCTGAACATTCTCTCTCTTCTCACGGAAGATGAGAAAGACAGAGAACGGGCGGATGCTCTCACGATGGAGCTGATGGAATTGCAGAAGACAATGCGAAATATAAAATTATAATATGGAGTGTGGCTATCGATGGAAAATGAAGCAAACAACATAGAACAGCGCAAGATGGAGTGTTTGTCTGTTCTCCTGGAAAAGGGCAAGGTGAAAGGAAATTTGACATATAAGGATATTTCCGATCAGGTTGACAATATCGAGTTCGACAAAGATCAGATGGACGAGATATATGATACGATCATTTCAAATGGCATCGAGATCGTTTCCGAGACAGATCCCGAAGATTTTGAATTGAAGAAGCTCGAAGACGGCAAGGATGTTGACGCGGAAGCCGTTGAGGATGGTGAAGAGGATTTAGATGCCACACTTTCCAAGGGAATTGCCGTCGACGATCCGGTTCGGATGTATCTGAAGGAAATCGGAAAGGTTCCGCTCCTGACCGCGGAGGAAGAAATCGAACTTGCGAAGAGAATGGAGCTGGGCGACGAGGAAGCAAAAAAGCAGCTCTGTGAAGCGAATCTCAGGCTTGTCGTGAGCATTGCGAAGAGATATGTGGGTCGAGGCATGCTGTTTCTCGATCTCATTCAGGAAGGCAATCTCGGACTGATTAAAGCGGTGGATAAATTCGACTGGCGAAAAGGCTATAAATTCAGCACTTATGCGACCTGGTGGATTCGTCAGGCGATTACAAGGTCTATTGCCGATCAGGCGAGAACGATTCGTATTCCCGTTCATATGGTAGAGACGATCAATAAATTGATCCGTATTTCCCGTCAGCTCCTGCAGGAGCTGGGCAGAGAACCGACGCCGGAGGAAATCGCAGAAGAGATGGACATCTCGGTGGAAAAGGTCAGAGAAATCTTGAAGATCGCTCAGGAACCGGTATCTATGGAGACTCCCATCGGGGAGGAAGAAGACAGCCATCTCGGGGATTTTATCCCGGATGACGATGTCCCCGCTCCTGACGAAGCAGCAGCTTTCTCTATGCTGAAAGAACAGTTAGTAGAGGTGCTCGATACTTTAACGGAGAGAGAACAGAAGGTTCTCAAGCTCAGATTCGGATTAGAAGACGGCCGCGCCCGTACATTAGAAGAAGTTGGGCGCAGATTTGACGTTACGAGAGAACGAATCCGTCAGATCGAAGCAAAGGCTCTGAGAAAACTCAGACATCCGAGCAGAAGTAAGAAATTAAAGGATTATCTCGAATAACGATATTTAAAGCGGAGCAGAGCTCCTGACAAGCTTGCTTGTCAAGGACGACGCGAAC
>CAZGBL010000191.1:2674-4417 GCA_964523955.1 uncultured Oscillospiraceae bacterium | reverse complement strand
GCGTTTCTGCCTGCACAAAGCCAGTGTTTATGCGGCTTTCAGCCGTCCTGTGTATCACTCAAACTCAATCGTCCCAGGCGGCTTACTCGTACAATCGTACATTACGCGGTTAACCCCTTTGACTTCGTTTACAATTCGATTTGTGATAGTATTCAGCACGTCCCACGGAATCTGCGCTGCGGCAGCCGTCATGAAATCGGAGGTCTCCACAGCGCGCAGCGCGATAGCGTAGTCATATGTGCGGAAGTCGCCCATAACCCCTACGGAACGCATATTGGTCAAAGCTGCGAAGTACTGACCGAGACTCTTGTCGAGACCCGCTTTGGCGATTTCTTCACGATAAATATAATCCGCATCCTGAACAATCCTGATCTTTTCCTCCGTAACCTCACCGATGATGCGAATTCCAAGACCAGGACCTGGAAATGGCTGACGGCTGACCAAATATTCCGGAATGCCCAACTCCCTGCCGGCATTGCGAACCTCATCCTTAAAAAGCATGCGGAGAGGTTCGATGATTTCCTTAAAGTCCACATGATCCGGAAGACCGCCTACGTTATGATGAGATTTAATCACAGCTGATTTGCCCAGACCGGATTCGATCACGTCAGGATAGATCGTACCCTGAACCAAAAAATCCACCGCGCCGATTTTTTTTGCTTCTTCTTCAAACACACGGATAAATTCTTCTCCGATAATCTTTCTCTTTTCCTCCGGCTCCGTCACGCCCTTCAGCTTTTCATAGAAACGCTGCTGCGCATTTACCCGAACGAAATTCAAGTCATAAGGGCCTTCCGGTCCGAAAACAGCTTCTACTTCGTCGCCTTCCTTCTTTCTCAAAAGCCCCTGGTCAACAAATACACAGGTAAGCTGTCTGCCGATCGCCTTCGACATGAGAACAGCCGCAACAGAAGAATCTACACCGCCGGAAAGAGCACAAAGCGCTCTGCCGTTTCCGACTTTTTCACGTATCTGCTGAATCGCAGACTCAACGAAAGAGTCCATCTTCCAATCGCCGGTACACCCGCATACATTGTATATAAAATTTTCCAGAATTTTTTTACCTTCATCCGTGTGCATTACCTCTGGATGAAACTGCGTCGCGTAAAGCTTTCTTTCTGGACACTCCATCGCCGCCACCGGGCATACCGGTGTGCCTGCAACAGCCCGGAACCCCTCCGGCACCTGCGCGATATAGTCAGTGTGACTCATCCAGCAGACCGTCTTCTCCGAAATACCTTCAAAGAGAACGGACGAACGATCTGTCTTGACGAGAGTTCTTCCATACTCGCTGACGGGAGCCGTTTCAACCCTGCCGCCCAGCATATGCGCCATAAGCTGAGAACCGTAGCAGATTCCCAAAATCGGAATACCGAGCTCGAATATTTCAGGTTCGCATTTCGGAGATGCGTCGTCATATACACTGTTCGGCCCTCCGGTAAAAATAATACCGTCAGGCTTTACTTCCTTTATCTTTTCCATCGCTTTCGTGTGGGGAATGACTTCTGCAAATACACTGCATTCTCTGACACGTCTCGCAATCAGCTGATTGTACTGACCGCCGAAATCGATGACCAGAACCGACTGATGATTCATGGAGATTCCTCCTTTCATTTTTCGCTGTCAGGTAATCGCAAAATTCCGAAACCTGAGCCATTACCTGTCCGTTTACATTCCAAATAAGGCAAAAGCCAGAGAATACCGAGTTGAGTATGCTCCGGCTTTTTTACCATTCCCAAAAAG
>CAZGBL010000191.1:0-2574 GCA_964523955.1 uncultured Oscillospiraceae bacterium | reverse complement strand
AACTCTGCTCCGATAAAAAAGCTTATTACAGAACTTGCTTCCCGAACGCAATTTAAATCGTCGCGCCGTTATTTTTGTCTTTCAGAATAACATCATGAGCGCCGCCCTCAACGATACTCGTAGAGGAAACTACTGTCAGCTTTGCCTTCTGCTGGAGCTCCTCGATGGTAAGAGCGCCGCAGTTGCACATCGTAGCCTTTACCTTGCTGAGAGTCAGCTGAACGTTATCCTTCAGCGGACCCGCGTAAGGAACATAAGAATCTACACCTTCTTCAAACTTCAGCTTGCTGGCTTCACCATCATCATAACGCGCCCAGTTTCTCGCACGGGCAGAGCCTTCGCCCCAGTACTCCTTGACATACGTACCGTTGATATTCATCTTGTTCGTAGGCGATTCATCAAAACGTGCAAAATAACGGCCCAGCATAAGGAAATCCGCGCCCATAGCCAACGCCAGAGTCATATGATAATCGTATACAATACCGCCGTCAGAACAGATTGGAATATAAATCCCCGTCTCCTCAAAATACTCGTCTCTCGCCGCAGCCACTTCAATGACAGCAGTAGCCTGTCCCCGGCCGATGCCCTTCGTCTCTCTCGTGATACAGATAGATCCGCCGCCGATGCCGATCTTGATGAAATCCGCGCCCGCCTCTGCAAGGAAACGGAAGCCTTCGCGATCTACCACATTACCGCCGCCGACTTTCGTCTCTTCGCCAAAAGTATCCTTAATATAGCGAATCGTCTGTCTCTGAAATTCAGAAAAACCTTCCGAAGAATCTACACACAGCACGTCCACTCCTGCCTCGAGAAGAGCCGGCACTCTTTCCGCATAGTCTCTCGTATTGATTCCAGCGCCTACGATATATCTCTTGTGAGAATCGAGAAGCTCATCCGGATTTTCCTTATGCGCATCGTAATCTTTTCTGAAAACGAAGGATTTCAAGCGGCCTTCATCATCTATGATAGGCAGCGCGTTCAGCTTATGATCCCAGATAATATCGTTCGCTTCCTTTAAAGTTACGCCTTCCCTTGCATAGATCAGCTTATCAAATGGCGTCATAAACTCTGTTACCCTTGTGGACGGATCCATCCTCGATACGCGGTAATCTCTGCTCGTAACGAGTCCCAAAACCTTCCCCTCCGCCGTGCCGTCTTCTGTAACAGCGATGGTGGAATGACCGGTTCTCTTCTTCAGAGCCACTACATCCGCCATCGTAGCATCAGGCGATATATTGGAATCGCTCTTTACAAAACCTGCCTTTGTATCCTTGACAGCCCTCACCATAGCAGCCTCGTCTTCGATTGACTGGTTGCCGTAGATGAAAGAGACGCCGCCCTCCTTTGCCAGAGCAACCGCCATCTTCTCACCTGAAACGGACTGCATAATCGCGGAAACCATCGGAATATTCATCACGATATCCGATTCCTCTTCTCCTTTTCTGTATTTCACCAGAGGTGTCTTAAGACTGACATTGCTGGGAATACAGTCCGCCGAAGAGTAACCCGGTACCAGAAGATATTCACTGAATGTACGTGATGGTTCAGAATAGTAAAACGCCATTTTTTCCTCCTAAAATTCTTTCCTGCTTTGCAACAAAAATATATTTGATCAAAAACGATTTTCACTACATAACTATGCGTCCTCGCCAGCAAAAAATGTACCCTGGCTATTCGGCATAATTTACAAATCCAACTGTTCGAGATATTCCTCCAATGTAAGGCCCTGTTCATAAATGTCGACAGCGGCTGTCTCTCCCACATACCTGAGATGCCATGCTTCATAGGAATATCCTGTAATGTCGCTTTTACCCTCAGGGAAACGGAGAATAAATCCAAATTTGTGAGCATTTTCCGCCACCCAGCGGCCTGCCGCCGTATCGGCAAAATCCGCGGAATTTCTGTAGTCGATCTCCGAAGTGGACAGATCCACAGCGAGACCCGTCTGATGCTCACTTTCTCCCGGACGCGCGCTCGTCTTATTCGCTTCCTCTTCCCCCTTCTGAGCTACATAATTATTCCATAAAATCTCCTGAAATTCATAAGAACGATACGCCGTGGTCATCACGATATCGATATTCTCTGCCGCAGCAGCCTCCACCAGTTCATGGAAATGTTCCGCCGCCTCAGCCCTCATAAATCTCGTATACTTATTTCTGTCCGACGCATAATACTTGATCGGTTCAAGGTCTTCAGGAACGTATTCCTTATCGACATGGTTCTCTTTATTTACGAGAAAAAACAGCCCCTTTGCTTCATCCTCTTTAAGCTGTGCTGCCTTTTCCGGATCCATTTCCGTCTCCTCTTTCTGAACTGAAGACTCCTGCGTATCTTTATTATCGCCGCAGCCGGATACAAAGAACAGGATACCTGCCGCCAGAAGAACACATAAAAAAACGCGAATACGCCGACCATTGAGAATCATGTTATACATCAATACACCCCCTGATACAGGAACACGAACCTCAACGCAAAATGCTGAATTACAGCTAATATTAATAAGTAATTTTACATCAAATGACCCGCATTCTCAATGGCAAAAATAAAAAATCGCAAAACTTCACTTTATTTTAG
>CAZGBL010000190.1:0-4450 GCA_964523955.1 uncultured Oscillospiraceae bacterium | reverse complement strand
CCTTGACGAGCGAGCTGTCAGGAGTTCTGCTCCGCTTTAAATAAATTAATATCGTATAGGTATGAAGGCTTTTAAGGCGTGTTATGCTTTAAAAGCCTTTTCTGTATCCACCTGGCGAAGCGTGTTGTACGATCTTTTCCATGATTTTTTCCCAATCGTTGGGAAAAGACAGGCAGTTCCATCGCCAGTCAGAGCGAAGGGAACGTTCTATTTTTTTACAGCCGGCATAAATATATTAAAACGAATGGCGAAAAACCAGAACGGTGCTTCACAGGCTACGCTGTCGTATTTTACAATGCGGCTAAAGCTGCGTAAAGTGAAAAATGGGAGGAATAAGGCGGACGGAGGCAGAAACAGATATGGGGAAAGAAGATGATAGAGTGAATGCGTTCAAGGGGCCGGCAGCTGACCGGAGTGTCAGAATGAATGGGAATAGGAGCAGAAGAGGAGAACGGAATGATATGAGAGTTAGGGGACAGCATATGCTGGCGCTGATTGCAGTAGGTGGAGCGCTGCTGATGATAACGTCTCCGGGAGCGTCTTTGTCTTCAGCGCGCAAAGCGATAGATCTATGGCTTTTTACCGTGCTTCCTTCGATGCTTCCTTTCTTCGTATGTACGGATCTTCTCGTCCGCAGCGGTATGCATGTCCGGCTGGGAAATCTGTTTGAGCGGCCGCTGCGCAGGCTGTATGGCGTACCTGGAGTCGCAGGTTTCGTGTATATTTCCAGCATTTTATCAGGATATCCTACGGGGGCTAAAATTTTGGGAGAATTGCACGAGCAAGGGCAGATTCGGAAACAGGATGTAAAGGATATTTTGACATTTTGTTCTACATCAGGACCACTGTTCATCCTCGGCGCGGTGGGATCAGGCATGCTGCGTTCTCAGACCGCAGGATATATCATCTTAATCGCTCATTACATCGGATCTCTTCTGACGGGGTTATTTATAATCCGGCAGTCTGCTTTTCGCCGGATGTTTTCGGGAGCCTTCGGACAGGAGAACCGTCTGACTGACAGAATACGTACGCATTCTTCTGACTTTCATACGGCGGCGGATCGAAAGTCTGTGCCCGAAATCCTCACAGAATCTATTCTATCCTCCTTTCGCTCTCTCGTGATTATCGGAGGTTATATCGTCATCTTTATGATCCTTACAGATGCAGTAAAGGGGGTGATAGAGCTCCTTTTAGATAAAAATGGGTTTGCTGCTGATATTCTCACAGGGTGTCTCGAAATGACGGTGGGCTGCAGCGGCGCAGCCGCTTCTGTCGCTGACATGGAACAGAAGATCGTGGCCTGTACTTTCCTGATATCCTTCGGCGGGATTTCTATTGCGGCACAGTCTATGAGCGTTTTAAAAAATTCAGGAGTGAATCTGTTTTATTATATTCGCTTTAAAATATTGCACGGCTTGATTTCTGCGGTCTGTGCCTATACAATAATCAGGGTGTTACTCCGCTTTCGCAGCGGAACCGTACTCGTATTTGAGAGTGCAGATCTTCCCGTTTTTGAAATTCCCGGTCTGGCGAGCCTAGATATTTTTTCAGCCGGCGGGGCAGCATCTGTATATACTTTTATCTTTTCATCGGCAGCAGCGGCGGTGATGATGGTGGGATTTTATCTGGCAGTGATACTTTTTTCAGGAAGAGGACAGAGAAATGAAGGTGACGGGAATCATAGCAGAGTATGACCCTTTTCATAATGGGCATGCGTATCATTTAAAGCAAGCGATAAAGATTACGGGCTCTGACGCGGTTATCGCAGTGATCAGCGGAAATTTTACCCAGAGAGGGATGCCGGCTTTTTTTGATAAGAGAGCCAGGGCGCATGCTGCGCTTCTGGGCGGAGCAGATCTTGTCTTAGAGCTGCCGTATATTTATTCATGCAATGCAGGAAGTGAATTTGCCCGTGGAGGTATTGAAATTTTTGAACGCCTCGGTATCGTTACGGATCTGGTCTTCGGCAGTGAATGCGCAGACCTTGACGCCTTAAAGAAAATTGCGGATCTTGAAAGCGGTGGCGTTGATCTTTCATCAGCGAGTTTGGATGCGGACAGCATCTGTAAAGAGTCGGCGCATTACAGCCTGCGGGGCGGTGACAAAGCAGCAGAAGCGACACATCTTGAATTAGAACAGGAGAATATAACCCGGAAAATCCGAAAGCTGATGGGCGGTGGAATGTCATATCCAACAGCTCTCTGTCAGGCTGTAGCTGTTTTTTTAGGAACGGAATACGGCGAGATATTGAAGCATCCGAATAACGTGCTGGGCGTCGAATATATCAGATCCCTAAAAGATCTGAAATCAGAAATATCTCCGCACTGTATTCAGAGAATCGGAACTGCCCATACGGAGAAGCGGTTAGAGGAAAATAATATCAGGATGGCATCTGGAACGGCGCTGCGAGATCAGATTCGCGCAAAGGGAATCGAAGCAGCTCGTTTCTATATGCCGGAGACCTCTTTTGAAATATTTCAAAAAGAAAAAGTTTTCGATCTTCAGGAAAAGATGTACGAGCTTCTGCGGTATAAACTGATCGCTGCAGATTCGGATAAGATCCGTCAAATCTACACTGTAACGGAAGGTATCGAAAATCGGCTGAAAGGTGCGGCGCTGCGTGCCGGCAGATTTGGCGAATTTATGAAGGAAGTTCGGACGAAACGGTATACAGACGCCCGCATTCGCCGTATGTTGATTCATATTCTTACAGATTTTACACAACAGGACTATGCATATCTCAAAGGTACAGCATACGCTCGGGTACTGGGATTTTCACAGACAGGAGCTGAGCTTCTTCGAGCCATAAGGAAAAAAGGACAGGCAGAGGTTATCAGCAATCTCAGCAAGCTTCCATATTATAATAAAAAAACGGCGACGACCTTACAGTGGGAGATAAAAGCACGTGATCTCATCAGTTTCATGACGGGGCGGTCTGTGATTGCATCATCGGAGCGGCAATTTATTCCGGTGCGGGTGTAAGCTGCGGCTGTAGAATGTGAGTTTTTGTATAAAAATTTATCTCAGAAGGGTTTAAAAGGAAGATAATTTATGATAATTTGTTGACTACTTTGGATTCGTTCAATATAATAAATGCGTATTGTTTATTCTAATTATTTAATTTATCTTATATATTTGGAGGAAAAAATGAACGTACTCGTAATCAATTGTGGTAGTTCTTCTATTAAATATCAGGTTATGGATCCTGACAAGAATGAGCTTTTATGCAAGGGTCTCGTGGAATTATCCGGCGATACTTCCACATTCGCTTATACTAAGACAGGCTCTGAAAAGATGACTGTTAATGTACCTCTCGCAGATCACACTGCAGGCGTAGAAAAGATCATCGCTACGATCACCGATCCGGAAGTCGGCTGCGTGAAGGATCTCAGCGAAATCGGCGCAGTAGGCCACAGAATGGTACATGGCGGTGAAGATTTTGCATCTTCTGTCATCGTAGATGAAAAAGTAATGGCGGCATGTGAAGCGAATGCTGAATTAGCTCCGATCCACAACCCTGCAAACATCGCGGGTGTAGAAGCATGCCAGAAGGTTATGCCGAACGTACCGATGGCTCTCGTATTCGATACCGCATTCCACCAGACGATGGAACCGGAAGCATATCTGTATGCGATTCCTTATGAATACTATACAGATTATAAAATCAGAAAGTACGGGTTCCACGGAACGAGCCATCTCTTCATTTCACAGGAAGCGGCTAAAGTTCTCGGAAAGAAGCCGGAAGAGGTCAAAATCATCACTTGCCACATCGGTAACGGCGGAAGCTGCGCTGCAGTAGAATACGGCAAATGTATCGATACCTCTATGGGTCTGACTCCGATTGACGGTCTGGTAATGGGTACGCGTTGCGGCGATATCGATCCGTCTGTTGTGACATATCTCATGTCTAAGCTGAATGTTTCTGCTGACGAAGTTCTTAATATCTTAAATAAAAAATCCGGTCTCCTCGGTATCAGCGGCGTGAGCAACGACTGCAGATTAGTGGAAGGCGCTGCGGCAGAGGGAAATGAAAGAGCCGCTTTAGCTATGAAGATGTTTGTAAGAAGAGTAAAGGGCTATGTAGGAAATTATCTCGCTCAGCTCAACGGTGCGGATGCTCTCGTATTTACAGCAGGCATCGGTGAAAATGATCCTACGGTAAGAGCTGATATCTGTGCGGGTCTTACGAATCTCGGATTTAAGATCGATCCGGAAAAGAATAAAGCCAGAGAGACAGTAATTTCTGCCGATGATTCTCCGATCAAAATCCTCCTGATCCCTACAAACGAAGAATTAGTGATCGCGAGAGATACAGCGAGACTGATCTCTGAAGCTGCAAAATAATGTACAGCAAAGCGGAAACGAACGGTGAAATAGGGACGTATGTATTTCAAAAAGCTGAAGTGTAAAATTAAAATCCACTTTCGAAAGTCACTTTTTGAAAGTGGAT
>CAZGBL010000189.1:0-4486 GCA_964523955.1 uncultured Oscillospiraceae bacterium | reverse complement strand
GGCAATAAAGTGCAATTCAGGAATAACAAAACAAATCAGCGCTCTCTGCTTTGCAAAAATTCTAAAGCGGAACACAGCCCCTGATAATCTCGCTTATAGGGGCGACGCAAACGATTGCAGCAAGCACAGGGAGCTTTCGCTCAGCCGGGTTTCGGCGGAAGGGGATGGTTACCCAACCGCCGAAGGTCGGAAATGAACCCGTCGCTTACAGAAGTGAAGGGAACATCCTGCGCTTGCTATAGTTAACGATAAACATCTTTAATTTTTCACAACAATCAGAGAAACTGTATTTCTTTCAACTAGTGAGTCGATTCTTCAGCACATGGATTCGCCTTAATCTCTACGGAAATAGTATATGATCCGTTGAGCTTACTCTTAATTCCATCAATTAAGCCCTGTGCTTTATCGAAATTATCTTCGCTGACTCCAATCGCATTCATGATAGTATTAACAATATTATCTATATTGATATCAGCTTCACTATCACCAACAGAGATATTCTTAGTCTTTGAAAGACCCGACTCTTTCACACCGGCGATATCTGTCAGCTTCGGTTCTGCCATGCCCATAAGCTCGGCAATCTCAGCAACTCTTGCATCGGTCAGCGAACCAGAAAATGAACTTCCTAACTTGTTATCTACTTTTTCAGCCGTATTTCTGATAAGATCCTCGATCTCACTCTGACTCTTTCCTACAATCAGCTCCTGGCGCACTGCTTCCGCCTTATCGATAATATCGCACAGCAAACTGTCATATTCCGAAGCTTCTTTGAGGGAATATACAGCTTTGCCTGCTGAATCAGTCATCTTGTCAAAGAATTTTGCCGGATCGCAAGCAGCGATAAGCTTCTGACCAGAATAGGAATTTTTTAACTCATCTCTGCGTTCTTCGCCAATGTACTCTGCTATCAGATTCCAGGCGGCAGCATAGCTGTCTTCCGAGGTTCCATACTGCTGAATCAATACAGTAACAGGATTAACCTTGATCTCCACGCCGTTTTGCGTCGTTGTACCCGATTCCGTACTCGACTCCTCATTGGATTTTAATGACAGCATCTGAGAATCTGGAAGTAATCCTCTCAGTTTTTCAATATATTCCTGAGCAAAGGTTGTAAGAGTCACGTTATTTTCTTCACTGATACCTAAATTTGACAGGAAATTGTCTACATCGTTGATAGTGTCAAACCCGAGATATTCCTGCAACTTATCCTTTAATTTCTCTTCAAACTGCTCCGGATCTTCTTGGATCTTCTCTTCCAGCTTGTCTGCCAGCGCTCCTGCAATTTCCTGTTCTTCCGTAGACAATTGAGTTTCCTCAGTGATCCCCCCATCCAGTGCATCGATTACGTTAATGACATTTTCTTCAGTAATCGATTCTAATAGGTCACCGTCCTTATTACGGATTTCCAAACCTTCCTCTGTTATGGCCGTATTAATCTTATTTACAATAGCCGCTGTATCTTCACTGCCTTTAGTAATAATAGCGGCAACTTCTATTGTCTGAATGACCACTTCCTGAATCACGCCATCTTTGATAACAAATTTTTCTGTACCTTTATCCGTGATAGAAATATTTTCCACCTTACCAAGTAAGGCTTCTATATTCTCCTCATCACAGAGATCCTTCGCAATCTGCACCAGAGAAATATCATCGCTGTCTGACACGATATTTCCAGACTCATCAAACGTTACATGATACGCCTCAGAACCACTGTCATCGATCGCAATAATATCTCCAATATTAGATCCCTTACCGAAAGACACTTTTACATTATAGTCCATTGCCGCAGGTGTATAGACAGCAGTGTAGATAATATTTCCATCTAAATCCTTAGATATCTCCCATCCCATAAACAGGTAACCTAGTTTTGATGGTGTATCACCTTCATATGCCGGCGCATCTTCTCCCAGATTTATAGTTGAACGATCTAATACAGTACCATCTGTATCATACCAAATTACCTCTATCTTTTTCGTGACCCCTTCATACTTCGCTGTATAAGTGGCATCTCCTGTCACTTTCGACGGTTCCGGATCCCAGCCAATCCACACCCGGGTAATTCCATCATTTATTGCTGACTTTGGATTCTCAGTTCTAGAATAACTCGGTACTGCGCCATATTCGCATTCCGATGTAGAAAGCACAGTCCCGTCATCGTTTTTCCATGTAATAGTATACTTCCTTACACTTTCGGTAAACACCGGCTTCAGAGCTGCAGCTTTGCCGATATTTGTTATTTGATTGCCATCAGCATCGAACCACGCCCAGCCTGCAAATGTGTAATTCTTGTCGACGGTAGGGTCCTTTGTCGGCGTACCAAGGCTCAGCTTTTCAGCAGCTTTCTCAGCCGTTACAGCTGAACCCACATATGATCCTATAAGCTCTCCTGACGCATCATAAACCGGTACAGTATATGTTACAGAAGTACCGCCGCCGCTGCCGCCGCTGCTGGATACCTTCGTAAAGGATGCGGATGCGATTTCACTGACGATCTCACCGTCCACTGCAGCTGCCGCCTTGACCGTCGCCGAATCGTTCAGCGTAAACGGACCGGTATAGAGAGTGCTGGAAGCCGTCGGATCTGAGCCGTCTGTCGTATAATAAATAACCGCGCCTTCGATGTCGGTGGAAAGCGTCACCTTCTGTGTGCCGCTGAAGCTTCCCCCGTTAGGACTGATGACAGGCGCGTCCTGCGCTGCCGTTCCTGTTATCTTTTCCAGACGTTCGATAATCGCCGCCACTTCTGCGCGCGTTACGTATTCCATCGGCCGAAGCGTACCGTCAGGATTTCCATAGTAAAGACCCGCCAGTCTGCACGCCTCTACCGCACTTTCCGCGTAGTCGCTGATGCTGGCCGCATCTGTGAACGAATCAACCTGCGGTTTTTGCTTCAGAGTGTAATTCATAAATTTTACATAGCGATCTACCAGTACCGCGATATCCTGACGCGTGATAGGATCATCGACGCCGAAGACCGTATCGCTGTAGCCTGTTACAATTCCATTGCTGTACGCCCATTCCACGGCTCCTGTATACCACTGACCCGACTTTACATCGGAAAATGACGACGCCACGGTATTATCAGTACTCGCGTTCGCTTCCCGTGACAGTACCGTCACAAACATGGCTCGCGTCATACGGTCCGAAGGACTGAATGTCGTCGCGCTCGTTCCATTCATATAGCCTTTATCCGTAACAAATTTCACGCTGCTGTAATACCAGCTGCTCTGTGAAACATCATTAAAATCGCTGACGCTTGCCGCTGATACATTCACGGTTAGTGAAAATATCATCGTCAGGCACAGTATCCATGACAAGATCTTTCTGCTCATAGTTTCCTCCTCGCTTTCATTATGATTCTTAATCAGCATTTTGTTTATCATAAAGATGCAAACTCTATCACGCCGAATTGCAGCCTACGGCTTATATCATTTTGCATCATCTGTGCAAACCGCAATTGTTTGCGCTGTCTTCCCGCAGCCGCTGCAAAAGCAGCCGGCATGACGGCACTCCGTCCGGTATCTGGGAATTCCTTCTTCCTGCGGCCGCTGCAAAAGCAGCCGGCTGATTCCGCTCTGCCGCAATCCTGGCCGCTATACTATAACAAGCGCCAGACGCCCCTCTTTAAACTCTAACTGAATTGCGCCATATAGGAAGCTTTTCTCAGTTTCTTCTCCTGCTGATACGCGCTCATCACCCGATCTGCCAAGCCCTCGTCCTGCCCCAGCTCCTTCAGCCTGCTCCGCAGAGAAGACACGATGCCGGAAACCTGGCTGTCGCATTCTCCCTCCATTGCGGAAGCCGACGAAATGGCCTTGGACATGATATTCCTTCGAGCCGTTCCGGTGCGCTGTTCCGGCGGAAGGGCTGCATATTCGCTTTTTGCAGACGCAAGCAATCCGCTGAGCTTTGAACTATAGCTGCCGCGCAAAGCGTACAGAGATGCGATGAGCCGCTGTACCTCAGGATCGTTCGCAGCGCTCCCTTCCAATGAAGCTCCTTTCGTTGAAGATACCTCGTTTGCCGCTCTGTTAAGGATCTGCTGCGCCATTTCATCGATGGTGATGACCCCTTGAGAAAGAGCCTCCGCCTCCTCATCTGAAATAGAAACATCCTTCAGACCGTATTCCTCCGCTGCAGCTTCAAATTCCTGCTCATTTTCTTTCATATCTTCTGCGATCTGCTCCTGCGATGCACTGCTCGCATAGCGCAGAGCCTGTATATTATCCCACTGCCAGAAGATCAGCGCCACGGCAGCGGCAGCCAGTACAGCGACGACGATAAGCAATATACGCAGCACGATATGCTTCTTCTTTTTCTCCGTCTTCTCTATTTCCTTTTCCCCCAATCCTGTTTTCTACATAACAGAAATATATGCGCATTTCCTCTTCTGCCGCTGTACCTGTACTTCCACAGTACGCCCATCGGATTGCTGCACATACTCTTTCTGAATGATATACAATAAATATCAAAGAACACAAATACA
>CAZGBL010000188.1:1212-4507 GCA_964523955.1 uncultured Oscillospiraceae bacterium | reverse complement strand
ATGAATGTTAAGAAGAATACGAAAGGAAGCGATAAATTATGGGAATGACCATGACTCAGAAGATTCTCGCAGCTCATGCGGGGCTCGACTCGGTAAAGGCCGGCCAGTTTGTGGAAGCAAAGCTGGACGCCGTTTTGGCAAATGATATTACAGGTCCGGTAGCGATCAAGAATATGCCGGATATGGGAGCGACAGAGGTATTCGATAAGGACAGAGTATATCTGATTCCCGATCACTTCACGCCGAATAAAGATATTAAAGCCGCAGAGCAGTGCAAAATCGTAAGGGAGTTTGCCAGAGAGCAGGAATTGACAAATTATTTTGAAGTAGGACGCGTAGGTATCGAGCACGCGCTTCTGCCGGAGCAGGGACTCGTAACAGCGGGCGACGTCGTCATCGGGGCGGATTCCCATACGTGTACTTACGGCGCTCTCGGCGCGTTTTCCACGGGAATGGGTTCTACGGACATCGCTGCCGGTATGGCGCGCGGGGTTTCGTGGTTTAAGGTGCCTGCCGCTATGAAATTCGAGCTGAAGGGACAGCCTCAGGGCTGGGTCAGCGGAAAGGATATCATTCTTCACATCATCGGAATGATCGGCGTGGAGGGCGCGAGATATAAATCTATGGAGTTTACGGGGGAAGGCTTAAAGTATTTGAAGATGTCGGATCGTCTGACGATGGCCAATATGGCTATCGAAGCGGGTGCGAAGAACGGCATTTTTGAAGTAGACGATATCACTCTGGAATATCTCAACGGCAGAGCAAAGCACGAGCCGCGGGTATTTAAGGCGGACGACGATGCGGAATACGACGAGACGTTTGTCATCGATCTGTCTGAAATCAAGCCGACGGTAGCATTCCCTCATCTTCCGGAAAATACGAGAACGATCGACGAGGTGGGCGACATTGCTATCGATCAGGTAGTCATCGGTTCCTGCACAAATGGAAATATAGAGGATATGGAAGCCGCTGCCAAGGTTCTGAAAGACCGCAAGGTGGCAGATCATGTGAGATGCATCATTTTCCCTGGGACACAGAATGTATACAAAGAGGCGATTAAGCGGGGCTGGGCTGAGATCTTTATTGACGCCGGCGCGGTATTCTCTACGCCGACTTGCGGTCCATGTCTCGGCGGTCATATGGGTATTCTGGCGGCAGGCGAAAAGGCGGTAGCGACGACGAATCGAAATTTCGTAGGACGTATGGGTCACGTGGAGTCTGAAGTGTACCTGGCGAGTCCTGCCGTAGCTGCGGCGTCCGCTGTCGCAGGAAAGATCGCCGGACCGGACGAACTGTAACAGAAAACAGAGAGGTTTGCCTCCGGCAGGCGGGTGTTCGCTTTCTGTGCCTGTGACGGAAGCTGCATTGCGGCATTTACGTGCGGCATTTACGGCGAAAGCGGTTTCTGGACGAAGGCGGCAATCCCTTCCTGTGTTACTTAAAGACGGATAAAAGAAATAGATCGTCTGGCAGGCGCTTGTCGGTCAGATGTGCAGACAAAATACACTTTATCAGAAAGGAATGAGACTATGGGTTTTACATATAAGTATGGGGATAACGTGGATACAGATGTTATCATCCCGGCGAGATATCTGAATACGTCCGATCCGGACGAACTGGCAAAGCACTGTATGGAAGACATCGACGCGCAGTTTGCGGGCAAGGTTATGAAAGGCGATTTTATCGTGGCGGATAAGAATTTCGGCTGCGGTTCTTCTCGCGAACACGCGCCTATCGCCATCAAGGCTGCAGGTGTGAAATGCGTCATAGCTTCCTCTTTTGCGCGTATTTTCTTTAGAAACTGCATTAATATCGGCCTTCCTATCATGGAATGTCCGGAGGCTGTAGCGAAAATCGATGCCGGGGACGATATCGACGTAGATTTCGCCACAGGCGTCATTAAGAATAACACAAAGGGCGAATCTTATCAGTCGGAACCGCTGCCGGAATTCTTGAGAAATTTAATCGCTCAGGACGGACTCGTAAATTATACGAAGAGCAAGCTGCAGGAAAAATAGAAAATCCAAAGACAAATCATGCGAATGGGAGCGCGTGGAGGCGGCAGCGGATAAAGGGCTGGCGCCTATGACAGACGTGCGAGGGGCGCAGCTTCGTTTGTCGATAACTCTGCGCTGCCTTACAGCAGCATGTGGATAGTATGGGAGGTAAAAAATGGAATTTAATATCGCGGTTATCAAGGGTGATGGAATCGGACCTTCTGTGGTAGATCAGGCGATGCTGGCTCTGGACAAGGTCGGTGAAATCTACGGACATAAATTTAATTATACGGAGGTGTTGGCAGGCGGCTGCGCCATCGACGCGACCGGTCATCCGCTTCCCCAGGAAACCATCGACGTCTGCAAAGCCAGTGACGCCGTTCTTCTCGGCGCGGTTGGCGGTCCCAAGTGGGACGAACAGCCGAGCGACAACCGTCCGGAGAGAGCGCTTCTGGGTCTGAGAAAAGAACTGGGATTATTCGCTAATATCCGTCCGGCCATGATGTTTGAAGAGCTTGCTGACGCCTGCCCGCTGAAACCGGAACTGGTTTCCGGCGGTCTGGATATGGTAGTCGTAAGAGAACTTATCGGCGGTATCTATTTCGGTGAACGCGGTACGAAGATGACGGATATGGGCCCTGCCGCTTATGATATCGAACAGTATTCCGAGGGTGAGGTCAAGAGAATCGCAGAGGTAGCTTTCGATATGGCTATGAAGAGAAATAAGAAGGTTACGAGCGTTGATAAAGCAAACGTTTTGGATAGTTCCAGACTCTGGAGAAGAGTCGTTACGGAGATGGCGGAAAAATATCCGGAAGTGGAGCTCAATCATTTTTATGTAGATAATGCTGCGATGCAGATCGTAAGAAATCCGAAGCAGTTCGATGTCATTCTGACGAGTAATATTTTCGGCGATATTCTTTCTGATGAAGCGAGTCAGGTGACAGGTTCCATCGGTATGCTTCCGTCCGCATCATTAGCGATAGGAAGCTTCGGCATGTACGAACCGATCCACGGCAGCGCTCCTGACATCGCGGGCAAGGATATCGCAAATCCTATGGCCACCATCCTGTCTGCGGCGATGATGCTGAGGTATACTTTCAATCTCGGTAAAGAAGCAGATGCTGTTGAAAACGCTGTAAAGCAGGTTTTGGCTGACGGCGTGCGCACAGGAGATATCGCAAAGCCGGGCGAAAAGGTTTACGGTACGGCAGAGACAGGAAAACGGATCGCAGAAGCGATTAAATAGAGACAGGCTTGTATATTTTACCCGTCAGATTCTGAAATCCAGAGGTCTG
>CAZGBL010000188.1:0-1112 GCA_964523955.1 uncultured Oscillospiraceae bacterium | reverse complement strand
CGGGAGTACTGATTGTCTTTGTCCCTTTTCTCATAAAACGGCTTCTTTAATTTGCAGCTGTACGGCATGGATGGGCTGCGCAAAGAGCGCTGTAAAGGTATTCGTAAGCATAAACGTAGTCGTGAACGCCGCCTTTCGCGAAAAATACGAAGAGATTTTTATCATCATCGTCTTTAAATATATCCGAGTGTTCCAGCATGGCGCTGATCTGGTTTTTTAGGGCGTAATAAGCGGTATCGAGAGTTCCCGTAGCGGTGTAGATTGTGAAATCATCTGCGGTCCACGGACCCTTTCGGATAGAATCGGCAAGCCATCGAGCCGTCTCTTGCGGCATGTGTTCTCCGCCGAGTCTGCAGAGCTGCCAGCAGTCGCCGCTCAACGGGATATAAGTGTGGAAACAGTCCATGAGTTCGGCAAATACATACCATGTGATGACGCCGCCCATGGAAAAGCCTCCGAAGAGTCTGTGATTCCTGGAAGTACGGAAACCTTCAGGATCGATACTGTCGGCATAGGTGAGGTACATGCTTTCTATGGAGGGCATGAGATGATGTGCCAGTTCATCTGCAAATTCTTTTGCCAGTTCCTGTTCATGTCCCTGTCCTGCCTTGAGACTGCCCGGCGGATAAAATGTCGGGGTGACTACGATCAGCGGCTTAATTTCTCCGTTTTCAATCATGTGATCGAGCATATTTTTAAAGTGGGAATTCATATGTTCTCCCCATAAGAATGTTTCCGTTCCGCTGTTAGCGCCGTGCATGAGATACAGAACATCGTATCGGGTGTGTATGTTCGTATTATCATAGCCGTAAGGCGTATAGACATATGCGTATTTTACGCCATATTTTTTTGTGGGATAATTTATCCGCTCGACTTTTCCCTGTTTGTCTGCGGGTACGAAATAAGACTTCGGCAGTTCGGAATAAGTGAAATTTTTCATGGTAAACCTTCTTTAAATATTTAATATGGAGCAGTTGTTTCTCGATGTATCGGTGAAGCGCAGAGGTGGGTCTCTCTGCTAAGAGAATAACCTGTTCCGGGAAAAAATTCAATAAATGGTTGTTATATGTTTAAAGGGATTTTTTCCATGTATGATTTATTTGAATTATACT
>CAZGBL010000187.1:2584-4509 GCA_964523955.1 uncultured Oscillospiraceae bacterium | reverse complement strand
ATTTTTTCTTCTGCCGCTCTTAAGATTCATAATAATTTCCTGTGATTATCGTAAACCTTTTTATCAAAATATGTTGATAACTGACGAAATCATACATCCTTGAAATCTTCCGGCTTTTCCGACTTTTCCGCCAGTTATCCACGAGTTTTGCACAATTTCCACACAGTTTTCCACAACTCTGTGTGCAAAACAAAAATCCGATTTTTCATTGGAATTTCAACGTTTATTGACATGAGAGCGATTTTTTGCAAAAAAAGTTATCCACATTTTATAGTAACTATCCACAGGCCTGTGTAATTCTTCAATAATTACGGAAGCTTCCCCCTTTCGACGGCAATCGCATGATTTTTTACAGTTTTGATCTAAAGTGAGGGCGAAGCTCCTGACAGGCTCGCTGCGGTTCTGCCTTTCTAAATTCCTCTTGTTCTTCCAGAGGTTCGTGTTCCTGACAGGCTCGCTGCGCTTGCGGTTCCGCCTGCGGCTTTGCCGCGTGCCGCGGCAAAGCCGCCTCGATTCAGCCGCTTACGACGAGCTTTGGAGATTTTCCCGCCTCAGCCGGTTCCGGAAGCTCTTCATCGATATCGAGATATTCAAGGATTCCCTTTTTAATCGCGTCCGCCAGCGTTTCCTGATAATCGCTTTTTATGAGCTGAGAGGCCTCATTCATATTGGAAAGAAATCCACACTCCGCAATCACAGTGGGAACTTTCGCATTTTTCATGATGATCACATCATTTTTATTCATCGCCACACGGTCATTGCCGTTATCGATCTGCGTAACAAATTGATTTTGGATCAGTTCTGCCAGTTGGCGGCTCTTCTCTCCTACCGCCTCGTTGCCGCCTGAAGTGTAAAAGGTCTGAGCTCCGTAGACAGAACGATCCTGCTTATAGCTGTTCAAATGGATGCTTATGAAAACATCCGCATCGAGTTTTTCCGCCATCTTTTTCCTTTCACTTAAATCTTCCGATTTCAGACTGCGGATGCTGCGTTTTCCTTCGATTTCCATCTCGTCGGTTCCGTCGTTTTTCACGCCGGTGTACAATCCGCAGTCCTCTTCCCGCGTCAGCTTTACGTCCACATCATAGGGTTCCAGCTTCTCTGCCAACATCTTACCGATAGCGAGATTGATATCCTTTTCGCACGTTCCCGCCGCATTTTCCGCGCCCCCATCGATTCCGCCGTGACCCGGATCTATGAGGATCAGCGGCTTTTTCTCCCAGCCAAATACAGAAAGCGGCTGCCCGGAGCAGATCTTCTGTGCAAACAGACAGGCAGCGATCAGCATGCAAATCACAAAGACGGCCGTCTGCGCCATACGCAGCCGTCCTCTCATCTTCTCCTTCTCCATCATAAAGATAGTCCTCCCATAGAAGATATGAGAACATCGGTCAAAAAATACTTTTATTCTGCTTTTCACGGAGTTCGATCTAAAATCTGCCGCAGCGTGAAATGAAATTGCGAAATCTTCTATCCTCTACACGCCTCTGCACGAAAAAAAGTCCGGCATGATATACGGCGAACGTCACGATCCATGCTGCGGCCATCTGGAATAAAATTACATACGCGGCCTGACGCATACTTCCCAATTCCTTCTTAACCGCTGCAATCGCCGCCGCACAAGGTGTATAAAGCAGACAAAAGACGAGAAAACAGTATGCCGTCAGCGGCGTAAACAGATCCGTCAGAAGCGCTGTAAGCTGTGTGGAATCCCCCGCTTCCATGAGTACTGCCAAGGTGCTGACCACAGCCTCTTTTGCCGTAAAGCCGGTGAGCAGCGCCGTCGCCGCCCGCCAGTCTCCAAACCCTAACGGTGCCAGAATCGGAGCGATAAAGCGTCCTAACGCCGCCAGAATACTGTCTCTGCTGTCTTCGACCAGATGGAATCCAGTGTCAAAGCTCTGCAAGAACCAGATGAGAATCGC
>CAZGBL010000187.1:0-2484 GCA_964523955.1 uncultured Oscillospiraceae bacterium | reverse complement strand
ATCTCGCATTTCCCCCTCTCACCCTTTTCATTCGCTTTTCAATAATTTTATATTTAAATTATTTTTGCACATATATTACAAGATTTTTTTTGCGGGATATGCTACACTGTAGATATATTAATTCACCGTAGAAAAAGGAGGATATTATGCGCGTCGTAGGAATTATTTCGTCACCGCGGAAAGGCGGAAACTCAGAACTTGCTGTGAAAGAAATTCTGAATACTCTTCCCGATTCCTGGGAAAAAGCTATGATAAACCTAAACGAACTGAACATAAAAACTTGCACCGCCTGTTATGGATGTGTACCCGAAGGCACGAAATGCAAGATTAAAGATGATGATCTCGACTTTATCATTCGCCATGTCAAACACGCCGATAAAGTAGTTATCGCCGCGCCCGCTTATATGCTGGGCGGACATACCATGCTGAAAAGAGTTCTCGACCGCTTGATTTCTCTCGTCAGTGATTATAAACTGTTTAAAGGGTCCGACTGCGTCATAGCCATATCCTACGGCTTCGACGGCTGGGAAGGGCTCTCGAAGGAGGACGCCGTACTGTTTGCGAGAAAATTTCATCTCAATGTCATCGGGACGGAACTCATGCTTGCCACACTCCCCGGCGACAGCGTAAAGGGTGAAAATCTCGAAAAGCTTCATCGTCTGGCTGCTCTTCTGGAAAACGGACAGGAAGGTCTGCCGAAGCCGACGTCTTCTGCTCTCGAATGTCCTTTCTGCTCCAGCACAGCGCTTCACATCCATCCGGACGGAAAGCTGAGGTGCTGCGTTTGCGCCGGTGAAGGAAAGTTAGTCCATGGAGAAAACGGCTTAAAGATGGAATACGATCCCGCCTTCAATCATCATCTTACACACAAGAGTCTCGATATCCACGCTGCCTATCTCACAGAAAAAAAGCAGCTTTTCCTCGACACGAGAAAAGAGATCAAACAGCTTCAAGCCAGTTATGCGGATCTCGATTGGTGGGTGAGACCGGAAAGGGAGTAAATTTCACAGAAATGAGCAAAAAAACAAAAGGCTTTATTGCGCTGTTCGGCGTTATCGCAGGAGTGCTGATCGTCGAAACCGCAATTTTATTTATCTTTTCCAGCAATGCAGGCTGAATCTGCTTAAAAACTGAAAAATATTCATTGCGAAAGGGGGCCTCAAACGAGGCGCCCTTTCGCTGCCAGCGATCGCGTACCTATCGGAGGTTTTTCATTATGCGTAAAGATCCAAAATCATTTCCTCAAATTTCTGAGGCCGAATTTCAGGTGATGCAGATCATCTGGAAATTCGCTCCCGTCAGTACAAACCAAGTCGTCGAGCTGCTCAGCAGAGAAACAGACTGGAGTCCGAAGACGATACAGACCATGCTGATCCGCCTGGAAAAAAAAGAGGCGATTACTCATAAAAAAGAAGGCCGTCTCTATATCTACACGCCGATAGTGGACAGGGACGAATATGTGGCGGAACAGAGCGACGCGTTTCTCGACAAATTTTTCGGCGGCGCCCTCGACCGTATGGTGGTCAATTATCTCAGCCGAAATGATATATCACAGGAAGACCTTGACGAACTCCGCGCGATATTAGATCAGAAAAAGAAAGACTAGGTGATATTTTATGTTTGCGATACGTTTTCTGGCAGGAAGCATTTTCTGCGCTCTGCTCATTTGTATCATCGCCGCAGTAAAAAAGCTCTTTGGACGTCGCCTCTCTCGGAGATGTCATTATCACATCTGGTTTCTCCTTTTTCCTTCCCCGCTCTTCGCCTTCCTGCCGGATTCCTTTTTTATCCGTACATGACTTTCTAATTGTTTCCGCATCTTATCCTCGACGGAGACAGCTATCGCGCGAACCGCGCCGGACGCTCCGTCCTACCTGCCCCTGCGAAGGGAATGGCTCGAAGATTTTACAGAATCAGTAACCTCGGCGAATACCTCCTCCCTGTACCACATTCTCCATTTCTTTATAACATTCTGGGGACTCGGCGTCATAATATCCGCAGCCATTCTGCTCCTAGGCCTCGTTCGGATGCGTCAGCTTTCCCGAAACGCTCACCGTCCTTCTAATGTATGCAGAGAAGCTGAAGGACAGGTTTTCGGACACCCTCCCGAATACATCGAAACAGTCAAACAGTCTATTCTGCTCTCTTCTGATCAAAGTTCGGCTTTATACGGGAAAACCGGTACCGGCAGAATCGATGGGAAGGACGTCAGCGGCTGGTTTATCGGCTTTGCCGAAACCGAAGACGATGTATATTTCTTCGCCGCTAACCTGCAGAGCGAAGACGGAGCTTCCGGTTCTGCCGCGGCAGAAATCGTTTTAAAGATCCTAACCGATAAAGGAATCGTTCTGCGCTCATGAATCGCACTCCAGAAAAGTCAGGAACTGTTCTGAAAACGCAATTCAGAGATAACCCATAAACAAGTTCTCATTTATTGCAGCGAAATTTTCTCATGATCGTCTGTCGCAAAATGCAGTTTTTACA
>CAZGBL010000186.1:0-4521 GCA_964523955.1 uncultured Oscillospiraceae bacterium | reverse complement strand
GCTTGCAGCAAGCGCCAGGAGCTTTCGCTCGGCCGGGTTTCGGCGGGGGATGATTGCCCAACCGCCGAAAGTCGGAAATGGAACCCGCCGCCTACAGAAGCGGGACATCTGGCGCTTGTTACATTTCCTGCTTCTTCAGCTTGTCGAGATCGTTCTTAAGCTGAAGATTCTCCATTTGAATATCGAAAAAGCTGTTTTCAAGTTCTTTGTATTTATTCATAAGCTCATTCGCATCAGCAGTTTCCGCAGATCTCGACGCCTTCGCCGAAGCGAGATCCTCTTTTGTCTTACGAAGTTCTTCCTGGACAGCCTTTTTCTGCGCATCCACTTCTTCAAAAACTTCATTGACCATAGCGAGTTCTTCTTTCGTCTGAGCCAGTTCCTCCTTCGTCTGTTCAAACCTTTCACTCGTATCGCTCAGCTCCTTCCGAGAAGCCTCATACCGCCTTTTCATATCCTCTAAAGCGTCGTTGGCTTTATTGAACTCCACGTTTTTCATGTTGTAAATACGCTGAAGCTCCTGAAGCTGCTCGATACTATTTTGAGCGTCCTCTTTATACTGCTTAAAGCTGGCCTTTGCATCCTCCCACATCTGAATATAGTGATTTGCGTCCTTTTTCAGATCGGAAATAGCGGATTCCAACTCTGCAATACGCTCCTTTTCATCGAAATAATCGTTTGCGATATTGACTGCAGTGAGAACTGCGAGAGATGACGCAGGAAGGGTGGACAGCCCTGACGCAAGCTCATGCATCATCGTATCGACATGATTTGCCACTATGACGATCTGTTCCCCTGAGCTATTCCCCGCAATCGTGTATTCCTGACCGTATATCTTTACCGTAACTTTGCTGCTTTCTCCCATCTTGCTTACCTCCTTTTCCCTGTCATCTCCCGGATATCGAACTCTCCGCGAATTACATTTCTCTCTGAATTGCGCCGAGTTCTGTCTTCAACGCTTCGAGAACTTTTGTGTGAACGCTGTTCACTTCCTCGTCTGTCAACGTCTTCTCAGCGTCTCTGTAAGTGAGTGCAAAAGCGACGCTCTTCTTGCCTTCGCCCACCTGTTTTCCTCGATATACATCGAACAGCGAGGCGTCTTCGAGAATCGCTCCTCCGCTTTCCCGGATCACTTCCTCGATAGCCCCAACGGTAACGATCTCATCCACTGTGAGAGAAATATCTCTGGTCACTGCAGGATACTTTGGCAGCGGTTGGTAGAGAATTTCAGACTTCGCCTGAAGCATGATAACAGAGAACAGCAATTCACAAGTGTAAACTCTCTCATCGATTCCGTAACGTTCTGTCACATCAGGGTGCATTTCGCCGATCGTTCCCAGAAGCTCCCCGTTATAGATAATATTGGCGCATCTTCCGGGATGATACATCGGCAGATTCTTCTCCGCTTCATATACCGGCTGGTCCATTCCCATGAGGGAAATCATTTCATCGATCATACCCTTCAGATCAAAGAAATCGATTTTTTCGCCGTACATTCCGATGCAGAGCCCTTCTGCTTCCGCAGGCTGACCATCGCAGTTGATCGGAACATTATTGAATATTCTTCCTATTTCAAACAGCTTTACGTTTTTATTTCCTTTTGCATAGTTCTTTGCGAGAACATCCATCATATTCGGCGTAAGCATCGTTCTCATAACGCTGCTGTCATCTCCCAGCGGATTGATGAGCTTCACAAAATTTCTCCTGGAAATATCCGTTTCAGAGACGTTCACTTTATCCACACTTCTCGGATTGACAAAGGAATACGTGAGTACTTCGTCAGCTCCAAGACTTGTAAGAATGTCTCTCGCCTTTTTCCTCGCTTCCTCCTGAGGAGTCAGCTTTGCCACTTCACTTCCTTTCGGAATGGAAGTCGGCAGTTTATCATAGCCGAACATACGGGCCACTTCTTCCACGTAGTCAACCTCTGTTTCCAGATCCTGTCTGACCGTCGGCGGCGTTACAGTAACCACATCGTCTTTTACAACGCATTTCATCTCCAGACTTTCAAAGATTTTAACCATATCTTCCGCCGGAATCTCAGTTCCCAGCACATGGTTAACTCTGGAAAATCTTACATCTACTGGATTCGCCTTTTGCACTTCCGGATAGACGTCTACAACGCCGCCTGCAACCTTACCGCATCCGAGAAGCTCGATGAGATGGCAGACTCTTTCCGCAGCTTCTTCACACAGATTCGCATCGATACCTTTCTCATATCTGGAGGAAGCTTCCGTTCTCAGCGTCAATTTCTTCGACGAACTTCGGATAGAATCCCCGTCAAAATTAGCCACTTCCAGGATGACCGTCTTCGTATCTTCTGTGATTTCCGAATTGAGACCTCCCATGATACCTGCGATACCGACCTGTTTTTCTGCATCGTTAATCATGAGAATGCCCTCCGGCAGCGTTCTCTCCGTACCGTCCAGCGTCGTAAATTTATCGCCTTCTTTTGAAACATCGACGATGATCTTTCCGCCAGTGATCGTCTTGGCGTCGAAAGCATGGATCGGCTGACCGTATTCCATCATGACAAAATTTGTAATATCTACGATATTATTGATAGGACGCATACCCGCGTGCATAAGGCGTCTCTGGAGCCACCAAGGAGACTGCTCCACTTTGATGTCGTTAATGACATGCGCTGTATACCTCGGACAGAGATCCGGTCTTTTCACCTCAACGTCCACATAATCCTTTACATCGCCTTCCGTATGATTCACCGTCGTATCGGGATACTTCAGCTCCGTTCCAAAAACGGCGGCCGCTTCCCTCGCCATACCGATCATAGACAGACAGTCCGGGCGATTTGGCGTAATTTCAAAATCCACCACATGATCCTTCAGCTCCAACGCTTCTGCAATATCCGTACCGGGAACGAAAGAATCGTCGAGAATCCAGATACCGTCCCTGATCAGCGTATTGATCACTTTATCTTCATATCCCATCTCTGCAGCGGAGCACAGCATACCGTTTGACATTACGCCTCTCAGCTTACCTTTTTTGATCACAGTTCCGTCAGGGAGCTTTCCGCCGTGGCGAATCACAGGAACAGCAGCGCCTTCAAACACATTCTTCGCCCCGGTTACGATCTGGATCGGCTCGTCTTCGCCCACATCCAGAGTGCATACCACCAATCTGTCCGCATTCGGATGCTGCTCGATCTTTAAGATCTTTCCTACCACGATCTTTGAAAATTTCGTACCGTAAGGTTCCACCGTCTCAATATTAGAGCCGGAAAGAATCATCTTATCGCAGAATTCATCGACAGGTACATCGATATCCGCATAATCTTTAAGCCAATTTATAGAAACTAACATGAAAATTTACCTCTCTGTCGCACGTTGATATGGAAAATTATTACTTGAACTGTTTTAAGAAACGTTCGTCGTTTTCGTAGAACAATCTGATATCGTCCACCTCATATTTGAGCATGGCAATACGTTCTACACCGATACCGAATGCGAATCCGGTGTACTTCTCCGTATCTATGCCGCCGACTTTAAGCACGTTCGGATGTACCATACCGCATCCGAGGATTTCAATCCAGCCGCTTCCCTTGCATACCTTGCAGCCCTTGCCTCCGCACTTAAAGCAAGATACATCTACTTCAGCGCTGGGCTCGGTAAACGGGAAGTGATGCGGACGGAATTTCGTCAACGTATCCGGACCGAACATCTGCCTCGCAAATTCCCCCAATGTGCCTTTTAAATCTGCCATGGTAATGCCTTCGCCTACCACGAGCCCCTCTACCTGGTGGAATACCGGAGAATGAGTGGCGTCCGGCGTATCGCAGCGAAATACGCGGCCCGGTGAAATGACTCTCAGAGGAGGTTCCTTCGACAGAAGCGTTCTCGCCTGCACCGGCGAGGTCTGCGTTCTGAGCAGCGTATTTTCCGTAATATAAAACGTATCTGTCAGATCTCTGGATGGATGATTCGGACCTGCATTCAGAGCGTCAAAATTCATGAAGACAGTCTCTACCTCTGGACCTTCCACGACTTCAAATCCCATATTCATAAAGATTTTCGTCATCTCGTCTATAGTCTGCGTGATCGGATGCTTTACGCCGAGATTTTTTACTCTTCCCGGCTCAGTCACATCGATTACCTCAGAAGCCAGCTTCGCCTGCTTCTGCAAGTCTTTCAACTCCTTCTTCTTCGCCTCGAGAAGAGATTCGATCTCAGCTCTTACTTCATTCGCCTTCTTGCCGACCTCTTTTCTCTCCTCAGCGCCCAGACTTCCCATAGAACGGAGAATCTCCGTCAGTCTGCCCTTTTTACCGAGTACTTTCACTCTGATTTCTTCAGCCTTTTCCGTGGAAGCCGCTTCATTGAGCTGTTTTTTCGCTTCCTCCAAAATCGTCATAAGCTGCTTTTGCATTGATATTCCTCCATCTAGTTAGTTCCATATATAACAAGCGCCGGATGTCCCGCCGCTTCTGTAAACGCAAGGGGCATCTCCAACTTTCGGCGGTTGGGTAATCATCCCTCCGCCGAAACCCGGCGGACCGAAAGCTCC
>CAZGBL010000185.1:2906-4530 GCA_964523955.1 uncultured Oscillospiraceae bacterium | reverse complement strand
GCGGAGCACGACAGATTGATAACCGTGCCGCTGTCGATTCTGTCCAGATCGTTTTTTACCCGTTCGTCATAACGATATAAAATCCGCAGACTGTGATATAAAAACTTTAAGATTACAGCGCAGATCAGATACGGAATCGTCTTGCCGGAAGTCCTTGCCGCGCAGGCAGGACAGCTTGTCTGAATATTTTCTGATGGACTTTTTTCTTTCATAAATTTTAGAATCCTCTTTATTTGTTTTCTTAAAAAATCTTACAACATTTGCGTTGGCACTTTTATATAGTTTGATAATCTAAATACATTTTAGCGGTTCGGGATTTAATGTCAAGGGAGTTGACAATAAAAGGCAAGATCTGCGCTGCACAAGATCTGAAAATAGAAATGGTTTTGCTGTCTGCCTGACGTTTGCAGGTCGGACGCTTGCAGAGAAATCGGTAAATTGCGGCCGCCCAGGCATAAAAATCGGCTATGTCGGGAAAAATTGCCTGACAGAGTTTGTTTCTTTACGGGAAGAAAGCGGAGAAATGAAATAACGTGTGTCTGTGAGAATGAGGGCTTTAGCCAGCCTTCAGGGCAGCATGTATGAAAAAGAACGGAGGTTCCAATGGATTATATTCAAATTATGTTATCGGCGTTATTTTCGGTAATTTTACTCTTTATGTTATCGAAACTCATCGGAGAGAGACAGATGTCCCAGATGAGTATGTTTGATTATATCAACGGTATCACCATCGGATCGATTGCAGCGGAGCTGGCCATTGCCAGAGGCATGGATATGATAGAGCCGCTGATCGCTATGATCGTATTCGCTCTGGCAACCTTGTTTCTCTCGCTCCTTTCCGATAAGTCTATCGTGATGCGCCGTATTATTACAGGAAAACCGATTTATCTGATGAAAAACGGCAAGTTGTTCAAAGGAAATCTGAAGAAGGCGAAGATGGACATGGTCGAATTTTTGACACAATGCAGGAATCAGGGCTATTTCGATCTTTCACAGGTGGATACCATCGTATTTGAACCCAACGGGACAGTCAGCATTCTTCCCGTATCTTCCAATCGCCCGGCGACGCCGCAGGATCTCGGCATTGAGATCCGTCAGGAAAAAATCTCCGCAAATGTAATCATAGACGGCAACTTGATGAAAGAAAATCTCAAAAATATCGGATTCGATGACAACTGGCTGGCGGATCGATTGAAGGAGCGAAAAATAAAGGTAAAGGAAATCTTTTTGGCGACTTGCAGCGACGATGGAAATCTGACGATTTTTCCGTACGATGAGGATAACGGGAAGGATATTTTTTCGTAAAAGAGGAGGAAGAGACTGTATCCCCAGTCACTGCTCTGATCGTAAAATTCTATTTCCTGTATTCTCACCTCCTCCTTTTCGTAAGTATATAAAAATGATAAAATAATTACGTTTAGGGGGAATTTTTTTATGAAAAGATTAAGAAAAATGAGCTTGCTTCTCGCGCTCCTGTTTGCGGTGACGGCTCTTCCGTGCGGCGTTTCTGCCGATGAGAAGACTGTGCCGTCGGCAGAGGTATCTTCTCAGAAGGTGATATCGGAGGTTTCGGACAATCTGAAGGACAGTTCGGAGAGAAGCGCGGACAGCGGCGCTGCCGGCA
>CAZGBL010000185.1:0-2806 GCA_964523955.1 uncultured Oscillospiraceae bacterium | reverse complement strand
CAGCGCCGAGACGGACGGCGAGTCGAATACTGAGGATAGTCAGAAGAGCGATACGCCGGAGGATGAGGCCGCAGATACTGATCATGCCGGTGATACAGCGGATTTGGACGCTGACGTTTCCGGCGAATCTCCTCGAGTCACCGTAAGTCTCAATACCGCAGACCACATGAAGTATATGAACGGCAGCAGCGACGGACTGTTTCATCCGTCTTCTGCTCTTACGAGAGGGGAAGCGGCGCAGATGATCTATTCGCTGCTGACAGATCCCTCGGATGCAGATGTGATTCAGGACGTGACTTTCAGTGACGTCAGCATTTCTGACTGGTATGGCGAGGCAGTGCAGTCGCTGACAAAATATGGAGTGATGAACGGCTACGGAAGTTATTTCAAACCGGACGCTCAGATTTCCAGAGCAGAATTCGTAAAAATACTGTCCAATTTCTATGAATTATCTGCTCCTGCGGGATCATTTTCCGATGTAAGCGATTCTCACTGGGCTTATGAAGTGATTCTCTCCGCGGCGGCCAAAGGCTGGGTTACCGGATATTCCGACGGAACCTTTCATCCGGACGGTACGCTGTCCAGGGCGGAGGCGGCTGTGGTGATCAACCGGGTCTTAGGAAGAAGTGCAGATGCGAATACGGTGAGTTCCGCTGACGGCATTCGGATCTTTCCCGATGTGGACAGCTCTTACTGGGCATATTTACATATTATGGAAGCTTCTATTTCTCATGAATGCAGAGCGAGAAGCACCGGCGAAGGTGAAAGTGAAAACTGGTCATCTTTTACAAAGGAAAAGACGGTTCTCGCGCCTGGAACGCATGTTATTCACGGAATTCTGTACTGCGTCGACGCAGCTACGGGAGATTTTGTGAAAAACCAGTATGCAGACGGTCACTGGTATGACGCGTCGGGAAAATATGTGACGGGAGACAGCGCTCTGGACGCCCTCATGAGAGCGGCTACGGCGGCGTCTGTAACGGCGAACATGACGCAGCATCAGATGCTTCAGAGCGCCTTCGATTATGTGGTGAATAATTTTACGTATTTAAAGCGGAATATTCTGGATACGGGAGCCGTCGGCTGGGAGACAGAATATGCGATCCCTATGTTTCAGAATCACAAAGGAAACTGCTACAGCTTTGCAGCGGTTTATTATTATCTGACGAAAAATATCGGATATAATCCGCGCGCCGTCGCAGGCCTTGTGGGATACAACCGCAGACCACATGGCTGGGTGGAAATCGATATCGCGGGAAAAACGTACATATATGATCCTGAACTGACGATGGCGAAACGCAGAGATGGATATAACTATTATCTTTTCGAGATGACGTATGACAACGCTCCGTTTATCTATGCTAAAAAATAAGTGAAACATTAAATCTAAGAGGGTGTAAAATAAAGTGCGTAAGCTGGCTGCCGATAATTTACACACTTTATTTTCACTCCCAAATCGAAAGGAGAATACGAATGGTATTCAGCTCAGCGATATTCCTGTTCGCTTTCTTCCCGGCTGTATTTCTTTTATATCATATCGTGCCTGGTCTTAAGGCGAAAAACGCGGTTCTCATTCTTGCCAGCCTCGTGTTTTATTCTTTCGGTCAGCCGAAATATCTGATTTTGCTGTTTGCTTCCGTGCTGATCAACTACGCCGCAGGGTTCGTGCTCTGCGGCGAAGGTTCGTACAGGAAAGCGGTTTTGGCGGCGGCGGCAGCTATGAATATCGCGCTGCTGTCAGTATTTAAATATCTCGACTTCGCGGTGGAAAATATCAATTCTGTTTTCGGCGCATCCATCACTTTGCCGGGCATCGTGCTCCCGATTGGAATTTCATTCTATACTTTCCAGGGAATGTCTTATATCATCGACGTCTATCGAGATCATACCATGGGAACGAAAAATTTAGGAAAATTACTGCTCTATATTTCCTTTTTCCCTCAGCTGATCGCGGGACCCATCATCAAGTATCATGACATTTCGGAAATGATCGACAGCAGGAGATGTTCTCCGACGGATACGGCGGAAGGCCTCAGACGGTTTATTATCGGATTGTCCAAAAAACTTCTTTTAGCGAATACGGCGGGAGCAGTGGCCGATCAGGTATTTGCACTGGATATCGGAAGTCTGGATATGAGGATCGCCTGGATGGGTGCCATTTGTTACACGCTTCAGATTTATTTCGATTTCAGCGGTTACAGCGATATGGCCATCGGAATGGGACGGATTTTCGGATTTCAATTTCTCGAAAACTTCAATTATCCGTATGTTTCCACGACGATACAGGAATTTTGGAGAAGATGGCATATCTCCCTTTCCTCCTGGTTTCGGGATTATCTTTACATACCCCTGGGAGGAAGCTACTGCGGACGTCTCAGGACGGACATCAACAAATTTATCGTCTTTTTTACCACGGGGTTATGGCACGGAGCAAACTGGACGTTCGTTCTCTGGGGACTGTGGCACGGTCTGTTTTCCACATTGGAAGATGTGGGAATCATTCCCCGAAAAAGGCTGGAAAAACGGTTTATCGGGCATATATACACGATGCTCGTAGTCATATTGGGATTCGTCCTGTTCCGAGCCGATACATTGTCTCAGGCGGGCGTCATGTTTTCCCAGATGTTTACAGGAATTGAATTTACTCCGGAGAAGGATTTGATCCTGCACAATCTGCTGCGCGCGTCCAACGTTGTAATCCTTTTGCTGGCAATGATCTTATCCGTGGACTGGCTGCCGAAAATACGCTTAAAAATGCAGAAAATTTCCGCGAAGCGGCAGATATTCTGGGACATGATCGCGTATG
>CAZGBL010000184.1:0-4576 GCA_964523955.1 uncultured Oscillospiraceae bacterium | reverse complement strand
GGAATGGATGAAGGCGCTGACTTATGAAGAAGCGAAATCCGTTTGGAAATGCAGGTGAAATTTCCGAAGGAAAAGGTTTCCGGAAGCGGTTTTCCGACGGATCTGTATCGATTTTGGGGGGAAGAAAATCGCAGAAAAACTGTACAGAGATGAGGACGTTATCGTAAATCTGGCGTCGAAAGAATACAGCAGATGCGTCAGCGACTGGCTGCCGGATAACGTACTGTTCGCGGAAGTCGTTTTCGGTGAGATTTCTGAAGAAGGCAAAGTGCGTGAGAAAGGTACTTACGCTAAGATGGCCAGAGGAGAAATGGTAAACTATATGGCAGGCCGTCAGATTACAGATCTCAATGAAATTTGCGGTTTTGACCGGCTGTCATTCCGATATGATGAAAAATTGTCCTCCTGCAATCGCTATGTATTTTTACGCAGGGAAAATAGAAGCAATAAACCCGGCTGAGCAAAAGCTCCTGGTGCTTGCTGCAGGCGTTCGCGTCGTCCTTGACAAGCAAGCTTGTCAGGAGCTCTGCTTCGCTTTAAATTTCTTCAGGGGAGATCTCACTATGGAATATAAAAAGGCACCGAATCCGGCGAAAAAAGATATGGATGAGAGTGTAGAAGCAGAGCATATTCTCGCGTGTCTGTCCTCGTCGCCCACGAATGCTTCGATTATTCGTACCGCTGCCAAAATGGCAGACGCATTTCAGGGAAAATTTACAGCGCTGTTCGTAGAGACGCCGGAATTGGCTGCTATGAGCGTGGAAAACAAGCGGCGGCTGGAACGCAATATGCAGCTTGCAGAAAGCCTGGGCGCAGAAATAGAAACGGTATATGGCGAAGACATCGCCTTTCAGATTGCGGAATTTGCCCGTCTTTTTGATGTATCGAAGATCGTGTTGGGAAGAAGCGGCGCGGCGCGCAGATCTTTGTTCGCTAAGCCTGCCTTGACTGAGAAGATCACACAGCTTTCTCCTGATCTGGAGATTTTCATCATTCCGGACGCGAATACTCCGCCGTATCGACAGAGAAAGGGCCGGAGCAACGACCGGAATCCTGCGTTTTCGCCGAAAAATTTGATTCGGAGCCTATTCATACTCGCTTCGTCTACACTGGTTGCCTCCGCGTTTCATCTGCTGGGCTTCAGCGAGGCGAATATCATCACCGTATACATCCTGGGAGTCCTGATCACGGCGATGATCACTTCACGGCAGATTTACAGTCTGGCGAGTTCAGTGATAGGCGTTTTACTATTTAATTATCTTTTCACTACACCGCGTTTTACCTTCTCCGCTTATGGCGATGGATATCCCGTCACATTTTTGATTATGTTTACGGCAGCATTTCTGACGGGTTCGCTGACGATGAGGATCAAACGTCAGGCGCGTCAATCTGCCAGGACGGCGTATCGGATGAAAATTCTGTTTGAAGCCAATCGCCTCATCAGCGGTGAAATGGATTCCTGCGGAATTCTTTCAGTAACCTGCAGTCAGCTGAGAAAGCTGCTGCAGCGCGATATTCTGTTTTATCGTGTGGAAGCGGACGGGCAGCCTGCGCCGCCGTTGTACTTTCCGATTCACGATAATGCGGGGCAGGAATGTGATTTTGAAATGAGAGCTCCGGATCATGACGTCAGCCATGAGGATGAGAAAATCGACCCTGCTTATCTTTCTCCGAGAGAGCAGGAAGCGGTGCATTGGGTGATTGAAAATAAAAAAAGAGCCGGGACATCAACCGAACGATTCAGCGACGCGAGCTGTCTATATCTCGCAGTCCGAACAAATCAGATGCTGTACGGTGTCGTAGGCATCGCTATGAATGAAATAGCGTTGGATGCATTTGAAGACAGCATTGTATTGTCGATTCTGGGGGAATGTGCGCTGGCCATGGAAAACGGCAGGATCGCAAGGGAGAGGGAAGAGACCGCTCTTTTGGCAAAAAACGAACAGCTGCGGGCGGATCTTCTGCGTTCGATTTCTCACGATCTCCGCACGCCGCTGACGTCTATCTCCGGCAATGCAGGCATACTGTTATCCAATGAGGAAAGCATCAGCTCAGAAAAGCGCCGCAGGCTTTATGAAGATATTTATGAAGATTCCCTTTGGCTGATCAATCTGGTGGAAAATCTGCTGTCTGTGACCCGGATCGAAAACGGGACTATGAAGCTGCGTCTTCATACGGAGCTTCTCGACGAAATTGTCGATGAGGCGGTGAGGCATGCGAAACGGGGGCGCAGCAGTCATCCTATTACAGTAAAGCCTGCCGATTCCTTTTTTCTGGTAAATGTGGACGCTCGTCTGATCGTGCAGGTGATGATCAATCTCATCGACAATGCGGTGAAATATACGCCGCCCGGTTCTGATATTGTCATTGAAATGAAAGAAAAAGACGGTATGGCCGCAGTGTCGGTGTCGGACAATGGAGACGGGATTCCCGATGAAAAAAAGGAACGGATTTTCGACATGTTTTATACTGCGGACACGAAAGTGGCCGACAGCCGCCGAAGCCTCGGTCTGGGCCTTGCTCTGTGCCGCTCGGTGATAAACGCTCACGGGGGAACGATTTCGATTTCTGACGCCATGCCGAAGGGCGCGGTTTTTACGTTTACATTGCCGATGAAGGAGGTGCCTGTTCATGAATAAAAACAAACCGGTGATCTTAGTCGTGGAAGATGATTCTGCTGTGAGAAACCTGATCACAACTACCTTAGAAACTCACGATTACCGTTTTCGGACAGCCGCCACTGGAGAGAGCGCCATTCTCGAAGCGGCATCCCATAATCCCGATGTGATTCTTCTGGATTTAGGTCTTCCTGATACAGACGGCGTGAATGTCATAAGGAAGATCCGAACCTGGTCTAAAACGCCTATCATCGTCATCAGCGCCCGCAGCGAAGATATTGACAAGATAGAGGCGTTGGACGCCGGTGCAGACGATTATCTGACAAAACCTTTTTCGGTAGAAGAACTTTTGGCGCGGCTGAGAGTTACCTTTCGCCGGTTGAACGATTCGGGAAGTGGCGCGGCTTCTGATGCTGTCTTTACAAATGGCGATCTGAAAATCGATTATGCCGCCGGGTGCGTATGGCTGTCGGACAGAGAGCTGCATTTGACGCCGATCGAATATAAACTGCTGTGTCTTTTGGCGCGTAATGCGGGAAAAGTATTGACGCATACCTATATTACGACAGAGATTTGGGGACGTGCCTGGGACAGCGATCTGGCGTCTCTTCGTGTCTATATGGCTACGCTGCGCAGAAAAATCGAGCGGGAGCCTTCCGACCCTCAGTATATTCAGACGCACGTGGGCATCGGGTATCGCATGATAAAAATCTGACATAGATTCCATGCGTGTTGAAAATACTCAGGAAATATGTGGGCTTAAATAAGGCCTAAATAGGCATAAATATCTCGTCAAAACAGCAAAACAGAAATACAAAACAGCCAATGTATCGTGAAGGCAGCGCGCCGTTTTACCGGGCTTGCCAGAGCATAAAAAAATCCGTGATCTCGATCACGGATTTTCCTGTTTTCCTGGAGGCGACACCCAGATTTGAACTGGGGAATAAAGGTTTTGCAGACCTCTGCCTTACCACTTGGCTATGTCGCCATGCATATTTATTCGTTTCAATAGGATAGTTTCCCGAACGAATCGAGAAACTATCTTAATTTGTGGCGGGGGTAGTAGGATTCGAACCTACGCATGATGGAATCAGAATCCATTGCCTTACCGCTTGGCGATACCCCTGCGTCAGATATTATATTTTTTAACCCAAAATTATGATGGGGTGGATGGTGAGATTCGAACTCACGTATACAGGAGCCACAACCCTGGGTCTTAACCACTTGACGACACCCACCAAATCGATAATTTTAAAGTAAAAAATGGCGATCCGGAACGGGCTCGAACCGTCGACCTCCAGCGTGACAGGCTGGCATTCTAACCAACTGAACTACCGGACCGCAAATTTTTTATAAATCATCAGAGACAAATCTCGTCAAAGATGATGTGGTGGGCGTTATAGGGTTCGAACCTATGACATCCTGCTTGTAAGGCAGACGCTCTCCCAGCTGAGCTAAACGCCCACGATTGGTAGCGGGAATAGGGATCGAACCTACGACCTTCCGGGTATGAACCGGACGCTCTAGCCATCTGAGCTATCCCGCCGCATCGAAACGACTCGAAAAGACATTTCTTAACGCGTCGGATCCTATGATATCATCATCAGATCATGCTGTCAACAGAAAATATCAGAAAAAAATCTTCTGTCGTTCATTCCTTTAGTATCTGCGCGCCGATAAGATATTATGCATTTCTTTCTCTATTCTGTCAAGAGTATTTTTTAATGAATTTTATCCTTTTTAGCGCTGAATTTAGACACGAAACGCTGATTACTTGAATATAATACACTGTGAAAAAGGATTTTGCAACAACAGATTTACATATTTTATAAAATAAAAAGAAAATTGTTGCTTTGTGGGCTGCGCTGTCATCCTGTTTGACACTGCAAGTGAACTCACGGGAGCTCTGCTCTGCTTTCAGCAGGTGCAGGATACCTCTGCGCTTTAAATCAGGGAAT
>CAZGBL010000183.1:0-4614 GCA_964523955.1 uncultured Oscillospiraceae bacterium | reverse complement strand
GATGATTACCCAACCGCCGAAAGTCGGAAATGGAACCCGCCGCTTACAGAAGAGGGGACATCTGGCACTTGTTATATACCCGATAGTATAAAATCCGAACGCCGACTTCAAAAGCGGCATATGAAACTTTTACAGACGAGCTTAAGAGCAGCCGCTAGATTACTGCAGCGAGATCTTGTTGCATATGCCTTGAATTCATTGAAATTTCAACAAGAATATAGAAAAACAGGAACCTGTCAAAGCGTCCCTGTTTCCCCGTAGAATTATGGAATTATGAAATTTAGTGTTATGCTATATTGTTGATTAATGTTCTATATACTGAAGAGCCGCAGACCCCTGCTCACCGGTACTGACTCTTACGACATTTTCAACATCGCTGATGAAAATCTTACCGTCGCCGGTACCGCCTGTATAAAGAACGCTTCTCGCCGCATCTACGACATCCTGAACAGGAACCTCACTGACTACGATATCTATTTTGAGTTTAGGTAAAAGCTTCGTCTGAATCTCCGAACCTCTGTATACCTTACTGTTGCCCTTCTGTACGCCGCATCCGACGATTTCTGTAACGGACATACCCTGTATGCCTACCTTTTCCAGCGCCTGCTTGAGAGGTTCAAACTTTTTCTTGCTGGTGATAATCGATACATTCGAGATTTTATGCTCTCCAGCGGCTGTAAGCTTAACGGATTCGATGGCGTGAGCCTCTGCTTCTGCCAGAGAAACGTCAGACTCTGTAATATCAAAGCCTGCATAAGAAGATACAAGCGCATGTTCCATGATGTCCAGACCGACGATTTCTTCTTCTTCACTGACTCGAAGTCCGACGGTCTTCTTAATAACTGCAAATACGACAGACATTGTAACCGCCACCCAAGCGATAACTGTAACTACACCCAGGAGCTGAACGAGGAAATAATGAATTCCGCCTCCATATAAGAGACCTCCATCTGTAGCGAAGATACCTACTAAAATCGTGCCGACCGCTCCACAGCAGCCGTGAACGGCTACCGCACCGACAGGATCGTCTACTTTGAGCTTTTTATCGATAAATTCCACCACAATCGGTACGAGAATACCGCAGATGAGGCCGATGAAGAACGCTCCGATCGGACTGACTGCGTCGCATCCTGCTGTAATACCGACAAGACCCGCGAGAACACCGTTGAGCGACATGGATACGTCAGGACTTCCATATTTCATCCAGGTAAACGCCATAGCTGCAACTGCCCCCACTGCTGCAGAAATATTCGTGTTGACGAAAATCAGACCCATAAGCTCCAGATTGTCGTCGCCTGTCGCACTTACCGTAGAACATCCGTTAAATCCGAACCATGCAAACCAGAGAATAAATACGCCTAAAGCTGCAAGCGTCAAATTATGGCCAGGAATCGCTTTAGAATTGCCGTCCTTGTCATATTTTCCAATACGCGGTCCCAGGAAAAGCGCGCCCATGAATGCAGCGACGCCGCCTACCATATGTACTGCAGTCGAACCTGCAAAGTCGTGGAATCCCAACTGAGAAAGCCAGCCGCCGCCCCAGATCCAGTGGCCGGAAATAGGATAAATGATTGCGCTGATGATAACGCTATAAATGCAATAAGACGAGAATTTCGTCCTCTCTGCCATAGCTCCTGAAACGATAGTCGCTGCCGTAGCGCAGAATACCGTCTGGAAAATAACGAATGCCCAGGAAGGATATCCTCCATCGACGCCGTAATCACCGCCGATCAGAAAATCAGGCACCCCGATAATGCCTCCAAGATCTGTTCCCTGCATAATACCAAAACCGATGAGCCAAAATACGATAGTACCCAGACAAAAATCCATAAGATTTTTCATTACGATATTGCCTGCATTTTTTGCTCTCGTTAATCCAGCCTCTAAAATACAAAAACCCGGCTGCATGAAAAATACTAAAGCTGCTCCGAGGAGTACCCATATAGTATCTACCGATGAATACATAAAAATACCTCCTTAAATTTTTAGAACATCAACAGAAAATATAACCCCATTTCCTGTCTGTAATGCTTCGGCCAGCGGAAATTTTTCAACTCTGCCCGCCGAGAGAAACGGCGTTTGCTATTCACAACAAATAGAAAAGATTCTCCGTTTCGCAATAATCCCATCAAAACACGGGGGGTAGCAAATGAGAAAAGGCACCGGGGATTTTTCAATCCTCAGCGCCTTTGCTGTTTTGATGTTACACATTATAGGCCTATTGTATACAATTGTCAATAACTTTCGCCAAAAAATGTATACATTTTTCTGATGAGTAAAAACGTTGAAGTTCCAACGTTTTTACAGATTGCATCAAAATTGTATGCAATTTTAAACAAAAAATTCTTCTTCTATTCCGAGCTTCAGCGATAAAATTCCCTCAGCATTTTTAAGAGCTAAAGTTTCATTCTAAAATAAAGAAGGTGTCGAAAAACAAGAGAAGCTTCGGATTATTCTTCCGAATATTCAAATTCGTAATCCCTGATTCTAACCGTATCGCCTTCCGATAACCCCAGCTCCTTTAACTCTGCGATAGCGCCTTTCTTCTCGATATACCTGTACAGATACCTCAGAGATTCCATATCGTTAAAATTTGTGGAATTAAAGATCTTAGTGAGCTGTTTGCCCTCTATTACAAAAGCTCCGTCCTCCTCATCGACATAGGTATAAATCTCCCGGTAATCTGCATCCTCGCCGTGAAAATCCGCTTCGTACAATTCGTAGCTTTCTTCCTCTTCATCCTCTATATTGTTAAGCTCTTGCAGCGCTGCAGCCAGGACCTCCCGCGTCCCCTGAGACGTAGCAGCAGACATCAGAAAAAAACGATATCCTTTTCCCTCTACATACGCTTTAAATTCGTCAGCCTTCGTCTGATCGAAAATAAGATCTGACTTGTTTCCCACCACAATCTGCGGTTTCTTCGACACTCGCTCGGAGTATTTTATCAACTCATTATTAATCTTATCAAAATCTTCAATAGGATCGCGTCCTTCTGAACCGGCGATATCCACCACATGAATCAGGACTTTTGTCCGCTCCACATGTTTGAGAAAATCGAGTCCCAACCCCGTTCCCTCATGAGCGCCCTCTACGAGTCCCGGAATATCCGCCATAACGAAGCTGGAATCAAAAAGGTGAACGACTCCTAAATTCGGCGTAATCGTCGTAAAATGATAATTGCCGATTTTCGGTTTCGCGCTGGTGGAAACCGATAGAAACGTAGATTTCCCTACATTTGGAAAACCTAAAAGACCCACATCGGCAATCAGTTTCAGTTCGAGAATAATCGTCCGCTCCTTAGCCGCGCCGCCAGCCTCTGCGAAATTCGGTGCCTGACGAACAGAATTTTTGAAGTGGACATTTCCTTTGCCGCCTTTACCGCCCTTTACCGCAATAACTCGATCGCCATGATTCACCAGATCCTTCATTACAAGCCCCGTCAGTTCATCGATTACCACCGTTCCCGGAGGAACCATAATGACAAGATCTTCACCATTCTTACCGAACTTTTTCTTCTTCATTCCGTCTTCGCCGTTGAGAGCCTCGTATTTTCTTTTATATCTAAAATCCATCAACGTCCTGTAGCTATTATTCGCCTCAAAGATTACGTCGCCGCCCTTGCCGCCGTCGCCGCCGTCAGGGCCTCCTTCCGGAACGAAAGGCTCACGTCGAAAGGATACGCTCCCGTTTCCGCCCTTACCGGATTTGACCGTTATTCTGGCTCTATCTACAAACATTTTTCGCCTCCTATCTTCTCGATTCCCTATATAATTAAGGTATAATAAGCGCCGGATGTCCCCCGCTTATGTATGGAATCTTTTCTATCACGAAAAAAGCCCCTAAAAATAGGGGCTTTAAATACCAGATATATTTTAGGCTTCGATCTCTGCCGGGTAAACGCTTACCTTTTTTCTTGTCTTGCCTTCTCTTTCAAACTTGACTGTACCGTCAACTTTAGCGAATAATGTATCATCTCCGCCTCTGCCTACGTTTGTTCCCGGATGGAACTTCGTACCTCTCTGGCGAACGAGAATGCTGCCTGCGCTTACAACCTGACCGTCAGCTCTCTTGACTCCGAGACGTTTCGATTCACTATCTCGACCGTTCTTCGAGCTGCCTACACCCTTCTTACTTGCCATAGACCCACACCTCCTTTATTCTGTGCTGTCTTTGCTGTGAAATAATATTATTCCCTCTAACAAAAATAAATTGCCTGAATGCCAGAATCGATTAGATATTGAGTGATTCGATCTTGACAGAAGTATAAGGCTGTCTGTGACCCTGCTTCTTTCTGTAATCCTTCTTTGCCTTGTACTTAAAGATGATTACCTTAGGACCCTTACCGCTTTCAACTGCAGTACCTTCAACCGTGCAGCCTTCAATATAAGGCTTGCCCACCTTGATGTCAGCGCCTTCACCTGCAACGAGTACCTTATCGAAAACGACTTTCTCGCCGTCTGCAACGCCGAGCTTTTCAACAGTAATAACATCGCCCTCCTGGACTCTGTACTGCTTTCCGCCTGTTTCAACAACTGCGTACATATCTTTTACCTCCTCTTCCCGGACTCGCCGTCGGGGCAGTCTTTCGACATTTTCTTCGCCCTTTTCGCGCGG
>CAZGBL010000182.1:3387-4626 GCA_964523955.1 uncultured Oscillospiraceae bacterium | reverse complement strand
GAGTGAGAAGGAGGAATAAATATGGTTAAAGTTGTAGAACAGGGCGCATACATGAATCGGGTGGACAAACTGCCTGACGGGAAGTTTCTCGCAGAGTGCAGTTATCTCGGAACGCGTTATGAATGCAGCGTTGTGCTTTACATCGATGCAAGACAGATGAAAACGGAAAAGGCCTTCTATTCTGTACATCGGACGCCGCAGAATGACAATCTGACAGAAGGTGAGATCCCGGAATTAGAGGGGGAAACGTGTACCTTTGCGGCTAATAAGATCATTAAAACGCTGCCGGATTATGACGGAAATGGATTTATTAAAGAAATTCTTCTGGAAGATTTGAGGGGGATCAATCAGGCGGAGATCTATATGTTGGAGGAAATCGGAATCGCAGACCCTATCGAATATGAAAAAAAATGGCTGAGCGAAAAGGTGAATTACTGCCGTCCTTATACCGGCAGAATGCCGGGGCTTTACGAGTGGCCAAATCATGTAAATAGTCTGAATCACTATCGGACACAAAATCTCTATAACAAGTACAAGCAGTACACTCTCATCACCAGCGGAGGTGATGAAGCGACGATCAGCGGAACGTATCAGGACAGCTTTCATGAGATGTATGCCCAGATGATCTATTCGCTGACAGAGAGAACCATCACGGATTTTGATATGACGCTGAGAAGATGGCCGTATGCTGCATGTTTTGAATTGGATCATATGGCGTCGGGTCTCTTCATCGGCAAGAAGATAGACGACCTGACAAAAAAGGAGACAGGCGGTCTGATCGGCGGCTCTACGGGCTGTTTTCACCTCGTAGATATCGTCTCAGATATGGCGAAGGCTGCGCGCGATTTAAAGAATCTCGGATAGCGCGGCAGCAGGCAATAGACGTCGCCCGCTCTGAAGTTCGGGAAAGTTAAATTTTGCTGTTGCTGTAAATTCGATTTCTGAGCGGCGCACGTACTGGAAAGCCTGACGGAAAATCTGCCGGGAGGCTTGCCGGAAAACTGTGGATTCAGGGAAAAAGGGGCTGTCGTACAAAGCATTTGAAATACAAGACATGAAATTTGTTTCTTCGGATTATGTATTATTTGTATTCATTTTTCTTTATGCGTCAGCCTCGAATTATGTCTGTTTTTCGGGACATTTGAAGCCCGCCTAACGCCGGATCAAGAGGACAGAACGAGCTGCTTATGGTAAAATACAATACCGATATAGCAAGCGCTAAAAAAGGCCAGCTTGCTG
>CAZGBL010000182.1:0-3287 GCA_964523955.1 uncultured Oscillospiraceae bacterium | reverse complement strand
CTTTAATGAAATAAGTTAGAAAGAAGGAGATAAATGGATAAGCTGTATTCTCCCGCTAAAATGGCACAGCTTCGGGCGAAGCATGGTTTTCGCCATTCAAAGAGTCTGGGGCAGAATTTTTTATCGGATAAAAATATCATCGACTCTATCATAGAGGGCTCAGAAATCGGGGGAGAAGATCTTGTCATAGAGATCGGTCCGGGAATGGGCGTGTTGACTGCGGCTGCTGCAGAATGCGCGTCACGTGTTATCGCTGTGGAGATCGACAGACATCTGATTCCGATTCTTGAGGAAACTCTCGGCGGATATGATAATATTGAAATTGTAAATGCGGATATTATGAAGACCGACTTGACGTCGATCATTCAACGGTATCGCGGTTCAGGAAAGGTGAGGATTATCGGAAATCTTCCGTATTATATAACGACGCCGATTATCATGAAATTGTTGGAGGAGCGCGTTTCCGCTGACAGCATTACGATTATGATGCAAAAAGAAGTGGCCGATCGAATCAAGGCGTCTCCTGGATCTCGAACTTACGGAGCTTTATCAGTAGCAGTGGGCTTTTACTGTACGGTACAGCATATTGCGAATGCGCCAAAAGAAGTTTTTATCCCCAGACCTCAAGTGGATTCTACTGTGATCCGATTGGATATTCGGCCTCAAAGACCAGTGGATTTGATCGATGAAAAGATCTTTTTTGAGACGGTAAAAGGCGGATTCGGCCAGCGGCGGAAGACACTTTTAAATTCACTCACCGGAGTTCGCGGACTGACGAAGGATCAGATCCTAAAAGTTCTTCAGACGGCAGGCATAGATCCGAAAAGAAGAGCGGAAACGCTTGGCCTTGAAGAATTTGCCGGTGTTGCCAATGAGATTGCTAAGATTTTCTTGCAGAAATGACGCCATGCAATTTGTTTGAATTTAAAGCGGAGCAAAGCTCCCGACAAGCTCACTTGTCAGGGGTGACGCGAACGCTTGCAGCAAGCGCCGGGAGCTTTCGTTCAGCCGGGTTTCGGCGGGGGATTATTATCCAACCATAATCCAACCGCCGAAAGTCGGAAATGGAACCCGCCGTTTACAGAAGCGGGGGACATCCGGTGCCTGCTATAAGGCGATGAAAATCGCTATATTGTTTGTAGAAAGGAATTAGTCGTAATGGAAAGAATTATCCCAGAGCTTTTAGACTGGAAACTGCAGTTTAGAGAGTACAAGACGCTTTTGCTGACGGGGAGTACAGAAGAAGATCGAACGAAGGTTATTAAAGAATTTGCGATGAACTATTTTCAGAATATGATTCATATCAATCTCAAGAATAACCAGAAGGTGAGAGAATATATCAATACGATGCCTCCAGGCCGGGATGCGTATTACTTTATTGAAAAAGCTGTTCACGATATGATTGTTCCTCTGGATACGATTTTGATTTTCAACAACGCGGATTCTTGTGAAGGCAATGGAATTTGGGATTACGCGGAGAATTTTTTCAATGAGGAAGATACGAGCTTTCTCGCTGTAGTAGGTGATTTTTCAGAAGAAGAGATCGCTGCCGCTTCTGATTATTGTATCGTGATTCGACTGCCGGAAAAAAAGGACTGAGTGTTATAAAGGGGGAAATCATGGGAACGATAAGATCTCTGTTCGCAAAATGCGGAATCCTTACGCTCGCTTGCGCGATGGTTGGAACGTCTGTTTTTATTCCGGGCGCGGGCAGTTTTATGGAATCCTATGCCGTTACATTTAGTGATATTTCTAAGCATTGGGCGAAATCTTATATCGAAAAAGCTGTCAGCTATGGATTTGTTAACGGTTATGAAGACGGAACATTTAAACCTGACACGCCGATTACCAGGGCTGAATTTACGAAAATGGTAAATTCGGTGCTCGGTAATAATATGACAGCTGATATCGTATTTGATGATGTGAAGGAGAAAGACTGGTTTTACGATGATATACGCAAAGGCGTAGCCGCTGCATTTATTTCCGGCTATAGCACGTCGGAATTCGGTCCGTCTAATAAAATCACGCGGCAAGAGACGGCAGTCATGCTGTCTCGTGTCGTACCGACTTACGGCAAAAATGCGACTATTAAGGTATTCGGAGACTATGAATCCGTCGATACCTGGGCAGAGGACGCCTGCAGAAAAATCGTGGGAAAGGGATATTTGGGCGGATACGACGACGGTGATCTGCACCCGACTGACAGCCTGACTCGCGCTCAGGCGGCGAAAATTCTGACAGATGTCGCAGAAAATGAAAACATCGTAAGTAAAAACCAGACGGCAGTTCAGTCAGGCGTGACGTTGGAAGATACGATCTATGCAAATCAAATTTCTGTGGGTGAAAAAGTAGGCGACGGAAATGTCGAAATTAACAACTGTGTTATATTGGGTATGCTTAATGTTGAAGGCGGCGGAAGCGACGACACAGAAGGCGGCGTCAATATTTTAAACAGCAGAGTAGCCAATGCTGAAATACATAGAAATTCGGAGGCAGTACTCGTTCAGGCAGCCGGAGAGACGACGGTAGTCAATTCAGATGTAACAGATGTAGCATGTTTAGAAGAACGAAGCTTGAAAGGCAGCGGAGATTTCGGCAAGGGCTTTGTGAATGTTTCTATTGGCCGCGCTGCATATACATCGTTGATAGGCGATTTTGAGACGGTAAAAATTGTAGGTCCGAAAGTGGATCTTATGGCAGAAGAAGGGACGATCGCACAGCTTTCTGCTGATGCGGCGGCGACAAAGACAAATATAGCCGTATCTATCAACGCCGCCATCAATACGGCGGATATTCATGCCGAAGGACTCGTTATCGAAGGGGAAGGCGTTATAAAACAATTGAATGCGAAAGCGGATGGAATCACTTATGAGACTGAACCTGAAAGCATTACAATTGCTCCTAATGTCAAAGTGGCGCCTGAACAAGTCTATGTCCAGCGGATAACCCCGCTGCTGTCATTCCTTTCTGTGAGACATACGGGAGGAGATACAGACACCTCCTATACAAATCTGCCTGTATCATCATCCGATTTTAATTATTATATTCCTGCTGATGCGACAGAGCTGACATTGAATTTTAAAGCTGTCAGCGATGAAACAGCAGAGGGATATGTTCCTGATCCGCAGTATTCTGTAAAGTATGAATCTTCGGCACAGAAGGTGTACGTCGAAAATGGACAGGCTTCCTGCGAGATTCCCATTAATGCGGGAACGGAACCGGAAACACTTTCGGTTACTGTAGCGAGCGGAAACCGAAGCTACGGGCAGAAAACATATCGGATTAAT
>CAZGBL010000181.1:2663-4627 GCA_964523955.1 uncultured Oscillospiraceae bacterium | reverse complement strand
CGGAATATCAGCAGCATTCTATGACTTGATAATTTTTTTCAGAAAAGAGGTTCCTGCGTCGGTACCCTCTACTCCCAGATATTCACAGATAGATGCTCCTACGTCAGCAAAAGACGATAGTGTACCTAGGTTGACATTCTGCCTGGTTTTTTCTCCAAAGACCAAAAGAGGCACATATTCGCGCGTATGATTCCATCCAGTATGAACTGGATCATTCCCGTGATCGGCACAGACGATGAGAAGATCATCCGGCTTCAGCCGGTTCTTTACAGATGGAAGCATAGCGTCAAATTCCTCCAAAGCTCGCCCGTATCCCACAGCATCCCGCCGATGGCCATACATGGAATCGAAATCGATAAGATTCGTAAAGATGAGTCCTTGGCCGCAGGAATCCATATATTCTATCGTTCGATAAATCCCATCCGCATTTCCATTCGTATATACGGAAGACGTAATGCCTTTTCCATTAAAAATATCCGTGATCTTCCCTACCGCGCACACTTCCTGCCCCGCTGCAGCAATATGATCCAAAATCGTCCTTCCCTGAGGATCGAAAGTATAATCATGCCTTCCGCTGATTCTCACATAAACGCCGTTCTGCTCGATAAATGGACGAGCGATCACTCTTCCTACCAGCCATTCCCCTACCAGCAGCTCTCTGGCGATCTCACAGTATTCATAAAGAGTCTCCATAGGAATGACTTCCACATTCGCCGCAACCTGAAATACGCTGTCCGCCGAAGTATAAACGATAGGGCAGCCCGTCCTGCGGTGTTCTTCTCCCAAAATACGGATGATTTCCGTTCCCGACGCGGCATAATTACCGATGACACGACAGCCAATCCGTCTTTCAAATTCCAAAATAAATTCCTTCGGGAAGCCAGTATCGGTAAAGGTCCGAAAAGGTTCCGCCATGGTGAGTCCACAGATTTCCCAATGTCCTGTAATCGTATCCTTTCCTTCGGAAAGCTCGGCCATTCTGCCGAAGCAGCCTTTCACCTTCCCGTCAAACGGAGCGATTTTAACACCTGAAATAGAAGCGAGTCCCAATTCCGACAAATTCGGAAGGCTCATGTCAGGATATTCTTGAAAAATATGATTTATCGTATGTGCCCCTTCGTCCCCATATTTATGGGCGTCCGGAAGAGCTCCCGCTCCGACACTGTCCATGACGATTAAGATCACTCTGTTCTTTCCGTTTTTTCCTCGCATTTTTCCGCTCCTGCCCGCGCAATTAATACAGGCTTAAATTTAAGATAATCACAGGATACCAACCGATATTGTATCCCCTCATGCACTCCCTCAAACGCAAAGCGATGAGCGACACTACCGTGAAGATGGCCGTACAGAACAGTGCAGACGCCGAATTCCTGCAGGATTTCGGTAAATCCTGTCGATCTGTTTTGCATCTCAATGGGAGGATAATGCAGAGCGGCAATCAGCTTTTCAAATCCGTCTTTACGCGCCGCTTCCAGGGACGTTCTCAGCCTCCCCAGTTCTCTGCGATATATTTTTTCATCATGATCCGTCCATTGCGCAGACGACTGAGGAAGATTCCAGCCCCTGGTACCGCACACAGCAATATCGCCCGCAGGGTAATAATTATTCTGAAGAAAAATCATATCGCTGTACATGGCATTCAACTTCGCAGGCGTCGTCCACCATAGATCATGATTTCCTTTAAAGAACAGCTTTGTACCCGGCAGCTCATGAATCCATCGAAAGTCGGCTTCTGTATCCTGCCGTTTCATTCCCCAGGAAATATCTCCGGGAATGATTACAATATCCCTCTCTTCGATCAGTTCTTCCCATTTTTCCTTGATTTTAAGATCATGATTCTCCCATTCAGAGCCGAAAACGTCCATCGGTTTATCGGATGAAAAGGAAAGATGCAGATCCGAAATTGCAAATATCTTCATATCAAGCCCCATTTCGCCGTCCGTTTATCTATAAGACGATTTCTC
>CAZGBL010000181.1:0-2563 GCA_964523955.1 uncultured Oscillospiraceae bacterium | reverse complement strand
CATCTTCTGCAGGCTCACCTGCGATATCGTTTTTTCGATCCGTATCTTTTTCATCTTCTTCTGGCTTTTGAGAAGCGCGTTTATCATCCGCGTCTTTTTCCGTCGCGCTCTCATCTGCTTCGGAAAGGTTCTCTGTTCGTTCACTGCTATCCGCTGCAGCGATGATCTCACTTTTCACCTCTGTATTTGTCTCATCTGTTACCGGGTTCAAAATCAGATAAGCATCCTCATGTTCCGACATCCATTCACAAACATCGCTGATGCGTATCAGCGTTTGCTCCGTATAAGGCTCTTGATTTTCGTCCTCTTTTTCCGAACGGATGATACTGCGAAAACTGTCGTCATCTGCCACATTGATCTCAAGATATCGATATCCGCTGTCGTACGCTGCATCCAGTGCGCTCAATGCGTTTGTTTTATCGGAATCTGCAAGGGACGACATCGGCATTGAGATTCTCAGCGGTTTGCCTTTCGCGTCCATCCCCGAAAGAATCTCGTCGATGGACATTCCTTTATTTAATACTTTATCTAACACATCGTATTTGAGATAAAACTCGGACAGATTGGCATATTGTTTTGATTTCTGCGATTTATTCTCATACCCTTCGATATCTGTTTCTGCGCCTCCGTCCACATTCCACGCAGTGCTGTTGCTGAACACTCCATCGCTGGAATTGCGGAAAACCACATTATCGTCGATAAAAGACCCGCTGCTCAAAAACTGCTGAATTGCCACGAAGCCTTCCTCCGCAGTGAACAGATTCTGTCCAAGATAAATCGTATCCAGCTGCTCTAACCCCAGCAGATAGCAGATCGTAGGCATAAAATCCAACTGACCGCCCGCTGTATGAATCGTCTCATTTATTCCGCTGCCCGGAATATGGATCACGAGTGGTATGTTAAAATGCCATTTGTAACTGTAATCCTCTCCCATAATCTCTGTCATCGTCTCTTTAATATCGGGGTCTGTACAGGACAGCCCGTAATGATCTCCATATATGCAGATGACACTGTTTTCATATAAGCCCGCTTCCTTCAACTCGTCAAAAAACTCCTCCAGGGCTTCATCTTCATAACGTACGGTATTCAGATAATCTCCTACGATTGTATCTTTTTCCGAACTCTTTAAACGAATATGGCAGTCTTTTTCTTTCTGCTCAAATGGATGATGACCTGAAAGCGTAATCATAAAGGAATAAAAGGGCTGCGCAAGAGTCTGCATCGCCTCGATCGATTGACGATAGAAATTCTTGTCATTTGTAGCGACGACACTCCATCCCGTATAGTCTTCATCATCATCGTAATAGTCGCTGTCGAAGAAATGATCAAATCCCAAAGACGGATACATGTTTTCTCTGTTCCAAAACGTCTTTTCATACGCGTGCATAGCCGCTGTCTCATATCCCTGCTCTTTCAAAAGCACAGGAAGTCCTCGAAAATAATTCTGCGTATACAACGTATAAGTATAGCTGCCCATCGTTCCTAAAATCGAATTGTTCGTCGCAAATTCAGCGTCTGAAGTGTTCCCACTTCCCACCTGATAATAGTAATGATCAAAATAGACAGTTTCTTCGTCATTGATCAGGCTGTTTAAAAACGGAGTCAGCTCTTGATCGTTATATTCCAGATTAATCGCAAAATTCTGGAAAGCTTCCATCTGTATTACGATCAGATTTTTCCCCTCCGCAATACCGAACAAATCGCCGTCCAGCGAATTTTCATATGAACCGGTAGCGATATAATATGGCTCGTCCCCTTCTCCGCTGTCAGAAATATGCGTGAGGTCTCTAATATGATACGTCATCAGTTCCTGTGCAGAAACGGACGCCACATAATCAGATCCCATCGGATTAAAGATCATAAAACATATGAGAAAGCAGGCTGCAAAGACTTTAAGCGCTTTCGGAATATCATATGATTTCTCCTTCTTCCGCAGACAATAGGGCGCATATGGTTTTTTTCTCCTGCGCACAGCCGAAACGAGAAGTGTGATAAATATCATGAGATTATCGGCAAATAATACAAAATACTGCGGTTTTATCAGTTCCTGAATGGATGCGGTAATATCACCGATCATCTTCGCTGAATTAATAATTTTTATCGTCAAATACGCATTATAATATCCATGATATATTATATCCGCAAACATTAATAAAGAAATTAGCAGATAGATCACAGCGGGGATCCATTTACGCCTGAATGCACAAAAAAACAGAAATACAAACAGGCAACTCAAAGCGCATACCCATATAACATTGTTTGCAGCGCCCATAAAATAATAAAAGCAGATATACTTTATCATCACAAGGAGTGCAGATAAAAATGCCAGTATTCCATAACGTTTCCAGAAATCTGAAAAAGCTTCACGATACACTCCGGTCCATCTTCTCTTCTCTGAATTTTCCTTCACCTTTTCTTCCATCTAAGCACCAATCATACCTTCCCATTTCAGCTTTGTCAGCACACATCTCTTAGTTCTGTTACAATATCACTTTTTAGCCGCTTCATTTTTGTGCGATGTTTTATTATACCATGTCCACTGCGACTTAGTCTTCGCTTTTTT
>CAZGBL010000180.1:0-4653 GCA_964523955.1 uncultured Oscillospiraceae bacterium | reverse complement strand
AGATCTCGATTTGCCCTGTTATTCTCATTTTCTTTCCCCTGCTATACCTTTTTACACCTCTGATGTCATCCGATCATCATCTCAGAACAATAGACGACGATGATCGCTGCCACAGCCACCACCACAAGGCTCTTTTCAAAGTACGCTAAAAGCACGGCGACAGCCGTTCCCACAGCAGCGGATACCACACTGCCCGTCGACCAGAAAATCGACGGAAAAGTCAGCGCGGCCAATACCGCATAGGGCACGTAAAATAAAAAGGACTTTATGTATATATTGTTGATCGGCCTGCGGAAAATGACGAGAGGAAATACTCGCGGAATGTAGGTGACGATCGCCATAACGAACACGCTGATAAGTGCTTTCATCGCGTATCACGCTCCTCCCGTTTTGCTGCGCAGGCCTTTGCGGCAGTCTGCATCGTTTCCGACTCAGAGATTTCCGTCTCATATGAGTTCTGTACCGCTTGAGAAATTTCCTCTTGCTCCATTTCCTCCCTCACAGGAAATAAAAGCGCAGCCGTTCCCGCCGCCAAAAGAGTCGCTATGATAACTCGAAAACCTTCTGAAATACCTGAAAATACAGGAATCGTATTCAATGCCAACATCAACGCCACCGCAAAAAGAATGGTAAACACAATAGGCTTCGATTTTTTCGCCGGCGGTATGATGATAGCGATAAACATAGCATAGAGAGCGATTCCCATAGCATTCGCCACGGAATCTACCAGCAATCCCGATATTAACGCGCCCAACGTCGTTCCGAGTGTCCATCCGATCACCGGCGCAGTGATCAGCCCATACATATAAGATGCGTTCAGCTTTTTTGTCTCCATAGAAGCGATAGCAAAGACTTCATCCGTTACGGCGTATCCGATGATCAGCCGCTTTAAAACGCCCACATCTTCGTCCAGCTTCTGCGACAGCGCCAGAGACATCAGCATATATCTGATGTTGATCACAAACGTTGTCAATGCGATTTCGAAATATCCCGCTCCCACGAAGATCAGCTTTGCTCCCGCAAACTGCCCTGCAGACGTAAGATTACTGATAGATGTAAAAATCGCCAGACTGACAGGAATGCCTCCTGCCACGGCCATTACGCCGAACGTAAACGATACTGGCAGATATCCTAATCCGATGGGAATCCCCTTCCGAAACCCATCCCTGTACTCGTTATGATTATTCATGTTATCCTGTTACTTTCTCCATAATCTACTCTACGATTCCACTTTTCAATCTTTTCTATTTTAGTATATTTATCCGTGTCATACAAGCGGTAATCGGGAAATAGCGACAGTCTTGTGCAGGGGATTACAATATATGTTTAACAGGCCTGCATGATCAGGAAAAATCCACAATCCTGTCTTTTACTCGAAAGATAAAATCACTTTCTGCCATGTCGGTGCGAATGATATTCTGAGAAAGTTTCAGCATTCCTTAAATTTGATTTCTTCCATAAATTCCAGCTTGCGGTAATAGTCCAGCTCCACAAAATCCGTCGGTCTGACGTTGAAAGCTTCTTTCTCGAAATAATCCAAACCAGCCAGCTTCAGCATGGTATATACAAACTGTGAACAAAATATGATGTTTGGCTGATGAGAAGACTTCGACACTAATCCCAAAAGATTATACGCACTGCCTTCCTCATTAATTTCATAGATTCGGTTTAAAATCGACCACTTCTGCTCTCCCGCGGCAGATAGCCGATAAAGTATGGCAGCCGAACCGCCTGATCGTAGCAACCGGTTTAACGATTCTCGATTCAATTCTGGTGGAATCTGTTTCTTTGCTCCGCTTTAAAAAATGCGCGGACACTCGCCAAAAAAGTCCGAGAGCCTGCCGGCGCGAGAGAACGCCGGCAGGCTCTCGGACGAACTACTTATATCACCTGCTACATCAATCCGGTTTCATCCAACTTTCTGTGGAAGAAATTCATCATTCGAATCAGAGGCTTTCGGAATACCGTTCCAAAGATGAAGAAGATCGGGAAATAAACACACATCTTGATCAAACTCGACGAATAATTGGTACCGTAAAATCCTCCGATACATTCTCGCATAGCATTGATTCCATGCGTAAAAGGCATAAATGGATTCAGACTATGAAAGAAGCTCGGTGTCAGCTCTACCGGGAAAGTACCTCCCGCTCCCGCCACCTGGATGATCAGAAGCACAATACAGATAGCTTTTCCCACGTCGCCCAGGCAAATGGTAAAAGTATATACTATATTGGAAAACGTAACCGCCGCCAAGATACCCACTAAGACAAATTTAACCGGCGCCAGGCACTGTATTCCCAAAATATACATATCTCCCAGGCAGATGATAAGCGCCTGTACGATGGAAAATATCATAAACATGAGATACCGCCCTAAATAGAGATGATAGTGTTTGAACCGCTTCATTCTCAGATCGCCTTCCTGCTTGACATTGACCTTAAAAATGGAAACTAGGAGCAGACAGCCTACCCAGATCGAAAGAATCGAATAGAACGGCGTCATAGATGAGCCGTAATTTTCTATCGGATAGAGTGTTTTCGTATCCAGCTTGACAGGAGACGAAACAAACTGAGCCAATTCCTCCGTATTTTCAGCATAATCATCGAAATCAATATCCAGAGCGTCCTCCAATTTCGTCTTAATATTGACAGACGACTGAATATCGTGGACATCCTGTTTTAATTTCTCCAGATTCTCGATGGTGTCCTCTACGGTTTCATTAAAGTGACCGATCAGAGTCACCGTTCCTTCCAGTGCGTTTCCCGCCGAATCCAGCGACTTTCTTCCACCCGTTATAGTAATCTCAAGATATGGTATCACAGAAGAAAGATCATCCGATACAGAGATCAGACTATCTGCCGTATCAGCCAGATAGGATGCACAGTTGCTGATCTCCTCTCTCGCCGTTTCGTCAAATTCCTTGACAGCGCCTGTCATCAAAGAAACCGCTCGATCCATATCTCTGCGTATTTTGGCGATGTCACTCGATGCCACATCGGCTCCATCTCTTAAATTATCGGCCATATTCCTCAGTTCCCTGCTGACTTTTACCAGCTGAGCCTCTGTTTTTCCCAGCTCAGAAGCAGTTGAACGCAGAGATTTTATGGCGTCTTGGAAAGAATCGTAAAGACTCAGCGTGATCGTCTGTCCAGGGTTTCTCAGATCGGGAATCGTAACTTTCATCTTCTCTGTGATTTTTCCGCTGTCGATAGGCTTTTGAAGTGTATCTGCTAATTTGGTACACAGATCTTCCATTCGCTGAATCGGCTTGACACAATTATCTGCCGCCTTTTTTATATGTTCCACCGCATCGGCTGCACCGTCAGCGCCGCTTTCCACCATATCGGAAACATCATCCATCATATCGCCGAGAATATCCACCGAATCTGAAGTGGCGTCCATGAGCGCATCTAAAGAGTCTACCACCTGAACCAGGGAATCTCCAAGGCTGTCAGCCGATCCCGTAATAGAATTGACGGTATCGCCTGTATTGCCTAACGTTTCATCTACCCTTTCCATAGTCTGCTGAACCATTTCCAGCAGAGAATCCACCGTATCTCCTGTGTCATGAAAAACGTCTAAAATAATCCGCATCTCTTCGAGATTGTCCGAGAACTCTGACAGAAGATCGATAGTATTTTGCAATGCTTTTTCCGCATCGATGTTCGATATCTCTGAAAGATCAGATTCCGCATAAGCATCGTAAAGATTGATGATCGTATCGCAAAGCACCTTCATTCCCTGATCGATAAAAGATGCGTTTACCTGTTGCTGAACTGTGCTCATAGCGGTATTCGTAATTTTAGGTGCAATCGCATTCTTCTTTTCATTTACATAATACTCCAGTTCCGGACGTGTCATAGCGGGCGTCAAAATACTCATCATATTCCGGCTGAAATCATCGGGAATGACGACAGCAGCGTAATACTCTCCCGACTCCACTCCTTCTATTGCGGCTTCTTTGCTCATAAACAGCCATCCGATACTATCATTTCCCGCTAAAGAGTCCACGATGGAGTTTCCGATATTGACCTCGATGCCTTTCATATTATATCCGTCATCACAATTAGCCACGGCAACTTTGAGATTTCCCGTATTTCCATAGGGATCCCAGCTCGCCTCTATATTAAACCAGGCGTACAGAGACGGTAAAGCCATCAGGCCTATCGCAACGATAGCTGCAATAGGATTTCTAAAAATCTTCTTCATATCACGCCGGAATATGAAAAATGTCCTTCCGAAAAAATCGGAGATCACATCCCAGGCCTTTCTCATCATATTACCCCCATTGGCCGTATTTTTCACACATCAGCTTCCTAAAACCTTACATATTATAATACAATTATAAAAAAAGAAGCACAACAGACATTCTTCATCTTTTGAAAATAAAAAAATGTGTACACGATGAAATCGGATTCCCTATGTACACATACTGCGTCAGCTGCCGCGGTGCCTCACATGTATATATACTGTGTCAACCGCTGCGGTGCCTCACAGAGAATGAAACAGGAGATTCTCTATTTTGTCAAATACCCACCCTTTAAAAAGAATGGGTTCGAGTCTTAAAATTGTTATGAAAAATCGGGATACACTCTAAAAGAATGCATCCCGATTCCACAATCGCACATTTTCATTTCCGTCACATGTCTTACG
>CAZGBL010000179.1:0-4672 GCA_964523955.1 uncultured Oscillospiraceae bacterium | reverse complement strand
AGTTAGGAGAAAGAATGATGAAAGATAAAAGAAACAAAATCAAAAAAGAAAAATCGACCAACAGCCGTAAAAAGATCGGCTTGTCTGTCATCATACTGATTTTGCTCGTCCTAGTGCTCGGCTTCGGAACGATCATATCTTTCGTCACCGACTTCTGGTGGTTCCAGGATCTGGGATATACGCAGGTTTTCTTTAAAAAACTCTTTACAGAGCTGAAAATCGGCATTCCCGCGTTTCTCATCATATTTGCGCTTTCAGAAGCTTATCTGAGACTTCTGAAAAAAGAATATCTGAGAAAACTTGACACCGTGGAGGGAACAGCTTCTAATAAGTCGATATCGCGGATGACGCATATTTTCAGCGCGGTATTTTCACTTATCCTGACCTATATGGTGACGACCACACTATGGCAGCAAATCCTGTACGCCATGAACAGTACGGATTTCAACGTGACAGATCCTATATTTAACAATGACGTTTCATTCTATGTCTTTCGTCTGGCGCTGCTCAATTCCATAAGCAACATGGCCATATCTGTCATTATCGGATTCCTCTTATTGACGATGTTATACTATGCCTATATGATGGCGGTCAGACGTCCTGTCATCTTTGATCATCAGGAGAGTTATGAGGAATTAGAAGAAGCCGACGTCGTGGACGACGACGGCAACGTACAACAGAACCCATGGTCACAGATCTTTGGGAACGGTTTGGGAGGTTCTGGCGGCAATACAGGCTCTCAAAAAAAACGTGCCGCAGCGCCGTCTTTCGATAAGAATAATTTTAAGGTGCTCCTGAAAATCGCAAAGCGTCAGCTCGTCATCTTAGCTGTTCTCTTCCTTTTGGCGGTAGCATCCACCTTCTTCCTCAGACAGTATACACTGCTGTATTCCAGTACGGGAACTGTGACGGGTGCCGGCTACACCGACATCCATATCACACTTTGGGCGTATCGCATCGAGACTGTACTGGCGATTCTCTCCGCTGCAGGAGTCGTCTTATTCGCCAGGAAGGATAAATACAAAAAGATGCTTGTCCTGCCTGTTATTACGATCTGCGTTTCCATAGCGTCATCTCTGCTGGGTGCCGGCGTTCAATCGCTCTATGTATCTCCGGATGAACTCAATAAGGAATCGCCGTACCTCAAGAGCAACATCGAATTTACGCAGATGGCCTACGATCTGAACAACGTCAACGAGATCGACTTTCCCGCCAGCGAAAATCTGACATCCGAAGGCATTCTCGAAAATTCAGCTACGCTGTCAAACGTAAGAATTAATGACTTTTCTCCGTCGAAGCAGTTCTACAATCAGACGCAGAGCATCAGAGCGTACTACAGCTTCTTCGACGTAGACGTGGATCGGTATATGATCGATGGAGAATACACGCAGACCTTCTTATCTGCAAGGGAAATTAATTACGATAATCTCGGAGAAGATGTCTCCTGGTTGTCGAAGCACCTGAAATACACGCACGGCTACGGTATTACGCTTTCCCGTGTAGACGCTATCACATCTACCGGCCAGCCCAAGATGATCATCGATAATATTCCGCCGGAATCCGATACGCAGGACATTCAGATCAATCGTCCGGAAATCTACTTCGGAGAATCTACGGATGACTATATTATCACGAATACCAGCGAACAGGAATTTGATTATCCCAGCGGTACTTCAAACGTTTACACGACATACGAAGGAGACAGAGGAATCAAGCTCTCCTTCCTGAAGAGAATCTTCTATGCGATCAAAGAACAGAATATCAAAATTCTGGTATCGACAAATATCACCGGGGATTCCAAGATTCTCTATGAGAGAAATATCATGGATCGTGTGACAAAGCTGGCTCCGTTCCTGTATTATGACGCAGATCCATATATCGTCGTATCTGACAGCGGTGCGCTGTACTGGATCATCGACGCTTATACGGCGAGTAACTATTATCCGTATTCTAAATCGTTCAGCCTGGACGAAATTACATCTGTCAACTATATTAGAAACCCTGTCAAAGTCGTCGTAAACGCTTATGACGGTTCTGTGGATTTCTACCAGGTGTCAGATGAACCGATCGCGGATACCATCGGAAAAATCTATCCGGGACTCATCAAAGATATCTCCGAAATGCCGGAAGACCTGGTAAAACATATCCGATACCCGGATACGCTTTTCGCTATTCAGGCGAACATTTATCAGAGATATCACATGGACGACGTCGCCGTATTCTATCAGAACGAAGACAGATGGAGCATCGCTACGGAAGTCTACGGCCAGGAAGAAAAGCAGATGGAACCGAACTACTATATCATGAAGCTCCCGGGGGAAGCTTCCGAGGAATTCATCTCTTCCATTCCTTTTACGCCGAACAGTAAAAAGAATATGACCGGCCTTCTCATCGCTCGCAGCGACGGGGACAATTACGGACAGCTCGTGCTTTATCGGCTGCCGAAGGATAAAGTCGTCTACGGCCCGATGCAGATCGAATCTCAGATCGACCAGAATACAGAGATTTCAAAGGAATTTTCTCTCTGGAACTCGTCCGGCTCCAAATATACGAGAGGCGATATGTTCGTCATTCCGATCAACGATTCCATTCTCTACGTAGAGCCTGTCTATCTGGAAGCATCTTCTGAAACGAGTCTGCCGGAAGTAAAACGCGTCATCGTCGCTTATGGAGACAAAATCGCCTACGAACCGACTTTGGCAGAAGCTCTTATAAGTCTGTTCCAGCTGGATCCAAACTACACACCAAACGGTACGCCGCCGGATACAGCGCAGGAAGAAGGTTCAGGCGAAGCAGGAACGACGGATCAGCCGAATTCCGACGAACCGTTATCCCTGACAGAGCTTGCATCTCTCGCTGCAGAAGCGTATGATAATGCTGTTGCTGCACAGAAAGACGGCGACTGGGCAACGTACGGAAAATACCTGACCGAACTCGAAAGCTATCTGGATCAGATGGCCGCATAAAATATAACAAGCGCCAACGCCGGAGCTTCCAGCGTCTCACTTGCAGCGGACTTAAATGAGATAAAATAAAAGGAAACGGGAAATCCGCTGAAACGGCGGTTTCCCGTTCAAAGCAATTATTGGAGGATTTATCAAAATGTTAGACATTAAACGCATACGTGAGGATTTCGACAACGTAAAAAAAGCAGTCGAATCGCGAGGAAAAGGCGATTACAATATCGGTCACGCCGTCGAGCTGGACGATAGAAGAAGAGAACTGCTGGGAGAAGTGGAAGCCCTGAAAGCAAAGCAGAACAGAGATTCCAAAGAGATTCCAAAGCTGAAAAAGGCGGGAGAAGATACGACAGCTCTCATGGCTGAAATGAAAGAACTCTCCCAGCGAATCTCTCAGTTGGACGAGCAGGTTAAGATTGTTCAGACACAACTCAGAGAGCTTCTTCTCGGCATTCCGAATACTCCGAATCCTGAAGATCCCATCGGCAAAGACGATTCCGACAACGTGGAAATCAGAAGATGGGGCGAGCCTCGCATCTTTGATTTTGAACATAAGGCACACTGGAATATCGGTACCGATCTCGATATTCTCGACTTCGACAGGGCGGCGAAGCTTTCCGGCACCAGATTCACTGTATACAAAGGCTTAGGCGCCAGATTGGAGAGATCTCTGATCAATTTCATGCTCAATCTTCACACAGAAGAACAGGGATACACTGAAATTCTTCCTCCGTTTATGGTGGGCAGAACAGCTATGATAGGTACGGGCCAGCTCCCGAAATTTGAAGACGACATGTTCTATATCCCCGATAAAGACGAGTTCCTGATTCCTACGGCAGAAGTGCCTGTGACAAACCTGAGAGGCGATGAAATCATGGATTTCTCCGAGCTGCCGATCAATTATACAGCCTACACACCATGTTTCCGTAAAGAAGCAGGTTCCGCAGGCCGCGATACGAGAGGCCTTGTCAGACAGCATCAGTTCAATAAAGTTGAAATGGTGAAAATGGTAGCCCCTGAGACTTCCTATGACGAGCTGGAAAAGCTGACAAACGATGCAGAAGCCGTTCTTCAGGCTCTCAATATTCCATACAGAGTAATCATCCTCTCTACGGGAGACACAGGTTTCAGTTCTGCAAAAACTTATGATATCGAAGTGTGGATGCCGAGCTACGGAAGATATGTGGAAATTTCATCCTGCAGTAATTTTGAAGACTTCCAGGCGAGACGTGCAAACATCAGATTCAGACGGGAACCGAAGGCGAAGCCTGAATTCGTCCATACGCTCAACGGTTCTGGTTTGGCCGTAGGCAGAACATTCGCCGCGATCTTAGAAAACTATCAGAATGAGGACGGCTCCGTAACGATTCCGGAAGTCCTGAGGCCTTATATGGGAGTAGATAAAATTACAAAATAAGCTTTTTCTTCCTTAAAAGCGCTCGCAGACGCCGGTAAATGCAAAAAACTGCTGAAAAAAGGAAAACATCATGCCATTAAAACTCGATATCGGCGACATCGTCGAACTGAAAAAAAAGCATCCCTGCGGCGGTAAGACATTTGAGATCATGCGGGTGGGCATGGACTTTCGCATCAAGTGCCTGCAGTGCGATTCACAGATGAGGATCAACCGGCCGAAGCTGGAAAAGAGTATTGTAAAAATAATGAAAAAAGAAGATTAAAAGCGCCAGATGTCCCCCTTCTTCTGTAAGCGG
>CAZGBL010000178.1:0-4716 GCA_964523955.1 uncultured Oscillospiraceae bacterium | reverse complement strand
CGCTTTTCATGGCGCGGGACGGATTGAGTGACGAAACGCCGGTACGCTTTGACCTTCAAAGTGCCGAGGTTAGGAATGGCGGCAGCGTATGGCTGCGCTATCAGGTATGCCCGGAGGAAGGAGCGTGAGCAAAAAGTAGGAAAAAATGTTAACCGTATTCTGTGTTCAATGGCAGCACAAAGCGGCTCCGGCTTGGAAAGTGAGATGCGGATTATCATCCGCAAAAATCCCCATCTTAAATGGCAGGATGAGTTCATCCACTTGATGAAATGAAACCAATAGGCTAGAATATAACAAGTACCAGAGCTTTACTTGTTTACAACAGGCGGTGCGCCGATAGAAGTTATCAGAAAATATATTGAAATCCAAGGACAGAAAGAGAAAAAGGAGTAAAGGAATATGGTTAGAGCGACGACAAAATACGGAATGATAAAAGGCAAGCAAAAAGATGGATATATCGTATTTCGAGGGGTACCGTACGCTCGTCCTCCGATAGGCGAGCTGAGATTTCGTCCTCCTCAGGAACCCCGGGCATGGGAAGGCGTTCTCGATTGTACAAAATTCGGCGCACCCGCACTGCAGCCTTTTGCGGTCAGTCACGTACCTCAGATAAATCTTCTGAAAAATTCTTCGGAGGACTGTCTTTATTTGAATATCAGTACACCGGCGGTAAAACAGTGTGAGGGTATCAGCGGAGGAACGGATGAGATACCGGATGAAAGTGCGAAGCTGCCGGTCTATATCTTTATTCATGGCGGTGCATATGAGACGGGCGGCAGCAATATGCCTCTGTATCGAGGTGAAAATTTCGTAAAAAACGGTATTGTCTATGTCAATATCAACTATCGGATGAGTATTTTCGGATTTATGGCGTTAGAGGAGCTGCAGCATGAGTCGGGAACGACGGGAAATTACGGAGTTTTAGACGCGTTACAGGCGGTAAAATGGGTTCATGAAAATATCGCGTCCTTTGGAGGCGATCCGAACAATATCACTGTGGGCGGAGAGTCGGCTGGAGCCTTCACCACTTCGATTCTCATGGGAATGAAAGAAGCATCCGGCCTATTTCAAAGATGTATTCTGGAGAGCGGAAGCGTCGTAGGATTGTCTCATGTGGCTCGCTATGGTGCGGGGCATTTTCAGATCCATCTGGAAAGCTGCCGTGAAATCGCGGCGGATCTCGGAGTTCATGATTCTCAGAAGGGTGTGGAACTTCTGCGGTCTCTTCCTCCAGAAGAACTGATTCGTGCCTGGTTTTTCAAAAAAGACGGCACACATCGCGGCATGAGGTCTGATCCGATTCTCGACGGTCTTCTCTTTGAAGCGGACCAGGCGCCGAATCCGTATGAGCAGTATATCAATGATGTAGATCTTCTTTTCGGATTCAATACGGATGAAGGAACGATTTTTTCCGATAAGAATCTCACTTCGGAAGGTTATAGAGCGCATCTTGAAATGATCTACGGCGAAAGGGCAGAAGAGGTTTATTACAAGTATCCTGTCGATGAAAACCGTACGCCGTTTCACCAGTTAGCCGATGTCATAGGTCTTTCCTCTTTTAAATGCAGTATGATTCCATATGGAAACCGGCTCGCTGATATGGGAAAAAATGTGTATGGCTATCATTTTGCATATCTTACCGAACGGTTGAAAAGCGAGGGCTTCGGATGCCGTCATATCGCCGAACTGAATTTTGTCTTCCATAAAGATCTGAAATTTGTCAGCGCTGACAGCGAACAGGATGCAGCCGTCGCCAGCTTTATGAATAGCGCATGGTGCAGCTTCATCAAGTCGGGGAATCCGGGAAAATCATGGCCTCGTTATGATTCCTCTGCCCAGATGATGCTTCGAATCGACGAGAATCCACGTGCGGAAGAACTGCATCGAAAGGACGAACTGAAATATTTTGAACGGCTGCTTCTCAGAGAAGAAGGCTGTCGGTAACAAATAATCATCCCGCCTCATAGGATGAACGGGAGGATTGTTAATATGAAGAAAAAAGTGATTGTAATCGGCGGCGGCTGGTCGGGAATCGCCGCCGCGATAGCTGCAAAGAAGTGCGGCTCTGGCGTGACAATACTGGAAAAGACGGATCTTCTTTTAGGTCTGGGCAATGTCGGCGGCATCATGAGAAATAACGGACGTTATACTGCTGCTGAAGAGAATATCGAACTCGGCGCTTCCGAACTTTTTGAACTGACTGATAAATACGCACGTCACAAAAATGTCGATTTTCCGGGTCACAGTCATGCGACGCTTTATGATGTGATCCAGGTGGAGCCTGCCGTAAGAAGACTTTTGCAGGATATGGACATCGAGATCCGAACCATCGCCAGAGCCATCGATGCGGAGTACGAAAACGGCAGCGAAGGAAAATACCTGCGCAGCGTCATATTGGCTGACGGCAGCGTCATCGAAGGCGACGCTTTTGTCGAGTGTACGGGATCAACAGGTATAAGTAAGATGGTACTACAAAAGAACTAAAAAAATTTAAGGCGTATATTTCTGTCGTTGACCTCCCATGAAACCAACTGAATTTCCTTGACAAAAGAACGCCAAAATGCCTGTTTATGTATGTCATCTAAATTATTATACAGCTCTTTCCAGTTGCCTGACAGCATTTCGCTCACGTGGCTCAGATCGGCGCTCTCAGCTTCAGGTTCTGATAATGCCTCAAGCTTTTCCATTAAATTGTCATACTGACGATCATATTCTTCTACATTTTTGATCCGTCCCTTTTGCCAGGAGTAATTCAGTCTGTCGATTTCGGCCTGAAGAGCAGCTTTTTTCTGTTCGTTCTGCAACTGTTTTTCTGCATTTTTTAAATCGTTACATTCCAGCGTAGCCGCCTGAAATTCATCCTCAACTCTCTTCAGCATGATACGTTCGAGTATATTTTCTGATATCGTCTTCCGATAAGTACAAATACCGGATTTGGCGTGCTTCGCACAGCGGTATTTTTTGTATCTGTACTTAACTGGATCCAGCTTATATGTTCGGCTGCTATACGCCGCATGGAATCCGGCGAGCCGGTTTCCGCAGATCGGGCACTTTAATAAGCCGGAAAACAGATAGGGCTCTGTTGAATTAGCCTTAATATGTTGATTTTTTGTGATCGTTTGAATCCGGTCAAAAGTCTTTCTGTCTATGTACGCTTCGCAGTAATTTGGATTCCCTCGGTACGAACCGCAGATCTTCTCGTTCTTCAGTAAATTGGAAAAGTTGGAATGAGCCATATTCATATTGTATTTCTGATTGATATAGAACAGCGTCGCTCGTTTGGACTGATAGGTGAGGTAGTGCTGGAGAAGATCATCCATGATGTGCGCTGTCTCAGGATTTTTCACAATTACTTTTTTTCCATTTTTTGTTTCTATTTTGAAACACCATGGAACTGTGCCTGTGATTACCTGTCCGTTTTTGACCTTATAATCGTTTACCACTTTGATACGTTCGGCTGTTTGTTCCGCTTCCAGCTGGGCGATGGATAATTTCATATTGACATTCATTCGACCGGTGGCAGTTGTGGTATCATAGATCAGCTCTTCGGTGGCCGTCCACGGGATATCGTGAGTCAGCTTCATAAATTCGTAATACTCCGGAACAGATCGAAAAAAACGATCCAGTTTTATGAAGATAATTCGGTCAAACAATCCGCATCCGGCATCCATTCCCATGCGCATAAGGGCAGGGCGCCTTTTTATAGCTTTTCTGCCGCTGATACCTTCATCCTCATACCAGCCTACGATATTTAAATTATGACGTTCAGCGTAGTCCTTCAGCTTTTCACGCTGCGCATCCAGCGAAAAGCCGTGCAGCTTTTGTTCCTGAGTAGACACACGGACGTATGCCGCGACACGTTCTATTTTTTTTGGCTGATCTATATTTGAAATAGACATGATGCGCCTCCTGTTATTTTTTCAATTCACGCTCTCCTTACGGAGGGCGACAAATCCGGGCTGCGATGGTACAATTTCTTTGTTCTGAAGAGGTTGTGTCACAACAGCCCTTATTTTAAAACGTCTCCTGCGCCAACAGGGGGCGTTTTATCCAGTTAATAATGCTCCCGGCAGAAAACCCTCTCGGTATACGAGAAGAGGCAGCCCCGGGGGCGTTTTGCTTTATTGACATTGTGTGAACGAAATCATATAATATATTTAACAAGACAGCTGGTAAGGAAGAGGAAGGCTTCCTGCTCCGGCAAGCAATAACGAACTACTAAGAAATAGTCGCCTATTCTTTACCAGGGAACAAGGCGGCTATTTCTTATGATACAAGTTGAGAATACCAACGATAAAAAGACCAGCGGTCAGAATAATCATGAATTCTTCATATGTAGTCATAATTATGCCCCCTTTCCGCAAGACTCGGAACAGGGATCATAGTCGCCCTACCGGCTGCCCGGCTAAGTATATTATATTAAAGAAATGACTCAAAAAATTAATATAGAAAATTATCTATCATTTGAATAATAAAAATCTTACCGCCTGTATCATTTTGAGCATCATTTCCTCCGTTTATTTAATTGCCTCGGATTCGAGGCAATTAAACTTATATACTTTTCTTACCAAGTGGTTGCAACATTACAACCAAGTGGTTGCAACATTACAACCAAGTGGTTGCAACATTACAACCTCTAATAAACGTCTCCTGTTGGCGCAGGGGCGTTTTATTATACGCCTAACTGGACTTTTAGAGCTTCCTGCAAAACGGCTG
>CAZGBL010000177.1:0-4766 GCA_964523955.1 uncultured Oscillospiraceae bacterium | reverse complement strand
GGCGGGGGACATCCGGCGCTCGTTATGAAGCGGATATTATGCGCAGCGAAAAAATAAATAAAATGCAGCAAATGCAACAGTATTTTTTTTCATTTGATGTATAATATAATCAGTGATACAGGGATCTGTATGAGTTTCCAATGTTTGTATAACAGGCACTGTAATATGATGCCGCATAGCGGCAGAAAAGATGTTGCACGGTTTTTCTGATGTACAAAAACGATTCATGTAATTAAAATAAAAAATATAACAAGCGCCGGATGCCCCTGCTTCTTGTAAGCAGGGGGTTCCGTTTCCGGATTTCGGCGGTCGGGTAATCATCCCCCTGCCGAAACCCGGCTGAGCGAAAGCTTCTGGCGCTTGCAGCAAGCGTTTGCGTCCTCCTCGGCAAGCGAGCTTGTCAGGAGTTCTGCTCCGCTTTAAAAACCTGAGTAGCGCGGAAGGCGACAGAAGGAATTTTCGTCTTTTGCACATCATTTGGAGGAAAGGAGTCATAGTTATGGATTCAAAAAAACTTAACGACAGCTTGTACTGGGTAGGCGTTCTCGACAAAGATCTTCGCGTGTTCGATATCATCATGTATACGGAGTTCGGAACGACGTACAATTCCTACGTATTAAAAGGCAGTGAAAAGACGGCGCTGTTTGAAAGTGCGAAGGCAAAATTCTTCGACGATTATCTTGAGACGGTTACGCAGATTACGCCGATTGAAGACATCGAATACGTCATCGTAGATCACACAGAACCGGATCATGCAGGCAGCATCGAAAAACTGATTGAAATCAACCCGAATATCAAAGTGGTCGGTTCTGCAGTTGCGATCAGCTTCCTGAAGCACATCGTAAACAGAGATTTTTATTCTGTAGTAGTAAAAAATGGCGATACTCTTAGCTTAGGCGATAAGACGATCCGTTTCTATTCTGTGCCGAATCTCCACTGGCCGGATACCATCTACTCTCATATCGAAGAGGATAATGTTCTCGTAACATGCGATTCCTTCGGTTCTCACTATGCTCACGAAGGAATCCTGAGAAGCACAGTGACAGATTATGAAGGTTACATGCGCGCGACCAAGTATTATTTTGACAATATTCTCGGACCTTTCAAGCAGCCTCATATGGCGGACGCACTGAAGCTGGTTCGCGAAGAACTGAAACCGGTAATGATCTGTCCGGGACACGGTCCTGTTCTCGACAGCGATCTGGAGGATCTATATGAAAAGTATGCAGAATGGTGCGGGGAACCAGCAGAAAATCAGCCGAAAAAGGTGGTTATTCCGTATGTAAGCGCTTACGGCTATACAGCTCAGCTGGCGGAAAAGATTGCAGACGGCGTCAAAGCCAGCGGCGACTTTGAAGTGAAGCTGTACGATATGGTAACGTCTTCAAAGGACGAAGTTCTGGGAGAAATCGCGGCAGCAGACGGTGTTCTGTTCGGTACGCCGACGATTCTTCAGGAAGCTCTCAATCCGATTTGGGATCTGACGATCAATATGTATCCGCCGGTTCACGGAGGTAAGTACGCGTCTGTATTCGGCAGCTATGGATGGAGCGGCGAGGCGGTTCCTCATCTCACACAGCGTCTGGAACAGCTCAATATGAAGGTGATGAAAGGCCTGAGAGTGCGGTTAAAGCCGAGCGATAAAGATCTGACAGACGCTTACGATTTCGGTTACGGATTCGGATGCTTCATGCAGAAGAAAGAAGCGTACAAGCCGATCGCAGGCACTGGCTTTGTAAAGTGTATGGTCTGCGGAGCTATCTTTGAGGCTTCCGTGGCTATCTGTCCGACCTGCGGCGTAGGTGCAGAAAACTTTGTCCCTGTTCAGATCGATGAGGTCACTTTCAGCAATAATACGGAAAACCGCTATGTGATTTTAGGCGCAGGTACTGCGGCTCTCAGCGCTGCCACAGCTATCAGAGAACGCGATGCCAGCGGTTCCATCATCATGATCTCCGATGAAGATGAGCTTCCGTACAATCGTCCGATGCTGACGAAAAATATGTTTGCAGGTCCTGAGCCTCAGGTTTTCACGATTCACGAGAAAGAATGGTATGACGAACATCGAATCCAGCTGGCTTTCGGAAAGAAAATCGCATCTATCGATCCTTCTGCAAAGAAAGTCGTTATGGAGGATGGGCAAGTGTACGAATACGATAAGTGTATCTACGCCCTCGGTTCCCACTTCTTCGTTCCGCCGTTTGAAGGTCATCAGGATCCTCACGTTACGACGATCCGTACACTGGCAGACATCGCTAAGGTGGAAAGCTTCCTCCAGGAGAACAAGCGGGCGGTCGTCATCGGCGGCGGCGTCGTAGGTCTGGAAGCGGCTTGGGAGCTTAAGAAATATCAGTGTGAAGTGACGATTCTCGAAGCGATGCCTTCTCTCATGTCAAACAAGCTGGATCCGACGGCGTCTCACATGCTGCAGGATATCTTTGAAGCCAGCGGTATCCGTGTTCTTGCGGGTGCGAATACGAAGAAATATGAGGACGGCGCGATTCATCTCGAAGACGGCACCGTTATTCCTGCAGACGTAGTCGTAGTTTCCTGCGGCGTTCGCGCGAACAGCGCCGTTGCGGCAGATGCAGGCGTCGAATTGGGCCGTGCGATCATCGTAAACGATAAGATGGAAACGAATATTCCTGATTTATATGCAGCAGGAGACTGCGTAGAATTTGCGGGAATGAATTACGCGCTGTGGCCGGAAGCTACAGATCAGGGTACGGTTGCAGGCTCGAATGCATGCGGAGATGAGGCTCATTATGAGACGCAGATCTTCGGCATGACGATGCACGTTGCGAATACAGAGCTTTACGCGATCGGAAAGACCGCAGGCAGCGAACCGTTTAAGACAGTGGAATTCCTGGATCCTGTAAGAAAGAACCTTAAGAAGTACTTCTTCCTGAACAACATCCTCTGCGGCGTAACTCTCATCGGCGATACCAGCGATATGATCGAGGTGACAGATCAGGTGAACAGAGGCGTGTCCTTTGACGATATTTTCTAAGAGCTAACATCAAAGAAAATGCTGAGCCGGAACATGTTCAGCGATGATTGCGGAAAACGCGGTCCGACGGAAGAATAAAAAAGAAATCGATCATATGTATCTCTGATGCGTAAGGCCGAAAAAAAGAAACTCGAATAAAATGAACCGATCCCAGGGGTTAGATTCTCGGTCTGACTTCTCTGGAGTCGGTTCATTTTTGATTGTTTTTGCTTCCTGCGGTACGGCGGTTCTGTTTTTCTGCGGCGGCGATGCTCATCTGAGCGGCGGCATAGGAACCGGAGCGATGCAAGACACGTCCGGATTTCGTCCTTCGCGTTTTTGTTCTTGTTGAAATAGAGAGAAAAATGGATTATCGTATTTATATTGAAATATTTTTTTATGTGAGCGGGCAGAGAGGATGGGAAGATGACGGATGATACGCTGAAAACCGATGGATCGGCAGAAGACGCGCTGGAAACGAGGGCGCTGAGAATCGCGGGAATCATAGATGAATCCATCGTAGATGGTCCGGGAATCCGGTATGTGATCTTTGTACAGGGCTGTCCTCATCGCTGCGAAGGCTGCCATAACGAACAGACTCATGATTTTCAAGGGGGAATCAATGTACGTCTTTCACAGCTTCTGGAAGAAATCGATGCGGATCCTATGATTACGGGCGTCACCTTCAGCGGCGGAGAGCCGTTCTGTCAGCCGGAGCCGCTGGCCGTTCTGGCGGATGAGGTGAAACGTCGGGGTCTCGATCTCTTGATTTTCAGTGGATACACTTGGGACGAGCTGAGTTGTATGGCGGCAGACAGCGGGGCGGTAAAGCGGCTGCTGGATACGGCAGACCGTCTCATAGACGGACCGTTTGTGCTGGCAGAGCGCGATCTGGAATTGGCGTTTCGAGGGAGCCGAAATCAGAGATATATCGATCTGGTAAGGACGCGGTCAGAAGGAAGGGTCGTACTGGTGGATGAATAGATATAAATTCAAGGATGGGCGCCGGCTTCGCTGCGGTTATACGACAGGCGCCTGCGCGGCGGCGGCGGCCAAGGCGGCGGCAGAAATTCTTCTCAGCGGCGCTGCGGCGGAGGGCGTGAAAAAAAAATCGGCAGCCGTTACGGTCTGTCTTCCCGATGGGAGCGAAATTGAAATTCCGATTGAAGATGTGGAGCTCGAATATGCGGAAAACGGTTTTTTTATTGAATCGACGGGGGAGCCGATTTCAGGAGAACTGAAAAATCCTTTTCCCGCTTCTGTCATGTGCTCGGTTCGCAAAGATGCGGGCGACGATGCTGACGTGACGGACGGGCTTCTGATCTGTGCTCGCGTCAGGATAAATCCTGTAGGACAGGATAAAAATTTTCAGAAGACTGACGTATTTGACGGCGAGGCGCGCAGCGCGGATGAAATTCGGACGACGCAGAGGACGGAAGGCCGAAACGGCGATATCGTACAAATCGACGGTGGAATCGGCGTCGGACGAGTGACGAAGCCAGGGCTTGACAGGGCGGTGGGAGAGGCCGCTATCAATACGGTTCCCCGGCAGATGATTACGGAAGCTGTATTGCAAGTCTGCGAACGAGTCGGGTTTGAGGATTCGATTTTCGTTGAAATTTCCGTACCGAAAGGTGTGGAAGCAGCGGCGAAAACGTTTAATCCTATGCTCGGTATCGAAGGCGGAATTTCTATTTTAGGCACCAGCGGCATCGTAGAGCCTATGAGCGACGCAGCCATCGTAGAGACGATACGGACGGAAATTCGCGTAAAATCG
>CAZGBL010000176.1:0-4787 GCA_964523955.1 uncultured Oscillospiraceae bacterium | reverse complement strand
GATTCCGATGCTGAGATTATTGTCCTGCCCGAATCGGAACGTCAGAAATGGGCGGAGAAATTGTCGGACGATAAAGATACTTTTATCAAAACCGCTGATTCCTATGGTTACAACGGTCAGGAAATCTATGACAAATATTCGGCTCTCGTAGAAAAATATGCAAAAGAGGATAAAGCTTACACTCTTTACAAGTAATGTATATTTGCGGCTGAGTGATTTCTGACATTTCAGTATTCAGGAGGTGATCAATGTGAAAGTATTCAATAAAATATCCGATTTTGCCGGAATTGCCGCAGGCATTCTGATCGTCGCTATGTGGCTGCTGATGACAGCGGAGGTCGTCGCGAGAAATGTATTTCACTCTCCTATACTGGGCGCCAGTGAAATTGCCATTTATCTTTATGTATCCGCAGTATACTTCGGTTTTTCCTACGCGCAGAAGGCCGGCGCGCATATTCGAGTCGAATTGCTTTATGAAAAGCTGGGAGAACGTGCGAAAAAAATAGACGATATCATAGTGAGCTTCGTATGTGTCGTACTGTTTCTGTGCTTCAGCATATTTCTGTGGAACGCGTTTATAGAGTCTTTTCGGATAAGGGAGATCTATATATCTGCGATGAAGATGCCGGTTTATCTGCTTCGATTTATGATTTCAACGGGAGCGACGCTTATGCTGCTGCAGGTGACTGCGGAATTAATCTGTGAGATCAGGTCATTCGTCCTGTCTCTCAGAGACGGCAAGGCGAGGGAGGTGGCACGATGAGTCCTTTAATTATCGGTTTGATCGCATTTATCGCTCTGATCGTTTTATTGCTGCTGCGGGTACCCATCGGAGTATCTATGTTTGTGGTAGGCGTTGCGGGCCTTCTTATCTATAAAGGACCCAAGATGGCGATATATGCGCTGGTACAGACGCCTTACAGCTCGATTTTTTCATTCACCCTCGTAGCGATTCCCCTGTTTATTCTCATGGGAAATCTGGCGAATGAGGCCGGCGTCACTACCGAATTGTATGATACGGGATTTAAGCTCTTGGGACGGCTGCCGGGAGGCCTCGGTATCGCTACTGTTTTTGCGTGCGCCGGCTTTGCGGCGACGACCGGCTCCTCGGTGGGCATGGTAGCCGCTATGACGAAAATCGCTCTTCCGGAGATGGATCGATACGGATATGACCGGAAACTGAGTCTGGGAACGATAGCGGGCGCAGGTACGTTGGGAATACTGATTCCTCCTTCTATTCCGGCTGTGATGTATGCCATTACGACAGAGCAGTCTGTAGGAAAAATTCTGATAGGCGGAATCGTTCCGGGCGTGATCATGGCTGCGGGAATGATCGCTTATGTCTATACGAGATGTAAACGGAATCCGGCCCTGGCGATGGTGAGCGAGGAAAAAATTCCGTGGAAAGAAAAGATAAAGTCGCTGAAAGGCGTATGGGCGATTTTCGTGTTATTCGGCGGTGTGATCGGATCGATTTACTTAGGGTGGGCGACGGCGACGGAGGCCGCTTCTATCGGATGTCTGGGCGCTGTACTCATCGCGGTGATCAAACGGCATTTTACCCGGGCAGGAATCGTCAGAGCGCTGACCGATACGGTAAAGACCACTTGCATGATAATGCTCATATCTGTCGGCGCGGCTGTATTTCAGCTGTTTTTAACGCGCTGCGGCTTTGCGGCCGCGTTCGCGGGTCTCTTTACGAACGCGGCTCTGCCTCGGACCATAATGTTGATCCTGATGCTGCTGATCTATATTCCATTGGGAATGTTTTTTGACACGATGGGAATGATTCTGCTCACCGTACCGATTTTTTATCCGATCCTCACCAGCTTTGGAGTAGATCCCATCTGGTTTGGCGTCATGGTTATCATCATGATAGAGATGAGTCTGCTCTCGCCGCCGGTGGGATTGGTGGTTTACGTTTTGAAGGGCTGCGTGCCGGAAGAATCGCTGGGAAAGATATTTTCGGCGGCTTTTCCATGGATGCTGATACAGCTTTCTGTACTCGCTCTGATCTTTGTATTTCCGAATCTCGTACTCTGGCTGCCGAATATGATGCGCGGCTGATCGGGAAACGGGAATATGTTTTCCGTCATCGAGTTTGGAAACCGGATCGGAAATTCCATCACAATTTCATAACTATTATTTCAGAGGATAAGGATGAGGAGAAGGCAGATGACAGATGCAGAGCGCAGAATAAAAGCAAAAATACCGGGAAAGGAAACGGGAATCGAGATCAAGCACACTTTTTGTTCGATCTGTGAACCTATTTTTCATTGCTTCATGGATGTGTACATAAAGGACGGAAAAATCATCAAACTGGAGGGAAACGAGAGATGTCCTGTCAGCCGGGGAAAGCTTTGTCCGAAAGGTTTGGCGGGAAGACAATTTGTATACAGAAAAGATCGTTTAAAAACGCCGCTTCGCCGTATCGGAGCTCGCGGAGAAGGAAAATTCGAGGAAATCAGCTGGGAGGAAGCGTATCGAATCACGGCGGATCATTTAAATCGCATAAAAGAGCAGAGCGGACCGGAATCCGTCGTATTTTTTTCAGGATATGCGAAATGGTATCGCTCTTTTCTTCAGCGTTTGGCTCATTCCTTCGGTTCGCCTAATTTCGGTACGGAGTCTTCCACATGTCATATGGCTGCCGTTATGGCATGTGAGGACCTGACAGGACGCTTTGCCGTGCCGGACGTCAATAACGCGGCAACCTATATGGCATGGGCGGTGAATCCCTTCCATTCAAAACCTGCCCAGCTGAAGCAGCTGTATCAAGCGAAGGAAAGAGGCATGAAGATCGTGGTGATCGATCCGAGGATTACGCCTACGGCGTCCAAGCTGGCCGATCTGTATCTTCCCATTCGGCCGGGGACAGACGGGGCTCTCGCCTTGGGCATGGGAAAGATCATCATCGAACGCGGATGGACGGATGACGCGTATATTGAAAAACATGTTCATGGATTTGAAGAGTACGCCGCATATGTCGAGCGGTTTGATCTGCAGACCGTGAGCGAGATTACGGGAGTTTCCGCTGATAAGATAGAAAAGGCCGCGGAATGGTATGCGACGAGGAAACCTTCCTGTATCAGTCAGAGCGGATCTTCTATCGTACATCATCGGAATGGATACCAAAATTTAAAGGCGATCCTGTCGCTTTCTGCCATAACGGGAAATTATGATGTAAAGGGAGGTAATTTTCCTATCGGAGAGACATTTTCTCATCAATGGGCAGGATTTGAGACGAAAGAGCCGGAATTTACGCACGGGACATCGCCGCAAAACGGTCCTTTGCGAATCGGTTACGGAGCTTTTCCTCTGTGGAAGCATTTTATCAGCGAATGTCAGATGACAGATTTCGTCCGTCAGGTGAGGGAACAGAAACCCTATAAGCTTCGCGGGCTATTGGCCTTCGGCATGAATAACAGAATGTTTCCTCAGTCTCACAAAATACTGGAGGCGATAGATTCTCTGGACTTTGTAATGAGTACGGAGCTGTTTATGACAGACGTCTGCAGACATTCCGACATCGTTTTGCCGGTGTGTACGTCATTCGAGAGAGAGGAGTTTAAGGTCTATCCGGGAGGCTATGCCGCATATGTAAAGCCTGTGATCGAACCCCTTTACGATTCAAGGCCGGATACCACCGTGATCAAAGAGCTGGCGGAAGCTCTGAAACTCGACGATCCTCTGTTAAGATCGGGATACGAAAACTGCGTGCGCTGGATGCTGTCCGACTGTCAGTTAAATCTGGACGAGTGCATCGAAAGCGATCTGCCTGTAAAAGTTCCCGACGCCAGACCATATGAACCGGAGAAGTACACGGAGACGGGATATGATACGCCTACGGGGAAATTTGAATTATATTCGGAATCGGTTCGTCGTTTTGCGCCGGAGTTAGCGCCTTTGCCTGAGTATACGCCGCCTTATGACGAGGCGGATGAAGGGGAATATCCTATGATCCTGTCCGTCGGAGCTCGCCTGCCTTATGCCCTCCACAGCCGTATGCACGAGGTGCCGTGGACGCGTTCTCTTCGTCCGGACCCTATGGCGGATATCAGCCCGGAGGATGCCGGGATTTTGGATATCGCGCAGGGCGACAGTATTATGATCGAAAGTCCGTCCGGAAAGATTCGAGTGAAGGCGAATGTTTCCGGAAAAATCCAGCGCGGAAATATTCACATGTATCATGGCTACCGAGAGGCGGACGCGAATGAACTGGTAAATGGAACGCATGTTGATCCATATACCGGCTTTCCCGGATATAATTGTGTCAGATGTAAAATTGTCAAAGGAGATGGCAGATGATGAAGCTTTTTCTGTATGTGAATCGTGAAAAGTGTTCTGCGTGCGGCGCCTGCGCCATCGCCTGTATGGACCAGAATGATATCGATGTGGAGTCGGGCGTAAAACCGCTGCGGACAATCTCCGAATCAGAAGATCAAAACCGTTTTGAATACGATTCCTCATCGTGTATGCACTGTGAAGACGCGCCCTGTATCACGGTATGTCCGCAGAGATGCATTTGGAAAGACGGGGCGACAGGTCTTACGATATATGATAATACGGATTGTATCGGATGCCGGAGGTGTGAAGCGGCCTGTCCTTTCGACGCGATCTCTTACGGAACAGACGGAAAAATGATGAAATGCGACGGCTGTATTGATCGACTGAGAGATCACAGAAAACCCGCCTGCATTTCTTCCTGTCCCACAGATGCGATCGAATTGAAAGACCGATCGGACCGCGCAGCGGATCGTTCTCCTATATTATGAAAATAATTATGA
>CAZGBL010000175.1:0-4799 GCA_964523955.1 uncultured Oscillospiraceae bacterium | reverse complement strand
ACACCGTGACACCGAACCGAAAATGAACTGAAAATGAAATAGACAAGCGCTGCCGCACTTCCACCGTCTGCGGCTCTCTATAAGCTTTCCGAAAGGCTACTACTCCCGATCAAAGGTTTTGCATGATTTTAGCCGAGCGAGAAATATATTCGCGCTTTATCCCATTAATTAAATAGAGGACAAACGATTTTTTCAGTGATGTCAAGTACTCATTTCACTATTACTCACGAAATTGCATACGATACAATTTCGCGTATTCTCCGTTTCTCTGCATGAGTTCGTCATGGCTGCCCTGCTCCGCGATTTTCCCCTGCGAAATCACAGCGATTTCATCCGCATTTTTGATGGTAGACAGACGGTGCGCCACGACGATCGTCGTCCTGCCTCGGCAGAGCTCATCTAAGGACTGCTGTATCAAAATCTCCGTCGTATTGTCCAGAGCGCTGGTAGCCTCGTCCAAAATGAGGATCGGCGGGTTCTTCAGAAATACTCTGGCAATGCTCAGCCGCTGCTTCTGACCGCCGGAAAGGCGGACGCCCCGCTCTCCGATCTGCGTGTCATAGCCCTGCGGAAGAGACATGATATAATCGTGAATGTTAGCTCTCTTCGCCGCCGCTTCGATCTCCTCTTCCGCAGCATCCAGCTTTCCGTAGAGAATATTGTCGCGGATACTGGCATTAAACAGATAGATGTCCTGCTGCACGATTCCGATATTTTTTCTCAGAGACTCCCTTGAAATTCCATAGATATCCATCCCGTCCACAAAAATCCATCCCGAAGTTATCTCATAAAAACGCGGAATCAGATGGCAGATCGTCGTCTTTCCGCTGCCGCTCGGACCTACCAACGCAAAGGTCTTCCCCTCTGCGACGTCCAAACTGAAATTTCTTAACACATCCTTTTCGCCATCGTAGCCGTAGCACACATCACGAAATTCGATATGTCCCTTCAGCCTGCCGGCATCCGCAGCCCCCGCACTTTCTTCCTCCGGCGGAGTGTCCATAATCTCCAGAAAACGCTGAAATCCCGTTACACCGTTTTGATACTGCTCCATGAAATTTATCAGCGTCGTCACCGGTGTCAGAAAAAGATTGATCGACACGATGAACGCAGAGTAATCGCCGAAATTGATCTGTCCGTGATATAAAAAAATGCCTCCCGCGATCAGAACCACCACATTGAATACATCGGTAATAAACGATGTGGAGGAATAAAACTGACCCATAGCCTTATAAGCATCGCTTCGAGCCTGTACAAACTGCCGATTTCCCTCCTCGAACTTTTCCGCCTCCTTTGCCGCATTCGTAAACGCCTTGGTCACACGAATCCCCGAAATGCTGTTTTCCAAAGAAGCGTTGATCTGAGCGATGGACAGACGGCTGCGCATAAACGCCTCCCTCATCCGTTTTCTCAAGAGCGCGGACATGACAGCGAGGATAGGAACGCAGGCGAAAATAATGAGCGTCAGCTTCCAGTCGATCGTAGCCAGATAGATGAAAGATATGACGATTGATACAGAACATATAATCAGATTTTCCGGTCCGTGATGAGCCAGCTCACTGACATCCATCAGATCGTTCGTCATCCGCGACATGATTTTTCCCGTCTCATGAGCGTCGTAAAAGCTGTAGGGCAGCCGTTCCAAATGCTGAAACATATCCCTTCGCATCTGCGCCTGCATTTTCACACCCATCATATGCCCCTGATACTGTATAAAATAACGCAGCAGCATCCGCACACCGTAAAGCGCCAGCAGAGCCATTCCGAAAAACACGATCATCTGGTACTTCCTGTCCGGAATAAACTCATTGAGCATCGTCCTCGTAATAATCGGATATAAAATACCGATCATAGAGACGAGAAAAGACGCAGACATGTCCAAAAAAAATATCCTTTTATGCGGTTTGTAGTATTTTAAAAATCGTTTCAGCATGATCACAGTTCCTTTCCGCTGCAATATTTTCGAAATAAACCAGAGTCCCTGACCAGCGCGCTGGTTTCGATGGAGGGGGTATCTGTTTTCTGCTCTATAGAAAAAAACCGGCAGACACGCTCGCCGATCTTCACTGTAATCATACCACTTCGATCTGCCGATTTGAAAGCGAATTTGAAACGGAAGCTAAGATTTTAAAATAGCCTCTGCACCCATCAAATCCAAAATATCCAAAGCCAGAGCAAGATTATAAAAGTCTTGCGTATTTTTGAGATTTTGACCTGATATTTCTTCAATCCTGGAAAGTCTATACTTAAAACCGCTGAATGACATATTCATATCCCTCGCAGTCTTATATGCATTTCCACGATTATTAAGAAATTTCCTTAATGTCATGATTAATTCCGAATTATGCTCCATATCATATTCAACTAAATTTTTTAATCTCAACGCACAAAATTGTATAATAGCATCAGGATCTAATGCATCAAAGAGAAGAGCGTATGAACCAAATTGTTCTATCGACAATACTTCTCCCCCGCTTGTTCAGCTTTAAACCCAGTTCGATAGATTTCATCGCGGTTTCATAAGATTCGCGGTATTCCTCTAATTCAGTACAGAGCTTTCCTATCCCGATCGTTACGACAATTTCTTTGTAATAATCGGATAAATTCGATAATATCTCTTCTGAAATTTTTCTGGCATATTTATTGTTATTTTCCTTTGATTTATCATTTAAAAGTAATAGTATTCTATTGCTTTTACTAACGACAAGATGATTGCCATACGGCATGAGCCATGTCTTAATCGACTCCGTTACGGTTCTCTTGTAAGTAAACATTCTCTCTTCATCATCTGTAAGATACTTCAAAATTTCCGGCGATAAATCCAGACGCATCATAATAACCCTATGAGGCTTTGTGAGATCATAGTTCATTTTTTTCGCATTATATAAAAGCAGTTTTTTATCGGTAATATGAGCACTCAATAAATCATCGATAAAATCCCCCTGTATATTCACAATGATATCTTTTATTCTGCGGTCTTCTATTACCTTTAAGGAGAAAAAATTAGCGCTGTACTTTAATAAAAGCTGATCATATTCATCAAAAAATCCGCTTTCCTGTATCGCGGTTATAATTCCCCACATCTTTCCATTAACCGATATTGGAGAAACCAGGCGATAAAACATTCTTTCTTCAATTATTTCCTCAACCTGATATTGCTGTACATTACCATGGGAATCTTCTGCATTTGTATTAAATTCGGAGCTGTTTTGAAAATAAACGGAATCGCCAAATCGTTTCTCCAAATCACCCACACAGATATGGCGTATATTAGAAAAAAAGGGTTCGATCGTTATCGTCTTGCATATCAGATTTGACAGTCTGATTGCCATCTCAAGCATATTTTCTTCGTTTACAAGGCCTTCTGATAATTTTTCATGTAAATTTATCATTTTATCAAAAAAATCGTTTTGCTTTTCTATTTTATCTGAAGAAGCCGTATTATTACTCGCCGTCATGAAAGTTCTCCTCTTTTCCTGAATCTCTATATAATTATATCCCGTACGATAAAAATCCTATAATGAAAATCATCTCTGAAGCGTAGATTAAATGCCTGCTGTTAAAATCAATAGAACTAACGAAACCGGAGATTCGTATTCGCACATGCCGCGCCAGCGGATACGGTACGTCTCAGGACACTTTTGCTGATGAAATAATGGAAATACCCCCATGTATAAAATCGATACTTCACATTTAATATTATTTATTTAAAAATGCCCTCGACGTTTTTAAACTCCGAAGGCATTTTAGATTATGGAGAGTGTCAAAAGAGTTTGACAAAAACATTTCAAGCGGAGCAAAACCTGCACCTTACTTGAAAAGGAGAGTTATCATTTTATCCAGTAAATATATCAATAGCCGATATGCACGTTTATGCTTTGTAAAATTCTTTTTTTAATGCTGCCGCAAAGTAATCATTTACCGCAGTTTTAGCTGCCGGACACCAGCTATTCCATACAAAAACGCCGTGTGTCATGCCCGGAGCCATATAATATTCAACCTCAACCCCTGCATCCCTCATTAGATCAGCGTAAGCCTTCGCTTCATCACGAAGCATATCATACTCCATCGTCATAACCAACGCCTTCGGAAGATCATGTAAATCCGGAGTCAGGACGAGTGAAAGATACGGATGCTTCTTATCTTCTTCTGTTCTGATTAGAAAGTTATCGAAAATGCGGCCATTTGTTTCGCAGTGATAATATCCCTCTGCATAATCGATCCGAGATTGAGATTTTACAGATCTGGCCATATCGGTAACAGCATACATCAAGACCTGATAGCTGATCTTTGGACCCTTTCGATCACGAGCCATGACTGCCACAGCGCCTGCTAAGGTTCCGCCGGCGCTGACTCCGGAAACCGCTAATCGTTTCTGATCTCCGTTAAAGGATTCTGCGTTTTCTGACGCCCATTTTGTCGCGGCATAACAGTCTTCAAAGCATGTCGGAAATTTATTTTCCGGAGCCAGACGGTAGTCTACAGACAAAATGATGCAGTCGCTGTCAATACAGGCTGCATGCAGCGGCGCATCGTAGGATATCGTATTTCCACCTACAAATCCGCCCCCGTGAAAGAAAAGGCAGACAGGAAAGGGACCATCTCCCTCCGGTACATATAATCTTGCCGGTATCTCACCTCCCTCTACAGGGATAAGAAGATCACGAACAAGATGAGCTTTGACTGGAGGCTCCTCCAGCGTACCGATCATCGCCCTAATTGTGTTTGGAGACACATCTAAAGGGAAAGAGGGTGCAACTTAGGGATTTACGAAAACAAGTAAATTTCAACTGACACTC